>CAQRXS010000124.1 GCA_948874605.1 uncultured Bacilli bacterium | reverse complement strand
TTCAGACAGCTGTGGTAGCTGTAACAGATAAAAGATTATTAATTGGACAAAAACGTGTTTTATTTGGTTATGCGCTTTCTAGTGTCACGCCAGATTTATATAATGATATGCAAGTATATCAAGGCTTATTTTGGGGCAAAATTGTTATTGATACGGTAAAGGAACAGATTGTAATTTCTAATTTGGCGAAATCTTCTTTAATAGAAATTGAGACGAAAATTAGTCAATTTATGATGGAAGAAAAGAAAAAATATGGTCATGAAGAACATTAGTGAAGTAAAGAGGCGACGACGTTTCGTAGTTTTAGTGTGCTTTTTGCTAGTTTTTTTTCTTATTATTTGGAATCTCTTTTCTAAAAAAAATTATACTTTAGAATATTCAATAGACGGATTTAAAATAGTTGAAGTTTTTGATAAAGCACAAGATAATTATTATTTTCGATTTCAAAAAGCAAATCAAGAATATGCGGTTGTTTTACCTAGTACCCATTTTTCTTCTAAAAAATTAGTTTATCAAATTGAGGAGTTTCAAGATGGTGATGAAACTTGTATAAAACTTTATTCTAATAAACTTCGTTTTTCTCCTCTTTGTTTGCGGGGGACACAGCAAATTAGTTATCATCTTGTACATGATGCAATGAGCTCGAAATTGGAGGTAGTTTCTGAACCTTACTCGGAAACGCCAAAAGAATACCATAATATTAATGTTTATAATTATATGAATCATGATTACTATATATGGAATTACCGTGGCTTTTATCATATTAATGAATCTATATCCGAGGAAATCCAGTTATATGATAAAGATATCTATGAACCAAAATTACTTAGTCAAGTTGGAGATTATCTTTTTGTACCTGATTATAATACGGATTATTCTTTTGATAAAGTTCTACTTATTCACAGAAAAACAGGTCGTCAAGAAGTATGGAATTTAGATACTCCCATCTTTTTTGATAGTCTTATTCTAGGCGTTTATGAAGATAGCATTTATTTAGTAGATAAGCATGAGAAAATAGAGTGGAAGTTAACACCAAGTAAAAAAGTTCAAGAAAAGATTGGTAGTGAAAAAACAAATGGTCGCACTTATCAACATGGATGGCAAGATGTTTCGATAACGCGCCTTATCAATCAAGATTATTTGTTTACAGGTGTTTTTCCAATTTCTTATGAACTTCGGGATGGACTTTTTGCTAAGTTTATGGAGCATTCTGTTTTGATTCGTGAGCAAAAACCCACAAAAATTATTGCGCAAGTTAGTGATGGTGTATTTTTTCTAGAAAATAATATTTTATATGCTTATTTCGAACGATATGGAGAAGTTCAAATTATGTCTTCTTTTGAATGGAATTTTAATTCTAATCGTATTATATTTATTTTTTAAATCGTGATATGCACCTATTACAAAAAGAAACATATTCTACTTGTAGGAAGTGATATTATGTTTGAAGCTGAAAATTTTGAAGAAAGAAAAGACAATGTTATTGTTCCAAAAAATAATCAAAATTATTTTAATTATTATACCATTGAGAAAGGTGACAGTTTGTATGGGATTGCAAGACGTTATAATATAAATCCTGAATTACTTGCCAGTTTAAATGGCTTATCTATGGATGATTATATTTATCCTGACCAAGAGATTTTAATTCCTAAGAGTGGGTATAGCTATTATATTACAAAAGAGGGAGATACAGTAGACATGGTTTCGAATCTTTTTAAAATTAGTAGTGAAGATTTGATAAAAAAGAATGGTATTGTATATTTAGAAGAAGGTCAAGTTCTTGTAAATAACAGGACAAAAACATGAAAAAAATAAAGAAAGACTAATGAGGCTAGTAAACAAA
>CAQRXS010000123.1 GCA_948874605.1 uncultured Bacilli bacterium | reverse complement strand
TAAAATTGCATCAATATCGCTAAGTGCAACATTAAAAGACGCAAGAGCAGTCTCTATTTTTTTTTGACTTACTCCTGCATCTATTAATATTTTTGTTTCATTTGTTTCTACAAATAAACAATTTCCTGTGCTTCCACTATATAAACTACAAAAATTAAACATCTTTTTTCTCCATTATTCTTCTGTGTATTTTACTCTTTCTATTTTTGCACCTAATTTTCTGAATTTTTCTTCTATGTTTTCATAGCCTCTATCTATGTGATGTAAATTAAATACTTCTGTTGTACCACTAGCGCTAGTTCCAGCAATTATTAATGCTGCACCAGCACGTAAATCAGTAGCATTTACAGGAGCTCCATATAAATATTCTACGCCTTCAAACACTGCTGTTTTTCCAGATGTAGTTATTTTTGCGCCCATTTTATTTAATTCTTGAGTATATTGAAATCTTGATTCCCAAATGCTTTCATTTATAATGCTTGTTCCTGAAGACATAGCTAGACATACACCCATTTGAGATTGTAAGTCTGTAGGAAATCCTGGGTATGGAAGTGTTTTTACATTTGCTTTTGTAGTTCTTTTTGACCACCAAACACGTACGTGATCTCCATTAGCATCAACATTTCCACCCATTTCTAATATTTTAGCTATAATTGGTTCTAAATGTTTTGTAATACAGTTGTGAATAGTTATATCTCCTTTTGATGCAATAGCAGCTAACATAAATGTTCCTGCTTCAATTTGGTCTGGAACAATTGAATATGTTGCATTTCCTTTTAATTCTTTAACACCATTTATTTTAATAACATCTGTACCTGCTCCTCTGATGTCGGCTCCCATTGTATTTAAGAAGTTTGCTAAATCTACTATATGTGGTTCTTTGGCAGCATTGTCAATAGTTGTAGTTCCTTCTGCTAGTACACTGGCTAACATTATATTCATAGTTGCACCAACAGATACGATATCCATGTATATAGAGCTAGCTTTTAATTTGTCGCATGTTGCTGTTATATTTCCACTTGATACATCAACATGTGCACCAAGTGATTCAAATCCTTTTATATGTTGATCGATTGGTCTTGGACCTAAATTACAACCACCTGGAAGACCAACTTCTGCTCTTCCACATCTACCCAATAAAGAACCTATTAAGTAGTATGATGCTCTAAATTTTCTAGTAAGTTCTAATGAAGCAGTTGAAGAAGCAATTTTTCTAGAATCAATTTGGACTGTGTGTCTATTTATCCAAGTTACTTTTACTCCTAAACTTTCTAATATTTCACAATATGTTTTTACATCACTAATATTAGGTAAGTTTTCTATTGTGCATATACCATTTATTAATATTGTAGCTGGAATGATAGCAACGGCAGCATTTTTTGCGCCACTAATTTTTACATCTCCACGTAATGGAGTAGGTCCTGTTATAACTAATTTTTCCATTTTCATACCCCCAAAATTGATATGGACCTCTAAATACTGTAATACTTGAAAAGCCAATATCTTTTATTTATAGAAATCTAGCAAATCTAGACATAATTATTCTAACATATCATTTTATAACATAAAAAAAATGTATTGACAAGAGAAGAGGCAAAATATGCTATTATAGGTTATTTATAAAATCAATAATTTTGAATTTAAATTTATATTTTGGCTCAGAAGACTGGATAATATGAGTAGTTTCGTTTGAAAGGTTATTTGATAACAGCTCATTAGAATTTTCTTCTAATTCACAAGTTGAAGAATTTATTAAACACATTGGAGGAAATAATATACACCACCAATTTTCGCCTTTGGCATTGCCAAGTTTTATTTGTAGACCATCATAATTTCCAGATGGTAAGGTTATTGAATTATATTTTTTTGCTGGATAAAAAGAATTAGAAATTTCAAATTGAAAAGTATAGTCAAAACCATTTTCTTTGATTATATTTGATATTATTGTTTCAATATCTGTTTGATGATTTTTAAGGTGAAGAATAGTTTCTTCTTTATTTGATAAGTTAAATTTTGATAAATAATTTAAAATACTATTACGTACTTTTATTTTTAAATCTTGATCTATTTTTGAGTTACTATTTGCAACTACACGTAGTCTAAAAAGATTTTCTTCTAAATTGTTTGATATAGAATGGGAGTATGAAAATGAATTAAAAATAAAGTAAATAAGAAATAGTGTAAACACTAAAATAATTGATTTTAGTTTCATAAAAGTAATCTCCTTTTCGATTAATTTGTACAAAGAGTATTGACAGTTTTTAGAAGAATATTCAAATTAATTTTATGTCGAAAATGGGCGTACGAAAGTAATTGACGAACCATATTATACATGGTAAAATTTACCAAACGAGAAACCTAGGAGGGATGATTTATGGTAGAGGACAACAGATATTGTGCTGTTTGTGTAAATGATATGCATCTAGTGGTGATGCTTATGCCATATATTG
>CAQRXS010000122.1 GCA_948874605.1 uncultured Bacilli bacterium | reverse complement strand
AACTTTAAAAATATATCTAGGGCATAAACTTGAAATACAGTGAAAATATAAAGAAATTTATATTTCGTTTGTGAAAGATTATATATAATAAGAGTTTTATTAAATTATATTTATAGTCCGCAAAACTATAAAATAAAAAAGGTTTATTACCGCAAATAATAAATCTTATAAACTTGTAACATGTGTACTTTGCAATACATTTGTATATTAACGATAGCTCGTTAAGCCAACAAGTTATTCCAGCATATAAAATATGACTGAAGAGGACATATTGTGTTACCGTATGTTCTAGTATCTACTGTTAATCATTGAATGGAACCTATTCATCACCATTTAATCATTATTTAAGAAATTAAAGTATCTAATTACCATGATGGTATTGTTAATAGTTAGCATTTTCTATTTGCCAATAAGGATAATAATATTATTGTGAATCGATGAATTGCTTTCGTACTAGTACAGACTTTACTAATAATAAAGTCGCAGGTATGTTATGCATTTTAGTACATTTTTGTTAATATATAAGATGAACAACTTAGTGGAATTAGGATGATGTTTTGAAAAATAAAATAGCATTCTTTGGGAAATTGAGTTGGAATTGTTATATAAAGACAATCTGGCCGCGTTTAAAAATTGGAGAGTCTTAAACTTGTCTTGCAAGGGAAATCAAGCAATCCAAACGTTGAGCGTAAACCCTATTGGTTAGCTGCCGATGGGAAAGACGCAATATGCTATATCGTGTGCGCGTATATAAATAAAATTTAGCGATGAATTGGAGAACTCTTATACAAGAGTATAGTTAAACGTGAATGTGTAATTACTTGAATAAGTGAGTTAAATCACTATATTTATGAAACTATCAAAATAGTATTTTAATTCATTCTACTGTACAAAAAGTTAATTTTAAAACGTATAAATGCAAAAAAGAAGAACGATTAATGTTCTTTTTTTCTTGCTTAAAAATATAAAAAAGGCTTGCTTTAGTATGTAAATAAGTATAAAATTATAATAGGAAAAGAATAGCAAAAAAAGAGTAAAGAGGATGTGTTTAAATGAAAGCAAATGTTGGGTCTAGTATATTAAAAGATAGCTTTGAAGCAGGTGTAGAGATTGTTAGAAATTCAACAAAAGGGCTAAAAATACCAAAAGTAGGTTTTTTATTTACATCAACCAAATATGAACAAGTAGAGGTGTTAAAAGGTATCAAATCAGTTGAGCCAAACTTGAAAGTTATAGGATGCACTTCTTCAGGAGCAATTATGACTCCAGATGGAATAATTTCAAATGATGATGGATATGCTGGTATGCTAGTAATTGAAGATAATGAACTAATAGTAGGTGTTGCTTCATTACCTCGTGGAAATGATCCTCGTTTAACTGGTCGTCGCGTTGCTAAAATGGCTATGGATAATGCTGGAAAAAAACATTCACCAGTAGCTTTTGCTATGTTTGCAACTCCAGGAGAAGAAGAATATTATTTAAAGGGAATACAAGATGTTTTAGGCGAAGTACCAATGTTTGGTGGTACTGCTTCTGACGATAATATAGTAGGAGAATGGAAAGTTTTTAGTGATGAAGAAAGTCATGAAGATGGTGTTGCAATAGCCTTAATTTATACAAATAAGGAAATCAAAACTATTTTTGATGGCAAATATACTGAAACAGAAAACATGGGAATTATTACAAAAGTAGATGATGGACGCACAATCGTTGAAATAGATAATAAGCCTGCCTTAAAGAAATATGCTGAATGGATTGGACAAAATGCGGATGATCTTATAGGTGACAAATTATGGGAGATATCAACTTTAAAACCTTTAGCAATAAAAAGTCTTCAAGGAGATGTACTTGCAATTCGTCAGCCTATAACAGGAAATGAAGATTATACATTTGAAGTAAATACAATTGTAGCTGAAAAAACTGCTTTAATTCAAATGGAAAATGATCAAGACGGTCTTATAGGCGGAGCTGTAGAAGCTATAAGAGAATTGGATGAAGAATCGAATATTGGCGCAATGATATTAGTACATTCTGGGTTTAGAAAAATGAATATCGATGAAAGAATAGATGAAGATTTCGTTGCAATAAAAAATGCAGTAGGAGACTTACCATTTATAGTTCTATTCTCTTTTAATGAGTATGGTCAGATGAATCACTCTGGAGCAACAATTGGAGCATTATCATTATCTTTTACAGGATTTAGTGAAAGATAATTTCTAGCTATAAATTTATCATATAAAAGCAATAAATATAATAACAAAAAGATATAACAAAAAAGCTTAAAAAAGCTTGACTTTTGTATATCTTTTTATTTTGCAAAAAAGTCAAAAAAACAGAAAAATGAAAAAATGTAAATTTTCTGAAAAACGAAATTTTGCAAAAAGTAAATTCTTTGTAAATCGAACACTACAATTTTTAAAAAACTCATTTTTTGCCTAATATTAGGCGAAAAATAACATAGACTATTTTAGTT
>CAQRXS010000121.1 GCA_948874605.1 uncultured Bacilli bacterium | reverse complement strand
ATTATTACTTAAAACATTATATACTGCTGCTTCTTGTTGAT
Source organism: uncultured Bacilli bacterium (assembly GCA_948874605.1). Next base: position 2,561 of record CAQRXS010000121.1, on the reverse strand, counting down.
TTAATATTGTTGCTAATTTTGAACCACGAAATGTGGCAATTCCGGAAAGAACGATATTTTCTTTTTCTTTTTTGACTGTGTTCATTACTGCATCTTTTCGTAAATCAATAAATGCATCTGCAAAAACTTCAAAATCTTGTTCAATTCCTATATGATTGCTTTGCATATTATTTTCAATTAGGTTTTGTATGGCTTCAGAACTTACAGGATTTGCCGTTGATACTGTTTTTAAGACTTCACCTGCGTCTGACCCCTCTGCCATAACGGGGATAAAGATATTTCTAATATTTGGGTCTCGTAGTAGATAATCTAAAACTTTATCCATTTTTTCTTTGGCAATACTTTCGCTGATAATCATTACTTTAAGATGTGAATAGTAGGCATCTTTACTTACTTTTAAATTACAATTTTGGATCGCTTCTGATATTGTTTGACCAGTTCCTTCTACATAGTAAGTTTTTTCGGAAGATTCTTTTTCGCTATCACTTTTTTTACTATTTAAGATTTCTAAAGTAACTTGAAATGCGTCATATTTAAAGTCTAAAGCAATTCCAGAAACTATTGCTCTTGAGTTGAGTTCTTTGTAATCATAGCAACCAGTTAAAAGAAATGGAATGATGAGTAATATTAACCATTTTTTCATTCTAAGTTCCTCCCTTGTTTGGTAAAGTTTTTGTCTGTTAACATACTGCTTCTTTTGGTATTTTTCCATACTTTATCTTTTAATATTCCTTTCATTAAATATGTCTTATCAAATGGTGCAAGTGGATAAAAGTATGGTTTTCCTAAAGATTTTATTTCTGTAACATGAATTAAGAAATAAATGAAGGCTAGGACGATTCCGTAAAGACCATAAAAAGCTGAAGCTATTAAAAAGATGATTCGAAAAAATCTTGCTGCATCTACCATTTCTTGTTCTGTGAAGATAAGACTTGTTATGAAAGTGAACGCTATTACAATAATCATAATAGGACTTACAAATCCAGCAGTTACAGCAGCTTCACCTAATATTAAAGCTCCTAGAATTGATATTGCACTCCCATAAGAATTTGGAAATCTTATATCACTTTCTCTTAATATTTCATAAATGAAAAGCATCATCAAGGCTTCGACTATTGCAGGGAAAGGAACGTTATCTCTTTGGGTGGCAAAATTTATTAAGAGCGAAGTAGGTATGGTCTCAGGATTATAATTAATAATTGCTATATAAATAGCTGGTGCCATCATAGTGATAAAAAAGCATATAAAACGAATTGTTTTTAAAAAATTAATATTGTTTGCTTTTTTGTAATTATCACTTATGGGATTCATAAAGTCTGCGAAGAAGGCTGGCAATATTAAGGCAAATGGAGATGTGTCTACTAGAATAACTATTTTTCCTTCTAATAGAGCTGTTGCAACGTGATCAGGTCGTTCTGTTTTTATGACTGTTGGAAAGTGGGTACTCTTATTTTCTCGGCCCAAATATTCGGCAATTGTACCTGAATCTAAAATACCATCAATATCAATTTTTTTTAGAGATTCATTTACACTTTCTACTAAATCCATTTCCGCAATATCTTCAAAATAAAGAACGTTTAATGTTGTAAGTGTTTTTCTTCCTATTACTACATTATCCGCTTTTAAAGTACACGATTTAATTCTTCTTTTTACTAGTCCTAGATTGATTTGAATGTTTTCGGTAAAAGCATCTTTAGGGCCAAATACACTTTGTTCGGTTGTTGGTTCTGGAATTCCGCGAGTAATGTCTGATTTTGTTTCAAGGGCAATGATTTCTTTTCCACGAATTACTATTGTGAATCCATTGGTTATATAAAATTCTATTTCATCTGGATTTTGGAGAATTACAGTGTGAGGTGCGGGAATGGAACTTGCTAAATCTTTTAATTTCTTTTTGGGAAGTGCATTTAGAAAAGTTATATTCTTTAAAATATAATCATTGACTTTGTCGCTTCCAGTAACACTTTCTAAATAAATAATATAGATTGTTTGTAAAAGAGAAACTTTTATAGGTTTAATAACTAAATCTACATTTTTACTAAATTCTTTTTGGATTCTTTTTACAATTTCGTTTTTCATATAGTTTCACCATGTATAGTATGGGCAGTAATTTTTATTTTTAAACTTAAAATTTCTAAAAAAATACTAAACTTATATATTTAAAACGTATAACTATATTCACTTAGGGTATAAGATATTTTATAATTACTTTAGGTAGAATATGGCAAAGTGTAATATAATATTGGAAAAATGCCATGATAAGAAGTAGTAGGTGTAGGATATGAATAAGAAAAAAACAATAATAATAGGAATCATTTTAATAACAATTGTAATGATAACAGGAGTAACATTTGCCTTATGGCAAATTAATTTAACGGCTGATAGTACTAATACAATAACAACTGGATGTTTTCGAGTTACATTCGAAGAACAAAATCCAATAAGTCTAAAAAATGCATATCCTATATCAAAAGAAGAAGGTAAGTCTTTAACCCCTTATACATTCACAATTACAAATACTTGTGATTCTCTAGTGAATTATCAGGTAAATCTAGAAATAT
>CAQRXS010000120.1 GCA_948874605.1 uncultured Bacilli bacterium | reverse complement strand
TTAAATCAAGTGAAGAAGATACATCTGGTGAAACAAGACTTAAAATTACAAGAAGCAGTTCTATAGGAGGCTATAGTTGGAGTGAGTCAGGATCTAATATGAATTCAGGATATGGAGTAAATGAATGGAGTATATCAACAGCAATGAAGCTTATGAATCCAGGCTATGATACTTTATCCGTTGGTGGTTCCTTGTATTGGAATTCTAATTCTGGCAAATGTTATTCAAATATGAAAAACACTACCGTATCATGTGATTTTACTAGCTCTGGAATTTCTGAAAATGCGAAAAGTTTTATTGGAGATACTCTATGGAATACAGGATCAAATGGAAGTGAAATGGTATACAATACTATTGTATCGAAAGACTTTTATAGATTAGAGCGTAGTAATAACACAGGAGATGGATGCAGTTACATTCCCACAGGATCTACTTGGCATTGTGAAGATCAAATACCAAGAACTACGAAATGGGTCGGAAAAGTAGGACTTATCTATCCATCAGATTACGGATATTCCACAAGTGGTGGTAGTGAAGATGGTCGAAAAAACTGTATAGAGGAAGTCGAACTGTGTAGTTGGAATTCTGGACTTGGGGTGACATGTAGAACCAATACTTGGATTAAACCTCAATGGACAATGACACCTACAGAATTAGATAGTAAATCTTGTGTTTTTTATGTATATTCTAATTCTTTAGGTAGAGATTACACTTATTATAACAAAGATATTTTTCCAACGGTTTATTTAAAATCAAATATTAAAATAACTTCAGGAGAAGGAACAAGTGAATCTCCATTTGTTGCAAGTTTAACCGAATAGATTTTTTCTAAAAGTACGCATTTAACAAACCTAGACACTTTTTTACAAAAGTATCTTTTTTTCTAGTTCTTTTCTTGCTATAATCTTTTTAAGGAGGACTCATGAAAGTTAAAAAGAAGGCTATGCCTGTTTTACAAAAAATATTCTATATTATAAGTTTTATCTTTTTGATATGTGCATTTATGTATTTAGGTACAAAAGATTTTAATGCACCTAAAAAAAGCTTAACAGATGCCGAAAGTTTTCAAGCTGAATACAATATCACAGTGGATAACATTTATAAATATAAATCGAGCAAAGAAATAGCAGAACTGCTTACTAATGGGGATGCAATTATTTTTATGGGATATAAAGAAAATAAATGGAGTGCTGTTATTGCTGAATTATTAAATGAAACCGCGAAACAAGCCAATTTAGATACTATATATTATTACAATTTCAAAAAAGATCGCAACAACAATAATCATTACTATGAAGAAATTGTAAAAATATTAAGACCTAATCTTCCTCATTTAGAGGATGAAGCAGTAAACTTATATGCACCTACTGTTTTAGCTGTGAGAAATGGCGTAATTACTTTCTTTGATGACGAAACATCTATTGTAAGAGGAAATAAAGATATTGATGAATATTGGACAAAAGAAAAGAAAGAAGCCAAAAAAAAAGAGTATCTTCAAATGATGCAACAATATATAAAAAGCGGTGTCAAAGATGAGTGAGAAAAAAAAGAAAGACATATGGTATTGTATATTTATTTTAGGAATGCTTTTATTTCTTTTTATGGGAGATACTATTGCACTGCACTTTATTAGCAAAAATCCCAATCCTAACAATATGGTATTTGGAAGTGGAGAAAAAAAGGAATATTCCATAGACTTTTTAGAAGAATTGTCTATAAAAGATGTACAGAATAAATTAGAAACCAAGGAAAGTTTCGTCTTATTATCTTCTAGAGAATCTTGCGAAACTTGTAAATTGTTTTTACCTGATTTAGAAGCAGTTTTCAAAACTTATCAAATACATGGATATTATATAGATAAAGACTTGATAGAGAAAGAGGATTCACAAAGTTTGATAGCCCTTGACGAAAGGATAGAAAAAAACTTTACATATACTCCGTATTTAATGGCATTTAAAAACGGAAAACTAGCAAATGAAATTGTAGGAAGAGTAAAGAAAAGTGAATTAGAAGATTTTATAATTCAGAATAAAATTGTAGAATATTAGAAAGGTGATTATTATGGATATTGAAAAAAAAATGCAAAAAGCGATCGAAGCTTTAGAAGGAAAATTAATTAACATTCGAGCAGGAAGAGCTAACCCTGCAATGTTAAATGGGGTAATGGTAGAATACTATGGAACTTTAACTCCAATTCACAGTTTAGCAAACATTACAGTTCCAGAGGCTAGACAATTATTTATAAAGCCATTTGACCGAGGAATATTAAAAGACATTGAGGGCGGAATAAATGAAGCAAATTTAGGATTAAATCCAACAAATAATGGCGAAATGGTAATCCTTACAATTCCAGAGCTTACTGAGGATCGTCGTCGCGAATATGTAAAGCAAGCAAAAGCACTCGGCGAAGAAGCTCGTGTTGCTTTAAGAAATATTAGACAAGAAGAAAATAATAGTATTAAAGCTTTAGAACTTCCAGAAGACGAAGAGAAAAGTGAATTAGAAGAAGTTCAAGAATGTATTAATAAATATAATAAAATCATAGATGAAAAATTAAAAGAAAAAGAAACAGAACTAATGAGTGTATAGTTCTTTTTTTAATGTTTTCGACAATTGGTGAAATGCAAAAGTAAGTGAAACACATAAAAAAAATCATATAAGTTTAGT
>CAQRXS010000119.1 GCA_948874605.1 uncultured Bacilli bacterium | reverse complement strand
AATTTTTTGTAGTATTCTTCATATTGTACACATGAATATTCATATAAATAATTATTGCTCAGTTTAATTAAGAGGTAATTTCCTATGACGCGTATTATTTTTGATATTAGAAAAATAGCTATTACAAGACATGCTTTTTCAACAGTAAATGGCATTGTTAAAAATAGTGTAAAAGCAAAAGGAACAAAATAATAAATAAAATCTAAAAATGCTTCTAAAAATAAACATAGCGCGATTTTTTTCTTGTTTAAACTTCTAAAGATAAAATTAATTATTTCTTTTTCCATACGAATACACTCCTTTTTTACAATCGTATATTTTGAAATTGTTTGTTTTGTTCTTCGTTTGCATTTAATTTTAAAAATTCCTCTGTTTTTTCTAATTCACTTACAGACCTAGCTAAATTATCGTAGTAAATTTCATCATGATTATGAATAAACAATTTTTTATTTAGTGGTTGTTTTTCTAATAATGATTTTAATTCGGGATGATTCTCTAAAACATAATACAATTGAGGTGGCATAAATCCTGGTAAAATTTTTCGAATTTCTTCGATAGTAACGGGATTCTCGAACAGCGTTAAAGATTTGATAGGAATCGCATTTTTAACTTTGTTTGAAATATAGTCATCCACTCTTTGTAGAGTTTCTGGATAATCAATGTAGTTATTTCTTGTTAAGTCTAAACGAATTGGTTTTCCAAGTTCTAGTATCCCCACTACTTGTTTTGATTTTCCACTTAGATAGAGATAAGCACGTGTAGCTTCATCACAAAATCTTTTTCGATATTCGTACTTTTTTATTCCATATAATAACGGTTTAAAGTATTCTGGTCTAAAACTCAAAAATATTTCTTTCATATAGCCCTAACTTCTTTCTAATCAAATTTTATAAAACTATTATACTATATTTTCTTTTAATATTTCTAAAATTTCATATAATAATACTATGGGAAGCATAATATATGTTTATTTGAATATCTTTATAAAAAGGAGACTGATTTATGGTAATATCGAATAAAAGAATAATTGTTTTTGTGGGTGTTTTAATTGTTGGTTTTTTGGCTTTTTTCTTGTTTGGAAAAAGTTTTGGTAATTCTTCTGATTCCTCTAGTCAGCAGGAAAAACTAGAAGGCTCTGTTTTATCCGTTAATAAAGAGTATATTTCCATTCAAGACAAAAATCATATAATATATACTTTTAAAAAGGAAGATATCAAAGCAGATGTTGGAGATAATATTTTGCTAGAATATTCTGGAATTTTAGATAAAAATAAAGAGGTTCAAGATTTGACTGTAGTAAATTTATCTTTCGTTAGTAGAGAACAAGAAGGAATTCCTCTTGAATGGTCTGACGATGGAATCTTTAAAGATTATTATAATCAGGCATATAAAAAGTTAGAGACTATGAGTTTAACAGACAAGATTGGACAGTTATTTTTGGTTCGATATCCTGATTCTAATGCAATTGATTTAGTAAAAAAATATGGATTTGGTGGATATGTTTTCTTTGCAAAAGATTTTAAAAATAAAACAACACAAGAAGTAAAAGATATGATGGCTTCTTTACAAAGTGCTAGTCCTATTCCCCTTTTAACAGCGGTTGATGAGGAAGGCGGAAAAATTGTTCGTATTAGTAGTAATGAAAATTTAGTTAGTGAACCTTTTAAATCTTCGAAAGAACTTTATGATTTAGGAGGATTTCCTAAAATTACAGAAGATACCAAAACTAAGAGCCGTATTTTATCTAATTTAGGATTAAATTTAAATTTAGCGCCTGTTGTTGATGTTTCAACAAATCCTAGTGATTATATGTATGAAAGAAGTTTCGGTAAGGATACTAATCTTACATCTACTTATGCTAAAACAGTAATCTCAGCTGGAAAAGGAACTGGTGTTTCCTATACTTTAAAGCACTTTCCTGGATATGGAAATAATGCGGATACTCATCAAAGTAGTGCAACAGATTCTAGAGAACTTGAGGATATTATTAATAATGATCTTCCTCCGTTTGAAAGCGGTATTCAAGCTGGTGCTGAAGCTGTACTTGTTAGTCATAATATTGTTACTAGCATTGATGCGAACCATCCAGCGTCCCTATCCCCTAGTGTACATAATATTTTAAGAAATCGTTTGAATTTTACAGGTATTATTATTACAGATGATATGGATATGGGAGCTACTTCTTCCATTGACCAAAAAAGTGTCGAAGCAATTTTAGCCGGAAATGATCTCATCATCGTTACTGATTATGAAGAAAGTATTCGTGAAGTAAAAAAAGCCATTCAAGATGGCGATTTGAGTGAAGAATTAATTGATAAATTAGCTTTTCGAATTCTTGCTTGGAAATACTATAAAGGGTTATTACAAGAAAACCAAGAGAAATGATGCACTATTCATTTCTTTTCTAATGTATTTAATTTTTCTAATATTTTTATTTTAACTTGTTGATTATTTATTTCATAATAGGTCGTGGATGGAATCTTGCTTTGATAAATTGCTCTGCCAACAGGACTATTTAAAGTTACTTCCAAAACAGAATCTGTATGTATTTTGGGAATATACCTTCCTGTTAATTTTATGATTTCTTCTTCGGTGTCTCCTTCTGAAAATTCCAAAATTACACGAATGGTATCATTGATATTTACTAAATTTTTAACTTGTTTTTCTTCCACTATAACTAGTCGTTTTACATCCCGTAGCATTTTATCGACGCTACTAGCAATCTTGTTTTCTTCTCGCATTGAATTTTCAAAATCAAAATTATCATGCCAGCTATCCCCAACTGCATCTTGATACATTTTACTTCCTGATGAACTGTTTGTCATAAACTCTTCTTTTCGCTTCTCTAACTCTGCAAAAAACTCTTCATAACCTTCTTTTGTCACATAGATTTTTTCTGTATTTTCTTCAAAATATTTTCCCATTTTAAACCTCCTTTTATTGGAAAACGAAAAAATTCTCGATTAAAATCGAGATACATCTTGTATGAATAAAAAGTTGTAAATTTAAGTAAAAAGTCATT
>CAQRXS010000118.1 GCA_948874605.1 uncultured Bacilli bacterium | reverse complement strand
GCTCTTCTTTAGCACGCGAATCTAAGTTTGCTCTGTCGACTTAGTAGTACTTAAAGTAGGTTTATCACTAAAATTCATTAGTTATGTAATTGCTTTTTGACTTCAACCCATTTAATTAAAATTTTTTATCTTTTCATACCTTGGCGATGCAATTTTTGAATTTCGCCATGTTCATACATTAAATTGGTATTTTCTTGACCTAATTGTTGTTCTGTTTTAGTCGCTACTCTTACTCCATTTTCATCACAATTTGTTTATAATTATAAGCAAATTATTTAAAAATCACAGCTTCCATGACTTCTAGGATATGGAATAACATCTTTTATACTTTCCATTCCAGTTATATACATAACAAGTCTATCAAATCCTAAGCCAAAACCAGAATGTGGAACACTTCCATATTTTCTTAAATCAGTATACCATTCTAAAGCTTTTAAATCCATTTTGCGTTCTTTCATAACACTGACTAATTTATCAAAATCATCTTCCCTTTGCGATCCACCCATAATTTCACCACAACGAGGTAAAATGTAGTCAACTCCTTTAACCGTTTTACCATCATCACTTTGTTTCATATAAAATGCTTTGATATCTTTTGGCCAATCAGTTATAAATATAGGACCTTTAAAGTATTCTTCTGTTAGATATTTTTCGTGTTCTTTAGCTATATCCCCAAAGTAATCAGGTGTAATTTCCCATTTTTTATCAGCTTTTAATAATATATCAATTGCTTCTTTGTGAGTTAACTTAATGCTTCTCGATTCTAAATGATCTTCCAATTTTTGAATTAATCCTCTTTCAACATAAGTATCTAAAAATTCTAATTCATCATAACATTTCTCTAAAACAACTTTTATGATATGTTTTAAAAATTCTTCTTCAACCTCAATTAATCTATCTAAATCACAAAAAGCCATTTCTGGTTCAATGTGCCAAAATTCAGCAACATGAATTTTTGTATGTGATTTATCAGCCCTAAATGAAGGTCCAAAAGTATATGTGTCTCTAAATGCCATTGCAAATGCTTCTTCTTCCAACTGTCCAGTTACTGCTAATCCTACTTTTTTGCCAAAGAAATCTTTTGAATAATCAACTTCTTTTGTTTCAGCAATTTTGTCTAAATCTAAAGTTGTAACTTGAAACATTTCTCCAGCTCCCTCTCCATCACTATCAGTAAAAAATGGAGAATGAACATATACAAATCCTCGTTCTTGAAAGTATTCATGAATTGCCATTGAAGCAACACTTCTTATTCTGAATACTGCCTGAAAAGTGGAAGCTCTAGGTCTTAAATGAGCACAACTTCTTAAAAATTCCATTGAATGTTTTTTAGGCTGAATAGGATAATCTTCTTTACAATCGCCAATTAAAACTGCGGAAATTAACTTTATTTCAAAACTTTGGTCTTTACCAGATGATTCTATAACTGTTCCTAAAACTTTAATAGAAGAACCTATATGAAATTCGGATACTTTTTCATAATCTTTGCAAGTTTCATCATAGATAAGTTGTATAGTTTTAAAACAAGTACCGTCATAAAAATCGATAAATCCATATTGTGATTGTTTTCTATGCTTTTTTATCCAACCTGTTAATTCTATTTCATTTCCAATCATAGTTTCATAATCTTTATATAAATCTTTTACTTTCATGTGCCTACCTTCCTATAATATTTTCTTTTCTTTTAATTTTTTAATTGTTTGTTCTTCCCAACTAGAAGCTTGAACTTCAGCAATATGTTCTCTTTCCAATAATAATAAACAAATTCTCGAAATTCCGATTCCTCCACCGATTGTATATGGAAGTTGTTTCTTTATTATTTTCTGATGATATGGCAAATCAATTCTATCTAGCGATTTAGATTTTTCAAGTTGCGCTAATAAACTGCTCTCATCTACTCTTATTCCCATAGAAGATATTTCTATAGCTTTATCAAGAGTTTTATCATAAATTAACAAATCTCCATCTAATGACCAATCATCATAATCAGGGCTTCTTAAATCGTGTGGTGTGCCACTTTTTAACTTATCTCCTATTCCAATTATAAAAACAACCTTTTTCTCTTTTGCTATTTTCTCTTCTCTTTCTTTTGAAGATAATCTCGGATATAAATCTTCTAGTTCCTGTGATGTAATAAAATATAATGTTTTGGGTAAAGTTTGCTCTAAAAAGTGGTATTTTTGTTTTAGTATAATTGATGTTTGTCTTATTGCTTTATATACTGAAGTGGCTGTTTGTTTTAAATAATCAATAGTTCTATCTTCTTTTGCAATTACTTTTTCCCAGTCCCATTGTTCTACATATAATGAATGTATATCATCCACAATTTCATCTTTTCGAATTGCTTTCATATCAGTATATAAACCCATATGGATAGGAAACTCATACTTTCCAAGAGCTTCCCTTTTCCATTTCGCTAGAGAATGTATTATTTCAAATTTCTCTCCAGATTTTGAAAAAGATACAGATTTTTCTACACCTGATAATTGATCTTGTAATCCACTACTTGTTTTTACAAATAGAGGTGCTTGAACTTTAACTAATTCAAGTCTGCTTTCTAATTGACTTTCAAAACACTTTTTCGTGTCACTAATCATTTTAATCGTTTCTAAATAACTTAATTCTTTTTTCATTTTTATTCCTTCTTTCTTAATTTATTGTTTTTGAAATTTAAATTAAGATACTTGTAGGAAATATCTATTTTATGTTGGAATGCCATAAAATAGAACAAATGAATTTTCTAATTTATGGACTTTTATTGTTATTATTGTCATCAGACATATTTATCACTTCCTTATTAATTTTTGTAAATCTTTACTTTCTTGTTTTCTTTTTTCTATACTTTGTAAAAATTTAGTTTTTGTAAATGTAGCATCTAATTTAGAAGAATACGCACTATAATATGGTTGCTCTACAAGTCCTTCTAAACTTGAGTCTTCTAAATAATACTCAAAGTATTCATATGATAATGGTAAACATCCAAAGAAACAGCGAGTTTTTCTTTCGTAATCAAGAAGCGATT
>CAQRXS010000117.1 GCA_948874605.1 uncultured Bacilli bacterium | reverse complement strand
CTGCACTACCTGCACTAGAACCACCAGCAATACGTGAAGTATCCCATGGATTTTTAACAACTCCTGTATGCCCTGTTGTTCCAGTTGCGCCCATCCCAAATTCGTCCATAACAGATTTAGCTACCATTATAGCTCCACTATTTTCCAAATGTTCAAACACTGTTGCGTTATAAACAGGAATATAGTTTTTTAAAGAATTAGAAGAAGCCGTAGTTAAAATACCTTTTGTAGAAATATTGTCTTTTAAAACATAAGGAATATTAGATAAAAGTGAATCTTTTGTATCTTTTAGTTCAGCATTTTCTATAATAGTTACAAAAGAATTACATTTTTTCTGATTATCTAAAACCTTTTTTTTCGTTTCTTCTAAAATAACCGCTTTATCTTTTTTATTTAAATCCAAAATAACACTTTTCACGATTCCACCACCTTAGGTACAATAATTTCCTCAACTGTTTTTTTAGAAGCATTTGCTAAAACTTCTTCTGTAGTTAATTCTTCTGCTACTTCATCCTCTCGTAAATGAGCTGAATCAAGTTCTAAAGGATGAGTCATAGCTTCAAATTCACTTAAATCTGCCAATTTATTTATTTTTTCCATATTTTCTTCAATAATTTCAAATTCATCTAGCACCATTTTATTTTCTTCATCAGTAAGTTCAAATAACAAATCTTTTGCATACTTATCGACTAATTCTTTGGTAAATTTGCTCATTATTTTTAATCCCTCCTATTTTATAAATCCATTCTGACATACTTAAATCTTTGCCAGTAATAGCATTCCACTTAGTCACAAACATCGAAGATATATTTTTCAAATTTTGTAAACGAGCCTTTTTAGCTAAATCCGTTTTAGCAGAAATAGCAAGATTATAGGCCCGAATTACACATCTTAAATCTCCATAAATTTCTGTATTCATTAAAACTCACATGATCCAGGAGTTCTTGGGAACGGAATGACATCACGAATATTCTCAACTCCAGTAAGATAAATTAATAGTCTTTCAAAACCCATTCCAAATCCTGAATGCACACATGTTCCATATTTTCTTAAATTACAATACCAGTCAATAGCGGTTTTATCAACATTCATTTCTTGAATTCGGGTCATTAATTTATCATAATTTTCTTCTCTTTGACTTCCTCCCATAAGCTCTCCAGCTCCTGGAATCTCTAAATCGACTGCTGCAACAGTCTTATTATCATCATTTACTTTCATATACCAAGCTTTAATATCTTTTGGCCAATCTTTAATAAAAACAGGCCCATTAAAATATTCTGTAATAAATCGTTCATGTTCTTTTGCAATATCTTCCCCATATTCCGGAGTGAATTCCCATTTTTTATTAGCATTTTTTAATATAGTAATAACTTCTTCATGCGTAACGCGCGTAAATTTACTAGTAACTAGTTTTTCTAATTTTGTAAGAAGGCCAGGCTCTTGGTATTTATCTAAAAAGATAATTTCTTCTTTTGCATGCTCGAGTACATAGTTTACTACGGATTTTAACATTTCTTCTTCAATATCCATTAACTTTTCTAAATCACAAAACGCTATTTCTGGTTCTATCATCCAAAACTCATTGGCATGCGTTTTTGTATTGGAATTTTCCGTACGGAAGGTTGGTCCAAATGTATAAATTTTACTAAACGCCATCGCAAACGCCTCCCCCTGAAGTTGACCAGATCCTGTAATGTAAGCTTGCTTCTTAAATAAGTCTTTTGAAAAATCGGTTTTATTATCTACCTTTGGAAGATTATCAAAATCAAACGTTGTTACTTTAAACATTTGGTCTTCTCCTTCACAATCCGCTGTTGTAATAAGTGGTGTATGAGCATAAACATATCCATGACTTTGAAAATATTCATGAATTGCCATTGCTGCAATGCTTCGAACTCGAAATACCGCTTGAAACAGATTTGCTCGTGGTCTAAGATACCCAATACTTCTTAAAAATTCTGGTGAATGCTGTTTTGGTTGAAGTGGATAGTCATCAGGACAATCTCCAAGCAAAATTACTTTTGTAGCTTTTAACTCTACTGCTTGTCCTTTTCCTTCACTTTTTACCAAAGTACCAGTTACTTCCACTGTGGACCCAATTTTCATTTTGGTGATTTCTTCAAAATCATCTAATGCATTATTATAAACAATTTGCAAATGAGTTACACTTGTGCCATCAGAGAAATCAATAAATCCAAATTCTTTTTGAGGACGATGATTTCTAATCCAGCCGTGTACAGTAACTTCTTTTTCTAATAATTCATCTACTTTCCCCCATAATTCATCTAAATACATATTAAATCTTCCTTTCTAATTTCACTTTATCGTATTGTATACAATTTTTCATATATTGTTGAAATAATACATCGCCAACCTCAGCTATTTCTACAACATTTAAATCTTCTATATTAAGAACATGAAATGTTTTCATATAAAAAGTAAACGCTTTAAAAAACTCTCGTGCTTGATGAAAAACATCTTTGTTTGGAAAGCAATGGCGAAAAGCGCCTAAAAAATATTGTTCATCAATAGTATATTTGCCGTCTTTACATTCAAGTTCTTGAAATCTTGAAAATATTTTTGCTAGCATAGTTTGGGAGCCTTCTATAAAAAATGAAAAAGCATCAATTTCTTCTTTACCTACTGCTTTATATAGTGTGTTCAAAGAATCAACAAAATATTCTGGGCCTTCAATTTGCGCTATCCAATTGCGATAGGCTAAAACAACATTGATATAAATTTCTGAATTCATAATATTTTCATCCGGAATAACAACATTAACACAAGCTTCTTTTTGTGAGGTCAAATTTTCCTTAGATTCCTCTGTCATTCCCAAATTATCTTTCTTACTTTCCATTCTTTTAATATTTCTCCATAACATTAACATTTCTTTTATTTTCATTTTTTTCTTATCCTTCCTTCTATATGTTTGCTTCTATTTTTTATTACAAATATTTTTCAAATCATAAACCCTTGTATGATATATATAGTCAGTTACAAGAGAGATTTTGTATTTTATACTGAC
>CAQRXS010000116.1 GCA_948874605.1 uncultured Bacilli bacterium | reverse complement strand
TAAAAAATATTTAGAAGATGTTATCCCTCATACAGTAGAAAAAATTGCTGTACTAGATAGAACAAAAGAATCAGGAAGTATGGGAGAACCTTTATATTTAGATGTTTTATCAGCGTTAAAAGATAAAAATATAGAAATTTTAGGGGGAAGGTATGGTATATCTTCGAAAAATACGACTCCAGCACATATCTTTGCTGTCTTTAATATGTTAGAAAAAAATCCAAAAAATAATTTTACCATCGGCATTGAAGATGATTTAAATTACTCAAGTCTTAAAGAGGAAAAATATAACATTGATTTAAAAGCTTATGAAATGAAAATTTATGGTTTTGGTTCAGATGGTATGGTTTCTGCTTCAAAAGACCTTCTTCATATATTAGGCGAAAAAAAATATGTTCAAGGTTATTTCGAGTATGATTCCAAAAAAAGCGGTGGAGTAACAGTAAGTCATTTAAGGGTTTCTGATAAAAAAATCCAAGCACCATACTATGTAACCAATGTAGATTTAATGGTTGTAACGAAACAAGAATACTTTTCAAAATTCAACCTACTAGATGTCGCCAAAGAAAAAAGTATTTTACTTGTAAACACCAAAAACGAAGAGCAATTATTAGCTAATTTAACCCAAGAAGATTTATTGCAAATCGAAGAAAAAGAAATTTTAATCTATACTATCAACGCAGAAGAAATAGCAACTGTAAATCACATTCCAGGCAAAATAAGTAAAATAATGGAAACAGTCATTTTATATTTATTAGGAATGGAAAATCCAATCGAAGTTTTGAAGAAGTCCATTGAGAATCAATTTCATACGAAAGGCGCATCTGTTGTAGAAAATAACCAAAAAGCTGTAGAGACATCGATTACAAATCTTCACAAATTAAAAATTGCCAAAATAAATAGTTCCAAAAAGAAAAATACTTCTAAAAATATTTTTGAACAAATGAGTCATCGAAAAGGGAATTCGTTAACAGTTAGTGATTGCCTTAGTCTTAGTACAGGAAATTTTCCGGGAGGTTTGTCCGCAACCGAAAATAATAATACTTCTACCATAGTTTCAAAATGGATTCCTGAAAATTGTATACAATGCGGCATGTGTTCTTTCGTTTGTCCTCATGCAGTAATACGTCCTTTTCTAATTAAAGAAGACAAAGGTCTTGAAGCAATTGGAGCAAAAGAATATCATTATATTATAAGTGTCTCTGAAAGTCATTGCACTGGTTGTGGCTTATGTGTTAAAGTGTGTCCTGGAAAAAATGGTCAAAAAGCCCTTTATATGGGAGAGATAGAAAAAGACAAAACGGAAAATTCAGAAAAGTATTTTAAAGAATATAAAAATCCAAATCCATTTAATAAATTTACAATCAAAGGAAGTCAACTTGAAAAGCCAAAATTTGAATTTCCAGGAGCATGTGCTGGCTGCGGTGAAACAGCATATATTAAATTATTATCTCAATTATATGGTGACGAGATAGTCATTGCGAATGCTACAGGGTGTTCTTCTATCTATGGAGGTTCAGCACCTTCAACCCCTTATAGTCTGTCTTGGGCCAATTCTCTATTTGAAGACAATGCAGAATTTGCTTATGGAATGCATTTATCTTACGAAGGAAAAAGAGCAAGAATAAAAAAAATAATAGAAGAAAGTATGTATTCAGTAACGAAAGATGTAAAACAAATATATGATGAAATTTTACAAAATTTTGATAACTTTGAAATTACTAATAAAATGAAAAATGAATTATTAACCAAAGAAATACCAGTTGATTTAAAAGAGTTAATAGACTACCTTCCCGCGCGTACCGTAGCCGCAATAGGTGGTGACGGTTGGGCTTATGATATTGGTTTTGGTGGTCTAGATCACGTACTTTCATCAATTGAAAATATCAAAGTATTAGTATTAGACACAGAAGTGTACTCGAATACTGGAGGCCAAATGAGTAAGTCGAGTAGAATGGGAGCAGTAGCTGAATTTGCCGATTTAGGGAAGCGTTCCACCAAAAAAGATTTATTTCGCATAGCAATGTCTTATCCAAATTGTTATGTAGCAAGTATTTCTCTAGGTGCTAATATGATGCATACCCTAAAAGTAATGAAAGAAGCAATGGAGCATCAGGGTCCAAGCTTAATCATTGCTTATTCAACTTGTATTGAACAAGGAATTAAAGGTGGTATGAGTTGCAGTTTAGAAGAACAACAACTTGCTGTAAAATGTGGTTATACACTTTTGATGCGCTATTTACCACAAGAGGAAAAACTTCTATTAGATTCTAAAACTCCTGACTTTGAGCAATATCAAGAGTTCTTAAAAAGAGAAGTAAGATATAATGCCTTAACAATAAAAAATGCAACTCTTGCTGAGAAACTGTTAGAAGAAAATAAACAAAATGCCAAAAAACGGTATGAATACTATCAAAAATTGGTAGAACAAAGTGAGAAAAAAGAAAGCACATAATAAAGAATGCTGAAAAAGTATACAAAGATTATTGTAAACTATATCAGTAGGCGTTGGTGAAATGCAAAAGTAAGTGGAACGCTTGAAAGGAAATAAATAAACCTAGTATTTATGCAGAACTAAGTGCAACAAAATATGCACTTTTTTCTATGGAAATAATATAAAAAGTGTTCCATTTAAATTTTCAATTAACAAAGTTAAAAAAATGATTTACGCAAATTTGACAAAAAATGGTTTATGTGGTATATTTGTATTGTGTTGAAAGGGAAAAGTACCCATATTATTTATTCAAGTGAATTAGGTATAGTGTGAACTAATAATAAATATTTGGTGAAAGAACACCCCGGAGCAGACTACCGAAAAAAAGAAACTTTTAGTAGATTAGTCCGTTGGCATGCGTTATAATGCTAGTGCTTGTTGGAGCATGAAAGAGTGATTGTTAAAGAAAATAAGATTTTAAATCTTTAATAATAAATTAAGGTGGCACCGCGGATCCCAGTATTCGTCCTTATTGTAGGATGATACTGGGTTTTTATGTTTAAAAGAAAGGAGGATCAATATGCTTTTTAAAGACGCTAGAAAAGATTTGGTGGAAATTGGAATATCATTAGTTGATAGCGAAGAAAGTTATCCAGAAGATTTTTTAATTCATGTTGCATCTATTATTCAAAAAAAGGGATATGAAATAGAGCAAGTGAAGGAATCGCTACCCAAAGCAGAACTAATTAAAGAAGATTTAGAATC
>CAQRXS010000115.1 GCA_948874605.1 uncultured Bacilli bacterium | reverse complement strand
CCATTTTAAAAAACTGCTTATAAGTACAATCCATCAAATAATATTCGCCATTTATAATGATTAAATTAAAATAATGATAACCATTCCCATCATAAAGTTTAATTCTATCTGTATAAGCAGGCAAAATTTTAATTGTTAAACATTCAATGCCATATTTTTTACATAAAAGTTCTATATATACGCTAACAGTTAAACATTCATTCGTCAAATCAATATCATCAAAATTAAACCCTTCCCCATAAACTCTCCTAAAACGTTCAAATATATTTTTTCTAGTTAGCCAAACAATAAAATCAAGTATGTCTTGCGTCTCCTTAAAATCGCTTAAAGTCTTACCAACATATTTTTCATTTTCAAGAAAAAAATCTGTACTAACATCAGTAATTGAAGTTACACCTAAAATACTTTCACACAATAATACTCTTTTTTTCATAAGATCATATAAAAAATTCACGCCCAAATCATTATAATAATAAGCAGCCGTTTTTTTCATCATCTTATATACTTTTTCAACTTCCAAAGCACACTCATCGTAATTAACAGAGCTCCTAATATTATTTAAATAATATTTAAATAAAAACATATTCTTAGGAAAGTTCAATAGAGAGAGAAAAATTCTTTTACTATTATAATCTTCCATTCAATTCTCCTTCACAAACATCTAATATAATAACATTTTTCTTTTAAATAATGTAAAAAACATATAAAATCTCAGTTTTATATGTTTTTTATAAATTTATTTTCTATTTAATATATCTCTTGCTGCTACCAAACCTGTTGCTGCTGCAGTAACAATATTTCCTGCTTTACCAGCGCCATCCCCAACAAAATAAATATTATCATTTTTTAATTTAAAATTATTATCTGTTTCAATTTCATTACTAAAGAATTTTATTTCTGGACCATAAAGTAAAGTATCATCATTAGCAACACCTGGAATAATTTTATCAAGAGTCTCTAATCCCTCTAAAATGTTAGAGATGATTCTATGTGGCATAACTAACGCTAAGTCCCCAGCTACACAATCTTTTAGTGTTGGTTCAATAAATCCTTTATTGATTCTATGCCATTCACTTCTTCTTCCTCTTTTTAAATCTTTTAAAGATTGTATAATCGGTTTACCATCTCCTAAAACATTTGCAATTCTCGCAATAGATTCGCCATAAAGACGAGTATTAGTAACAGGCTCAGTCAAATTAACTTTTGAAATAAATGCAAAATTAGTATTACTAGATTTTAAATCTTTCAAAGCATGACCATTAACACATATATATCCATAATAGTTTTCCTTAGCAACAAAACCACCAGGATTCGTACAGAAAGTTCTAATCTCATCACCATATGTATCTGTTTTTATAAATATTGTAGGATCATATATAACATTTGTTATTTCTTCCATTATTTCTTTTCTTACTTCTACTCTAACACCAATTTCAATACTCTGAGAAAGATAAGGAATATCATATTTATCTGCCAATTCTTGAATCCATTTAGCACCAGTTCTACCAGGAGCAACTATAACATTTTTTGCACTTAATATTGTTTTATTTTTTCCTGTTAAATATGTTATTTCATGATTTTCAACATCAAGCGTTTTTATATCAATTACATCGGCTCTATCAATTAAAGTAACACCTTTTTCTGCTAAATAGTCACAAATTCCATCGATATATTCTGGCAAATGATCACTTCCTAAGTGTTTTTGCTTAATTAATAATAACTTTGCACCAGCAACAGCCACTTTTTTCTTTATATCATTAGCTTCATCCATATTACTTGGATAAACTTCAGCATCCATCTTAAATTTATTAAATATTTCTTCTGTTTCATCTATCAATTTATAAGCTTCACTCTCTGGCATATATTTAGTTAAATCACTTTTGCCAAGCCTAGGAATAAAATTAAGTTTTCCATCACTAAAAGTACCTGCTCCTCCATACCCAGCTAAAATAGCACAAGGATTACAATTTTGGCATGGTACTCCATTTTTATTCATCGGACAAACCCTTTTTTGTACTCTGAATCCCTTATCCAAAATAGCTACCTTTAAATCTTTATTCTTAGATATAAGCTCATAGGCACTAAAAAGTCCAGCAGGACCAGCACCAATAATTACTACATCATATTTCATATTAACACTACCTTCCATAAAAATTCTACCATATATAAAGCATAACTTACTAGTATTTTCTTTCTTTTACTCCTATTTATTTTTTCAAAAAACAAAAAAAGACGATATAAATCATCTTTTTTAATCTTTAAATGTAAATATATAATCTAAAATCTGAACATCGTCGCCCTTTTCAGCACCCAAACGCTCAAGTTCGTCATCAACGCCCATTCCTCTTAACTTACGCGCAAATCTTCTAACGCCTTCATCTTCTTCAAATTTTGTCATTCTAAATAGTTTTTCAATTTCAGCGCCCTTAATAATCCAAACTCCTTCATCATCTCTAGTTATTGTATAAGGTTTTTCATTTTTAAATTTATAAATCACATGACTTTCATAACTAGTTTCTTCATATAAAGGTTCTAACTCTGCTTCATCTAGCATATCTGCTAGCATCATAATCATTTTATCTATTCCTTCTCTATTCATAGCTGATATTTCGATAATATTCAAATCAGGAAACTCATTTTTAAATTTCGATAAATTTTCTTTAGCATTAGGCAAATCCATCTTATTAGCAATAATTAATTCAGGTTTGCGTGCAAGCTTTTCATCGTAATTTTCAATTTCTTTTCTAATAGCTTTATAATCATCAATAGGATTTCTTCCTTCAAAAGCACCCATATCTATAACATGTCCAACCACTTTAGTACGCATTGCATGTTTTAAGAATCTTTCTCCTAACCCTGCACCTTCTGACGCACCCTCGATTAAACCAGGCAAGTCTGCCATTACAAATACTCTTTGATCTTTTAATTTTACAACTCCTAAATTAGGACTCAAAGTAGTAAAATGATAAGCTGCTATCTTAGGATTAGCTCCACTTATTAAAGAAAGTATTGTACTTTTACCAACAGATGGCATTCCAACTAAACCAACATCAGCTAGCATTTTTAATTCACACTTAATTACTCTTTCTTCTCCTGGTTCACCATATTCACTCATTTTAGGAGCTGGATTTTCTTGTGTTGCAAAAGCTTTATTACCTCTTCCGCCACGTCCACCATGACAAACAACAAAAGAATCTCCTTCTTTTACTAAATCACAAATAACCAAGCCAGTATCTTGATCTATTAAAGTTGTTCCCTCTGGCACTTTAACTATTACGTCTTCTGCTTTAGCACCATGTTTATCAGAACCTTTTCCATTTACT
>CAQRXS010000114.1 GCA_948874605.1 uncultured Bacilli bacterium | reverse complement strand
GAAGAAATTTGCAGAATCTAAAAAAGCAGGTAAATAATTATGAGTATTGAAGAATACACCGAATTTTTAGTGAAAAGCATTACAAAAGAAGAAGATATGATTAAAGTGCAAAGCTACACAAAAGAAGAAGATACATTAATTTTAGAAATTCTTGTTCCCGAAAGTTCTATGGGAAGTGTAGTAGGAAAAGATGGCCGGAATATTAAAGCTATTCGCACTTTGGTAAATGCTTATGCATATTTAAAAAAACTAGGACATATTGAAATAAATGTCGATTCGTTTTAGAAATGTTTAGCATTTCTTTTTTTGTTGTTTCATGTTAATATTATTATAGGTGATGAAGATATGAAAAAAGGATTTACATTAGTCGAATTACTTGCAGTTATAGTAATTTTAGCACTTCTAGCAACAGTCGCGGTTCCAGCTGCATTTTCCATTTCAGAAAATATCAAAGAAGACATGTATTGTGAAAAAGTAAATATGTTAAAATCAGCTGCAAAAACCTGGGGAAACGAGCATTCTAGTCAATTAAAAACAAATTGCTACAAGAAAGTAAAAGTAAGTTTTTTAGTAAATCAAGGTGTAGTAAAAAGAGAAAATGAAACAAGTCCATATATTTTAAACCCTTTAACAAGCGAGTCAATGGATGATCGTGAGATTTACTTATATTTAAAAAATAAACGTGCTACAGCCTTCTATGATTATAGTACAGAATCTGAAGAAAGAATGAAAACTGCTTGTGAAGATGAAATCCCAGCAGATAGACCAACAGTAGAATGTAGTTAATTTACAAATAACAAGAAATCTGTTAAAATAAGTTTTTGAAATTGAGGTGACTATATGAAAACAGTTTGTTTAATCGGTAAACCTAATACAGGAAAATCGAGTTTATTTAACTCTATGATAGGGGAAAATCGTTCCATTATTATGGATATGCCTGGAATAACAAGAGACCGAATTTATGGAAAAGTAGAATTTCAACAAAAAACATTTGACCTTATTGATACTGGTGGACTAGAATTAGGCCATGGAGATTTTAAAGAAGATATTCTTGCTCAAGCCACATTTGCAATTGATGAAGCAGATTTAGTATTATTTGTTGTTGATGGAAAAGAAGAATTAAGTGAAAGTGATTATCGGATTAGGGATTTGCTTTTAAAGAATCAAAAAGATGTTATTGTGGTTGTGAATAAAATTGACAATGAAAAAAGAAAAGAAGAGATTTATCGTTTTTACGAACTAGGGTTTGAAAAAATTGTCGCAGTGTCTGCCGCTCACAAAATAGGTTTAAAAGAGTTATTACTTGAAATTACAAATGATTTAAAAGAAGAGGTTAAAGAACAACCTAAAAATTGTCGATTCTGCTTTATTGGAAGACCAAATGTCGGAAAAAGTAGCTTAGTGAATGCAGTTTTAAACGAAGAAAGAGCAATTGTAAGTAATGTTGCTGGAACAACAAGAGATGCTACAGATACGACATTTACATATCATGGGAATGCTTACACCATGATTGATACTGCTGGTATAAGAAAACGTGGCAAAATATATGAATCTATTGAAAAATATAGTTTATTAAGAAGTCTAAAGGCTATAGAACGTAGTGACGTTTGTGTTCTTGTAATAGATGCAGAGGAAGGAATTATAGAACATGATAAACATATAGCAGGTATGGCTATTGAACAAGGTTGCGCTCTCGTTATTTGTGTAAATAAATGGGATACAGTAGAAAATCCAAATGAAGCAATCAAAAAATGGAAAGAATTATTGCATTACGAATTTCAATTTGCAACCTATGCTAAAGTGGTATTCTTATCAGCTTTAACAAAAAAAAGAGTACATTTATTAATGCCAGAAATTATAGCAGCTTATGAGAATCATAAAAAAGAAATTAAAACATCTTTAATTAATGATGTAATACATGAAGCTGTCTCTCTTCATGAAGCTCCATCTTACAAAGGTAGAAGATTAAAAATATATTTTGTAAGTCAAGAAGACACTGCACCACCTAAGTTTACGTTTTCTGTAAATGATAAAGGCTTAGTGCATTTTAGCTATCAACGATATTTAGAAAATAAATTAAGAGAAAATTTTGATTTAACTGGTACACCAATCATCATCAAATTCAAAAATAAAAACGAAGAATAAAAAAGAATCAGCCTCACACCTGATTCTTTTCTCTTTCATCAATTCGTTTTTTGTCTATAACTTTTCCTTCATCAAATGTAACAAATTCAGTCATTGATACATGAAAAGTTCGAGACATAGCTTGTAAAAGTTCTACACCAATATTGACTTCTCCTCGCTCGATGGAAGAAAAATATTTAGAACTAAGTCCATAGCTCTCATAAAATTTTTCTTGCGACAATCCTGATTTAAAACGAATATACTTCAAATTAATGCCAATTATTTCTTTAATATCTTTCAAAATATTCCTCCATTCACTACTTAAAGTCTATGTAGTTATGCTACCCATGTCTACCTAGCTATAACTAGATAACAAATTAAAATTGACTAACAAATATTTATGAGTTAGTATAGTTATTCATGGAGGAAAACAATGAAACAAAAAAACATTTTACTAGAAACATTACGAAAGAAAAAGAATCTTACAATTCAAGAAATGGCTGATCAAGTTGGAATTTCTAAAGCGTACTACTGGCAATTAGAAAATAATAATCGTCGGCTATTTTATGATATTGCTGTAAAAATTGCCAACGTTTTTGGATTGAAACCAGATGATATATTTTATAAGGAAACAAAATAAACTTTTTTTCATAGAATAATCTTAGGAGGGAATTCTATGGAATTTGGAGATAAATTTTTTAAAAAAGTGGAAAAGAAAACGAAAGTGAATAAAGACACTATTTTATCTTTAGCAGAAAAACTACAAAATGGAAATATGAAAGACGAAGCAACATTAAGAGAAGTAATCTCAACACTTAGCAAAATGACTGGTAAGGAAGTTTCAAAGGAAAGGGAAGACAAAATAATATCAACTATAATTGAGGATAAAGTTCCAAAAGGGGTAGAAAAAATGTTCTAAAAGATTCGAAAGAGTCTTTTTTTCGTATACGTTTAGAATGTATAAATATCTTCACTTGGGAAATAAGACATTTTATAATTGTAATAGATATAATATAGAGAGTTATACTTTAATAAAAATAAGGCATAATAAAAAGTAGTAGGTGTAAGATATGAACAAAAAGAAAACGATTATTTTAGGAACATTATTTTTAGCAATATTAATGGTAACAGGAGTAACATTTGCATTATGGCAAATTAATCTAAGTCAAGAGAGTACTAATACAATAACAACAGGATGTTTTCGAGTTACATTCGAAGAACAAAATCCAATAAGCCTAAAAAATGCATATCCTATATCAAAAGAAGAAGGTAAGTCTTTAACCCCATATACATTCACAATTACAAATACTTGTGATTCTCTAGTGAATTATCAGGTAAATC
>CAQRXS010000113.1 GCA_948874605.1 uncultured Bacilli bacterium | reverse complement strand
TGAAGATGTGAAATGGCAAAAATGGTGATTTGCAACCTTGAAAATTTATTGCTTTAATGAGTGAGAAAGGAGGAATATCATGAATCATGTAATTTTAGTTGGTCGATTAACAGGCACACCTGAAGTAATTAAAACAGAAAAAGAAGTTTCTAGGACTATCGTTAATCTTGCCGTTCCAAGGATTTTTAAAAATCAAAATGGCATTTATGAAACAGATTTTATTCGCTGTGTATTATGGAATGGAATAGCAAATAGAGCTTCGGAATACTGTAAAAAAGGAGATATCGTTTGTATCCGAGGAAGACTGCAAGTAAGAAATTATGAAACAGAGGACCAAGAAAAAAAATGGCTCACGGAAGTAGTTGCTGAAACAATATCGTTTGTAAGCAGCGTAAAAAATGCCGAAGAAAAAGAAACTTAGGAAAGAAAATTACTTCTGTTTCATAGAATGAAGTAGGTGAGAGAATGAATAAATATTTAAAAGTATTTGGAATCCTATCCTTACTATGCTTTAGTTTTTATTATACAGAGGAAATTGCATCTTTCATGCGAAGTAAAGATCCAATTTATGAATCCATCAAAGCCATTGAGAGGGAATATCAAGTAGATTTTGTAAATGCAGAAATACAGGGGGCAACAATAATTCCTGGACTTTGTGGGCAAGTAATAAATTTAGATAAAAGTTTCAATAATATGAAGAGTTATGGTTTCTTTCGAGAAAGTGATTTAGTATTTGATGAAGTAAAACCAGAAGTATCCCTAGAACAAAACAAAGACAAAATTATCGAAAAAGGAAATCCTAAAAAACAAGCCGTTACAATAGTTACAAAAGAGGAAGAAGTAATAGCGTATTTAGAACAAATGGGAGTTTCTTATAACGTACTTGTTACCGAAGATAATGTCGAGAATATATACAAAAATGGTACTAAAATTAATAACGACACGCAGAATTATGATGAGGTAGAAAAAAAATTAAAATTAAAAAAAGAAAAAAATGATTTTTGTTTTACACAATCGGATACCTCCTTTTGTCAAACAAAAAAGAAAAAAATGTTCAAAAGTACAGTAACATTAAATCGAAGTAACTTTTTAACAAATTATAATAAAATAACATCCGGAAGCATTATTTTTATTGAAGCAAATATTGGAACATCAAATTTAAATCGCCTTATTGAGTCAATTGCCTTTCGAGGGCTTTCTATTACAAGTTTGACAGAACTGTTAAGTGAAAGTAGAACAAGTTTACAACCCTAAAAAAATTTGCTATAATAAACTCACTGAAAAAAATTCTTTTTACCATTTCTATTGTTAGAAATAAAAAATATTAAAAGAAAATATAGTTAGGAGAGTTGTTATGGAAAAAGTAAGAATTTTTAGTTTGGGTGGATTAGATGAGATGGGAAAAAACACCTATGTCGTTGAAATAAATGAAGAAATTTATGTTTTTGATTGCGGGCTAAAATATGCCGAAGGATTTATGTATGGAATTGATTATATTATTCCAGATTATGATTATTTAGTAAAAAATCAGAAAAAAATAAAAGGCGTATTTGTAACTCATGGGCATTATGAGAATATGGGAGCTGCGGCTGATTTAACCCGAACAATTCCAAATATCAAATTTTATGCCACACATTATACAAAATTTGTTTTAATGGACTTAGGTGTAAAAGAGGAAAATATTATTGAAATAAAACCAAACAAAAAAATAAATTTTGGCAATGTTTCAATATTTCCAATGCCAGTAAGTCATAGTGTGCCAGGTGCAGTAATGTACTGCATTAACACAAAACATGGTTCAATTTGCTATACTGGGGATTTTATTATTGATCCTTTAATGCGCGAATCTTATGATATGGATTTAGGCAAAATTGCTTATGTTGGAAAACAAGGAGTATTATGTCTTTTAAGCGAATCCGTATTTTCAGAACACGCAGGGCATACATCTCCAACACACCGTTTAGCAGACTTTTTTGCAGATACAATTAATAAGTATGATGGAAGAATCTTATTTTCTGTTCTTCCAACTCATTTATATACGATTCAAGATATATTTGATGGTTTAAAAAATAGTCATCGCAAAGTAGTTATTATGGGAAAAAAATTACAAAATTTTATTCGTTTTGCGTATGAAAATAAATATTTAGAGTACGAAGAGGATATGATAGGCGATTTAACAAATATTAATGATTCAAATAGTGTACTACTTATTTGTGATGATAAATCAAATGCTTATGCAGCAATTAATAAAATTGTAAATGGCTATGACAAATTTATTACCTTACATGAAGGTGATACAGTTGTTTTTGCCGAACCAAGATATGATGCAAATGAAAAGGTAATTGTAAAGCTTGAGAATGATTTGGCAATGGCTGGATGTAAAATTGTGTCTATTCCTAATACTAAAAATATTTTACACCATGCGTCAAAAGAAGACCTAATGTTAATGATAAAATTAATGAATCCGAAGTATTATATTCCTGTTAAAGGGGAATACCGATATATGATAAACAATGCCAATATAGCAAATGCTCTTGGGATTCCTGCAGAAAACATATTTTTAAAACAAAATGGCGATGTAATAGAATTTGCAGATGGGATAGCTACAAATAAAACAAATCATATAAAAATAAAAGATGTTTTAATCGATGGAAAAAGTAGTGATGACATAGGCGAACTAGTAATTAAAGATCGTGAAATGCTAAGTGACAATGGAATTGTTTTAATAAGTGCGACACTAAGTAAAAAAGATAAAGTATTATTAGTTGGACCAGAAGTCACTACAAAGGGCTTTATTTACGTGAAAGACTCTAAAGAAATGATTCAAGGAATGAAAAATATCAGCGAAGATGTAATTACTAGAAATATCGTAAATGGTTATGTTGATTATAATAAAATTAAAACCGAAATTCGTTCAGAATTAAGTAGTTATCTATATGAGCAAACAGAAAGTAAACCTATGATTATTGCTGTAGTACAAGAAGTGTAAAACACTTCTTTTTGTATAAAATAAGAAAAAATATCCATACTATGTATGGTGATAATATGAAAGAAAAAGAAGTAGTTTTAAAACTCTATCAAAATCTAGATATGGGAGTAATTGGTATAGAATCAATTGAAGAGAAAATAGAATCAAGAAATTTATCAAAAATAATTTTAAATCAGAAAAAAGAATATGACAAATTAAAAGGAGAAATGATTCCATTTTGCAAAAAATATGATGTAGAAGATAAAGAACTTGGAACTTTTGTTAAAATGAATAGCGACATTATGGCAAATATGAAAATGATGATGGACAAATCAGACAGTCATATAGCTAAAATGATGATAGAAGGTACGAATAAAGGACTAGTTCAGTTAGAAGAACTTCTAAACCATTATGATGGGGTAGATACAGAACTTCGAGCAATGATTGAGAAAATTCTAGACCGAGAAAAAGAAAATTATGAAGAATTAAAAGTATATTTATAAAGAAATGACTAAGCGGATTGTAAACAAGATAATAATATCGCTAATGTAAAATTTCCCACTTTCCTCTTGACGTGAAGCTGCTGAAAAAGTGTACAAAGAAGATGTCAAACATGTAAAAGTATGGTAA
>CAQRXS010000112.1 GCA_948874605.1 uncultured Bacilli bacterium | reverse complement strand
GCTCAGTTTCTAAAACTGGAGCATTTATATTAGCTGTAGAAGCATTACCATCTAAAGCCGTAAAAAATGTCTGAATATTATAAGTTTTTCCATCTGAAGTAAGTAAAACAGTTCCAACCTCATCAGTTCTATAGATTTTAGCACCAACTTTATGAAGAGTATCAAGAGTAGATTGAGCAGGATGAGAATAAGAATTATTCTTACCAACAGAAATAATAGCTGATTCTGGTTTTACAGCATTAATAAATTTTTCAGTAGAACTTGTATCAGAACCATGATGACCAACTTTCAAAACATCAACTTTTGACCAAGATATCATAGATTCAATTTCTTTTTCTGCATCACCCATAAACAAAAATGTCTTATCTCCATAAGCCAAGTGAATAACTATAGAATTCAAATTTAAATTAGATTGTTCCTCATTTTCAACAGACATTATAGTACAAATACCATCACCTATACCAAAAGTACTTCCAATCTCACAACGAGTAATTGAAAGACCTCTTTGAGAAATAGCTGATAACACAGCTTGGAAAGTAGCAGTAGTAGTCGTTGCATCAGGCATATAAATCTTTCCAATTTCAAAATTATTAATAATATCATCTAAACCACCAATATGGTCTTCGTGAGGATGAGTTCCAACTAAATAATCTATTTTAGTAATTCCTAATCCTTGAATATAGCTAGCTAGAAGAGGACCGTCCTCATTATTTCCAGCATCTATAAGCATTGTTTGATCATCAGCAACAACTAAAATAGAATCTGCTTGACCTACATCAAAATAATATATCTGCAATTTTGAATCAGCAGATACGACTGTATTTTGAGCCGTATTTACTGAAATAGTATTATTTTCTTCAGCAGGAATATTTAAATTTTCTTCGATAAGATTATTTACTTCATCTGGAAATTGATTACTAATAATTGCACCAATAATTAGTAAAACACCAAAGAATAAGGTAATACAGAAACTTCTAAGAGTACTATTTCTCCTATTAGTATTACTCATATAAACCTCCCATATAATCACATATAGATTATAAATATATACCTACAAAAAATCAAGACGAAAGTTTAAAAATATAAAAATAAATTTTTATATTACAATTTTATTAAAAAATAAAATTAAATTTAAAAAATACTTGCATTTAAAATTAATATATATTACAATTTAACCACAAAGTGGAGGAAAGTGGTAGAAAGTGGTTTAAAACCAGAAAGGACGTGAACGCATGTTAATTGGAGAATTTGAGCATTCTTTAGATGCCAAAGGAAGATTAATAATGCCAGCTAAATTAAAAAGTGCAATAGGCGATAGATTTATTGTAACTAAAGGTTTAGATGGTTGTTTGTTTGCGTTTTCACAAGAAGAATGGAAAAACTTCGAAGAAAAATTAAAAGCCCTTCCACTTTCAAATAGAAATTCTAGAGAATTTACAAGATTCTTTCTATCAGGAGCAACAGAATGTGAAATAGATAAACAAGGAAGATTCTTGATACCAAATAATTTAAGAGAATCAGCAGAATTAAAGAAAGAAGCTGTAATCATTGGTGTAGGAACTAGAATTGAAATTTGGGATAAAGAAAAATGGAATGCATATAACAGCACAGAAAATATCTCAGTTGAAGATATCGCTGAAAATATGACAATGTTAGGTATATAACTTGAAAAAGTTTATATAAAATACAAAAGAAAAGAGAGAAAAGTTACAAAAGAAAAAAAGGGCAGCTTATGCTGCCCAAAGAAAAAAATACAAAAGATAAGAAAATACAAAAGACTTTTAAAATTCAAAAGATTTGAAAGTACAAAAGATTTAAAAATACAAAAGAAAAGAACAAAAGAAAAAGTCTTCTGAGGCTGAAAATGCCTCAGAAGAATAAGAATATTAATACTTAAATAAGGTAAGACGGTTGGTATAAAAAATGTGTACCAACTTTTTAGCAATTAAAAACAAAGAGGTTCAAATGGATTTTGTTCATAAATCAGTACTACTATCAGAATGCATAGAAGGACTAAACATAAAAGAAAACGGAATATACATAGATGGAACTTTAGGAGGAGCAGGACATAGTAGTGAAATAATAAAAAGGTTATCTAAAACTGGAAAATTAATTGGAATTGATAGAGATACAGAAGCGCTGACAGCTGCAAAAGAAAAACTTAAAGAATACAAAAACGTAATATACTATCATGGAAATCACGACAATATAAAAGAAATATTAAATGAATTAAAAGTAGAAAAAGTAGATGGAATATTACTAGACTTAGGTGTGTCATCATATCAATTAGATGAAAAAAATAGAGGTTTTAGTTATCTAGGAGAAAACATATTAGACATGCGAATGGACAAAACTCAAGAGCTAGATGCAAAATTTGTAGTAAATAATTACAAAGAAGAAGAATTAGCAAAAATAATTTTTGAATATGGTGAAGAAAGATTTTCTAGAGCAATAGCAAAAAACATATGCATAGAAAGAAAAAATAAAGAAATAGCAACAACCAAACAATTAGTAGAAATAATAGAAAAATCAATTCCAGCAAAATTCAAAAATAAAGATTCTCATCCAGCCAAAAGAACATTCCAAGCAATAAGAATAGAAGTAAATGATGAAATAAAACCATTATATCAAACAGTAATAGATTCAATAGATTGCTTAAAATCAGGTGGAAGATTATGCATTATAACTTTTCATTCTTTAGAAGATAGAGCAGTAAAAAATGCATACAATGACCAAGAAGGAAAATGTATATGTCCACCAGGATTACCATATTGTGCATGTGGAACAATAAAAAGAGGAAAAAATATAACCAAAAAACCAATCATACCAACAAAAGAAGAAATGGAAGAAAATTCTAGAAGCAAAAGTGCTAAACTAAGGATTTTTGAAAAAATATAAAAAGGAGGTGCGTTTGATTTGGCTATGCAAAGATTCAATAAATATCAATATGAAACAAGTCCAAGAAAATTAGAACCTGAGTATAAAGCACCAAAAAAGAAATATCCTAAAAAATCAACAGCACCTAAAATAAATACACAAGCCAAAAAAGAAAAAACAGCAAAAGGACACAATATAAGAAAAAGAGATAGAGCAAAATTAGTTATATCATTAGGATTAGTATTTACAGCAATATTTGCAATAAGCTTTAGAAACTCGCAGATTGATGAATCATTTTCTAAAAACGAAGAAATGAAGCAACAATATTTATCAATTGAAAAAGAAAATGACCAAATGAAAGTAGATATAGAAAACAGCTTGAACTTAAATAATTTAGAGCAACAAGCAAAAGAATTATTAGGAATGCAAAGACTAACAAATAAACAAACAGTATATATCAGCTTACCAAAAAAAGATTACATACAACCAGCAGCTGAAAGTGTAATCATAGAAGAAGATGAAGGAATAGTTGAAAAAATACTACATACAATTAAAAATATATTTTAGAAAAAAGAAATAATCATAAAAATTATTTCTTTTTTTATTGCTAATAAATAGTTCTGTTTTTTCTATTTAAAGAATACTTTGATATAAAGGAGAATTTATATGGGAGCTTTAAATATAAAAAAGAGACTAAGAATAATGTTTTTTATAATGATGTCAGTTTTTATATTATTAATATTTAAAGTGGCATGGATTCAATTCATAAAAGG
>CAQRXS010000111.1 GCA_948874605.1 uncultured Bacilli bacterium | reverse complement strand
TGCTCCTGTGTTATATACTTGTTCTAAATCATAATACTCAGATAAGATACCATCTTTTTCATAAATTCTTCGGCAAGAAAGACTACCATTTGTATACTCTTCTTCTGTAATTCTTTTTTCGCCTTTGAAACGAGTGATATTACATAATTCCAAAGGAATTGATTCTTCGCATAGCAACTTTGTTTTTGGTTTATAAACTTTTTTTATCATAATATCTGGTTTTAAAAAATAAAATTCTGCATAAGTTTGTGAACCCATTTCTCCAGCAAAGTCTTTTATGTATGGGATATCTACAATATTATCAAAATAAGCAACTTTAAATTTTCTTATTTTCTCTTTTTCTTTTAAGAAAGTAAAGGAAGCAACTACAATATTTTGATACCAAATGTTATATTGAGCTAGATTATTTGTATTTTTTCTCATTACACCAAAATTTTCATTTTCTAACATTTGCATTAAGTTGTAAAGTTCTATTTTCATACAAGGCGAAGAAGCGCCTACTCTTAGAAATTCTATATTAAGTTCAGTTAAAAGCTGGTTTTGTAAGGTGTTATCTTCTTCTATTGTTTTTGTTGGTTTCTCTTTTTTTAATATTGTTAATAATTTTTTTATGTCAAACATAATTTTTCTCCATTCTATTTTTTAATTCATACTTCTTTTAAACATTCGTTCTAAATCATAAATTGAAAATTTAATAATAGTTGGTCTTCCATGTGGGCAATTATAAGGATTGTCACAAGCACATAATTCGTCTAACAATTCTTCTTGGGCTTCCTGTGAAATATGCATATTGGCTTTAATACTCATTTTACAAGATAAGGTTATAGCAATTGATTCGTTAAATTTTACACGATCGAATCCTGATAATCCACCTACAATCAAATCGATAATCCTTCGAATACTTTCTTCTTCATGGCCTTCTAATAGCCACGTTGGATGACTTTTGAAAACAAAAGTATTTAGTCCAAATTCTTCGATCCCAAAGCCCATTTCTTTTAAGGTTTCTTCTTCTTTTTTTAATTTTAGAAAATCCCCCGCCGATAATTCTATCGTTATAGGAAATAATAACTCTGTAATACTCACTTTTCTTGATTTTAGAGCAATCATATTTCGTTCATAATTTACTCGTTCTTGAGCAGCGTGTTGATCGATTAAAAAGACGCCTGTTTCATTTTCAGCGATGATATAAGTGCCATGAGCAACACCTACAGGATACAACTTTAATTTTTTCATCTCAGGATTTATAACAATTGAAGACTCTTTCGATTCTTCTTTTTCACTGGCAACAAAATCAAAGGTTGTCTGAGTGCTTTCTTTCTGATATTCTTCTTCATTTTCTTTTATAATATCTGTTATTACTTCACTTTTAATAGGATTTGATACGGGAATTCGCTCCATAGCATTTGGTATCAATAAGTTTTTATATAACGCATCTTTTAGAGTTTGCAAAATTAAGTCACTTAAAACATCCATTTTTCCCATTTTGATATCTTGTTTGGTTGGATGGATATTTACATCAATTAATGTTGGATCTGTATTAATTTTTAATACTACTATAGGGAACTTAATATCCGGCTTATAAGTATAATAAGCATCATTGATGGCTTTATTAATTTCAAAATTTTTTACTACTCTGTCATTCACAAAAACTATCATATGATTTCGATTGCTCTTTAGTATTTCTGGTTTACAAATATATCCATAAAGATCGAAATCATCACAAGAATTTTTTACTTCAATCATTCTTGATGAAACACTAACACCGTAGATTTCATGAATAGTCTTTAATAAATCATTACTTCCACTTGTTTTTACGACCATATGATCTTCATGATTTAAAGTAAAAGAAATATTTGGATGTGATAATGCGAGTCTTTCTACTAAGGATACACAGTTAGCAAGCTCAGATGCATCACTTTTTAAATATTTTAGTCTTGCTGGGGTATTATAAAAAAGGTTTGTTACTGTAAAACTTGTGCCTTTTCTTGCATCACTACTTTCTTCGACGATTGTTCTACCACCTTCGACTATAATGTGGGTGCCACAAGAGCCATCACTTGTTTTTAATTCTACACGAGAGACACTGGCAATGGATGGAATGGCTTCCCCACGAAATCCTAAAGTATCAATAAAAAATAAATCATCATCCTTATAAATTTTACTTGTTGCATGTCTTAAGAACGCAAGAGCCGCATCCTCAGCATTCATTCCACTTCCGTCGTCTGTTACTTCAATTAACTTTTTTCCACCTTCACGCAACTGAATTAAAATGGTCCTTGCACCTGCATCAATACTATTTTCAACAAGTTCTTTGACAATGGAAGAACATTTCTCTACAACCTCACCTGCTGCTATTTTATTCGCCAAGTTTTCACTCATAACACGAATCTTATTCATACTACACCTCCACTACTTTAGGATTAACCAAGAAAAGATGGTACCACAGAAATATTTTCTTTTTCCATCCCATATAAAGTCATTTTCGAAGATTTTTTTATATAGAAAAAGCCGATTCCTTTTAAATATACATTAGAATTTTTTGGAATCTGTAAATCTATGCGGTTGCATTCTAATAATCTTTTATTTTTTTCATAAACTTTTTGAAATCTTAACTTATTACTTCCAAAAAAAGTTATGTTATTATCACAATCAAAGGTTATTCTTATGTAATCTTCTAAAATTAAACTAGCCTCTTTTTTCAAGGGATAATTTAGAGGATTAATTTCGTTTGAAGCATTTGCTTTCTTTAAGAAGGAAACATCTAATTTACATACGTTATAAGGAATTCCAGGCGTATCATATATTGTAAAATCTCCCATTTGTAATTTCATAAAATCTAATGTTGTATTTGGTATTTCACTTACAGTAATCTCATTTGTTTCAAAAAAGGAATTTAAAAATGTACTCTTACCAGCGTTAGTCATTCCCGCGAAGTAAATTGTTTGATGCCCAGAGGCTAATATTTTCTCTTCTATTTTCTTTATACTTGTCTTACTATTTTGTTGAATGAACAATATATCCTCGTTAATCTTCCAAATATTTTTTAACCATATTTTTATCTTTTCCAAATAGATACATTCTGGAATCGTATCAAGCTTACTTATCACAAAGACTTTTGGTAATGTAATATCTTTAAAACAACGAATTGATTCTTCGTGTAAATTTAAAAAGTCAATGAAGAAGAAAACGAATCCTTTTTTCGAATTTAATTTTGATAAAACTTCTTCTTTTAAAATTATTTCTTGACCTTTTTTATAGTCGCCATAATGAGTCCAGCGAAAGCATCTCATACAATAATTCATTTCCAAAGATTTTGTAAATCCTTTTTTTGTTTCCTTTTCTGTTTGGAGAAGAGCTCCACAGCCAATACATTTTTTATTCATAATAACTTCCTTTTTCAAAAATTCCCCTTTTTAAAAACTTTCGATAAATAATTTTTTCCACCAAGCGATTTATTTTCGTCGGAAAATATTCTTTACTACTAATAGGATTTACTAAAATACTTGTAAACCCCATACGATTGGCACCGTAAATATCGGTTAAAAGCTGGTCGCCAACACAAGCTATTTCTATATCTTCATAAGGATAAATCGCTAATATTTTGCTATATTTATTTTTAAAAGGTTTGTTTGCTTTACAAGCAGAATCTACATTACATTTTTCCTTAAATGGCGTT
>CAQRXS010000110.1 GCA_948874605.1 uncultured Bacilli bacterium | reverse complement strand
AGACGGAACTTGCTAAGGTTATTTCAGAAGAATTTTTTGAGAGTAAAAAGAATTTGATAAGGCTTGATATGTCTGAATATATGGAACCTAATTCTGTTTCTAAAATAATTGGTGCACCTCCTCGGATATGTTGGATATGATGAAGGAGGCGTTTTAACGGAGGCTGTAAGACGTAATCCTTATAGTATCGTGTTATTTGATGAGATAGAAAAAGCTCATAAAGATGTATTTAATATCTTATTACAAATTCTAGACGATGGAAGGCTTAGTGATTCTCAAGGAAGAACTGTTGATTTTAAAAATACGATTATTATTATGACAAGTAATTTAGGAAGTGACTATATTTTAGAAAATGAAAATAGTGCGGACGAAAAAGTAATAGAAATTTTAAGAGGTTCTTTTCGACCAGAATTTATTAATCGTATTGATGAAATCATCGTATTCCATTCTCTAAAAAAGGAAATTGTTGGAGAAATATTAGATAAGATTCTTTTTGAGATTAATACAAGATTACAAAGCAATTTAGTACATATGGAAATTACAGAAAAAGCAAAAGAAAAAATTATTGAAGAGTCTTTTGAGCCTGAGTTTGGAGCTAGACCTATTAAAAGATATGTCACAAAAAATATTGAGTCTTTACTTGCTCATGAAATTATAAAAAGCGATTTAAGTGTAGGAGATACTTTAGAAATTGATGTAGAAAATGATAATTTTGTGATTCGTAAAAAATAAATGTGAGACTACAAAGTATAGCAAACCTTCTATGCAAAGAGTAATAAATATGTTAGAATATCCCTTTAAAGAGGGATTTTCTTATGCCAAATTTATCTATTTTTGAAGAATATGAATTTGTAAAAACAGCAAGTTTTGGAGAGGTTTTAGATGTTTTAGCACAATTTCACATAGAAGTTCAACGTTTTTTTTATGAAACTTTATCCGAAAATTTAAAAAAAGATTCTTATTGTGAGTGGTTTTATAAGGAACTTGGTGAAATTACTACAGAGCCTTTTTTCTTAGAATTTTTAAAAGAAGAAAGTGTTGTTTTGCTTCGAAGTATGATTGAACGTTTGTCCACGCATAACGCATCTATAGAATTATTTGCTAATATTCAGAATTATTATCAAGAAATCATTCGTTCCTTTCATCTTAGTAGTGGGCTTTTTGAAGCTCAAGAAACTGCTATTTCTCTTTTAGAAGAAAATATGCTTGATGCTGTAAAACCTAGTTTGTTAGTATCTAAAAAAGACAAGAAAAGCATTCAAAATATGTCTGTAAGTGAAGCAAAACTTTATTTTAGGCAAAAAAATAAAATCTTATTAAGTGACATTCTTATAGATAGCTTGTTTCAAGATAATTATTATAATGTTATGTTGAATATAAAGGAAATGCTAGAGTATGATAAAGGGAAGAATTTATTACCTCTTAAAAAAAGAAATTTTTATGAAACGATTCAGAAAATTGATTCTTTTTCTGCTAAGGAAAAGCTTTGCTTTTATGATATTTTAAAAAATTATGATATTGCAGGTATGTTTTATGATGATATTCGTGCGCTTCGAAATCATTCATTACTGACTTTGAAAAAAAGAATTAGTAAATTGCATCAGAAAAATTATTGTAAAATATTATCGAAAATTTATGGAGTTCCTATTTATGATTTTAGAGAAGAAGAATATGTATTTTTAGCAAGAGATTTATCTGTTCCTTTTGAGAGTGAGCGTTTAAAGGCACCCAGAAGTTGTTATTATTTCATGTCTAATCATAAAAATAACGGGTTTCTAGAGAATTCAGAATATCAATATGGCTATGTGGATTTTGATATTTCTAAAGTTCTTCACGTTTCGGAAAGAGATTCTTGTTCAGACATTTTTTCTACAGAAGAAAATCGAACGTTTACAACTTTTGTGAATCGAATTATAGAAGTAGAAGATTTACTTTATAATACCCTTGGAAATAGTGAGATACAATTGCTAAATGACATAGGAAAAAATGGCCATTTTGTTTCACTAAGGCCTAACGTGATTTTTTCAAAGTGTTATAGAATACCCATGAAAATATTAAATGAAGCAAAGAAATGGAATATTCCTATTGTTCTTATTAAAGCTAGAAATTTGAGTGAGAAAAAAATATTAAATACTAAAATAGAAAGCCATTATGTTTCCTCCTCCTATGATGAGTCTAGGGCAATAAAAAAACGTCTTTAATTTATTTGCAAAATGGTATAAACTCGGTTATAATAATATTCGTATGGAAGGAGAGTATTTTGCAATGAAGAATACGGAAAAGATAACAATAAAAATAGAAGGAAAAGAATGGGAAGAAGCTTTAGAGAAATCTTTTAAAAAAAATGTAAAAGAAAAAAAAGTTGATGGATTTCGTAAGGGAACTGTTCCTAAAGATATTTATTTACAAAAATTTGGTATTGAATCATTATATATGGAGGCAATTGATTTTGTAACAGATGAAGCATATAAACGCGCTTTAGATAAAAAAACAATTGAACCACAAATTCAACCATCTATGGACATACCTGAAATTGATGAAAAATCAGTTACTTTTGAATTTACTTTTGTTGGAAAACCAGAAATTAAATTAGGGGAATATAAAAATCTAAAAATAAAAAAAGAAGCAGTGGA
The DNA here is from genome assembly GCA_948874605.1 of uncultured Bacilli bacterium. The sequence goes on along the minus strand of CAQRXS010000110.1, from coordinate 1,119 downwards.
AGTGACAGATGAAGAAGTGGCTCACGAAATTGAGCATTTAAGAGAACAATTTGCTGAAATTCGTGTGAAAGAAAACGGAGCTGTTGAAGAAAAGGATACTGCTGTAATTGACTTTGTTGGTACAGTAGATGGAAAAGAGCTAGAAGGTGGAACTGGTGAAAATTATCCTTTAGAAATTGGTTCTCATACATTTATTCCAGGTTTTGAAGAAGGCGTTATGGGAATGAAAGTGGGAGAAGAAAAAGACTTACATTTAAAATTCCCAGAAGATTATGTTAAAGATTTAGCTGGAAAAGAAGTAATCTTCCATGTTACTTTACAAGAAATTAAAACTAGAGTTTTACCTGAAATTGATGAAGATTTCTTTAAAGATTTAGGTTATGATAAAGTTACAAATGAAGCTGAATTAAAGACTGAAGTTGAAAATGTTTTAAAGAACCAAAAACAATTAGATACGGACGATAAGTTCTTAGAAGAAGTGTTAGAAAAAGCTTCTGCCAATATGGAAGTTGAACTTCCAGAAGAAATTATTGATGATGAAGTTCATAGAATGATTCATCAATTTGAAAACCAATTAAAAGCTCAAGGTATAAATATCGAACAATATTATAAAATGACAAATTCAACACATGAAGATTTACATAAAAATATGGAACCAGAAGCAACGAAACGTATTAAATATCGTTATTTAATTGAAGAAGTAGCAGAGAAAGAGCATATTGAAGTGACAGATGAAGAAGTTCAAAAAGATGCAGAAGAAATGGCTACAAATTATGGTATTACAAAAGAAGAATTAATTGAAGCTTATGGATCAATGGAAATTTTAAAATATGATTCAAAAATGCGTAAAACATTGGAATTCTTGAAAGAAAATAATTAGTAAGGCGAGACGAAATGTCTCGTTTTTAAATGTAAAAGGGTACTTTTGAAGTAGAATTTCTTAGAACCCCATGGTATACTTAATGTACAAGGTGGGTGGTACACATGTATATTCCAATAAAAGTTACTACGGATTACTCTATTTTAGAGAGCATGATTACTGTCCCTAATCTTCTTCTTTTTTTAAAAAAATATAATATACCAGCTTGTGGAATTTGTGATAAAAATTTATTTGGAGTA
>CAQRXS010000109.1 GCA_948874605.1 uncultured Bacilli bacterium | reverse complement strand
TAAATTATTTGATTCTTATTCACATTTATAATTTTAGCAGTATGCGTTGTTCTTTTTAATGGAGAAGATATAATTATATCAAAGTGTATGTTTTTAATTTTTTCTCGCAATTCTTCTGCCTGTTTTATTCCTAAATCTGTTAAATCTTCATCCTCTGTATTATATTGTTCTAGTGCATTATGTGAAACTTGGCCATGTCTTACAATATATATTTTCATAAGTACCTCTTTCTATAAATGATTATACCATTTTTAAATATCTATAGCATATGTTTATTCTACACTTCAAAATGAAAAGCAGCTATTTATATAGCTGTCAATTATAATTTAAAACTTGGCGGTGTATCTCCTTTTATTTGTGCACATAGTTGTTGCCAAATATATTGTAAAAATTTTGAAAACGGCATGCTTTCACATTGGTGTTGTGCCAGATTAATAAAATCAAATTCATCATTAATAATTTTTTTAAATCGTTTGAAAATATTTGGTATTGTAGTTGAAACGTGTGAAAGATTCTCTAAATCGTCAAAGCCATGATCATATTTTGTGATTCTCCCACTAGCTTTGTCTTTTCTATATTGATTACGAACTGTTGCTTCAACATTTGATACACAAGGCAAAGACCAATTTTCCATAACTTTCTGAATTGTTCTTTTTTGATTATAACGATAAATGTATATACTTGGACTTGACATAATAATTCTCTTTGCTTCTTCATATGTTGTTCTTTCTGATATTAAACCTTGGAACTGTTCCATTATTGCTTGATATTGCGAAGTTACAATATTTTGAGATGAATATAATCTCATTTGTTCGATGATCATTTCATTTCGCTTTTTCATCCATAGTTGTATTAGTTTAGTAGTAGCAAGCACAATCGGTGTACCAAAATTCTTTTTCATTCGTTCTTCTTTGTTGTGTGAATTCTTTTTTATTGTTTTTTCATATTCTAATAATAAATAATCAATAAGCATTAGGTTTCCCAAAAATTCTTCTTCTTTCTCAGTACCAACATTTATTTGTTTTTGAAGAGTTTTTAGAGCAGCGAATATTATTTCCATTTCCGTAATATATTTTGGCATTCCCACAAAATTCTTAAAAAAATCAGCTCTTTTCCCTGTAAAAAAATCATCCCATGTAGCTGTTTGCCACATTTCTGGGTTGCATGCCTCGTACCATAAATCACAAGACTTTTCCCATCTATCATTATGATCTTTTAGTTTCAAAAATTTTTCAAAACCTTTTTCTAAATTTTCATCATTATATGGATGACTTTGTTTCTTATAATTTGGAGTAAATCCTGCATTTGTGTAATTCGAATTATTTCCGTTTCTAACATTGTTATCCGTATAACTACTATTATTTAAATTTTGATTCTTTGCTGATGAAGCAGTATTTGCTTGGTTTGTAGTAGTATTATTTTGCTGTTTAGAAGTTTGACTTTGATTATCTGTTTGATTTGTAGTGGTACTATTTTGCTGTTTAAAAGTTTGATTTTCAGCATTTGTTTGTTCCTTTGAATACCTTTTTGACATACGGGCTTTTCTCATAGAGGCTTCTAAAGTTTCTTCATAATTATCTATATCTTTGTAATTATGAGCCCAAAGAATACCTTCTAAAAATTGAAGTATTTCACGTAGTTCTTTTAGATTTATTTCTTTTTGCAATCCTTCATAATATATAGAGGAGGGTAAGTTTTGCTCATAAATTGTATTTTCCCAATTTTTCATTTTTAGATATACTTCATTTGCTTCTTGGTATAAGCGCTTCGCTTCATTCATCATTATATTTATTTTTTCATTAATGCTTTCTTTTGTTCCCACGAAATTTTTTATTTTTCGTTCTGCTTTTCTTGCTGTTTCTATAAGCTCAAGAGCTTCTTCAAAATCTTTCTCGCAAGTGTCCAAAGTTGAGGCATTTTCTATTTTTGCTATGATCATACTGACCGTTTGAAGTACGTAATTTATCTTTTCTTGTTCTTGCTTCAAAATTAGAATTTGGCCTTGCTTTCTTGATTCTTCATAAGTTGTTGGCGATAATAACAATTTGTTATTTAACCTACTAATCAAGCGAGTAAAAATCTCAAATTCATCTTTTAATTCCAACTCTTGACATATTTGGGCTAATTTTTCACAATAATCTACTTTATCTTTTATTCTACTTTCTAAGTCATTCTTTCGTGCTTCAAAATCGATAGGAATAATATGTCCTTTGTAACAATTTACAAGCATTTCCTCAAATTCTAAGAATAAAGTATCACATTCTGTCTGTATATTTTTGCCATCTTCTTGCAATTTTTCTATAATCTTAGCCTTATTTTCATACATCACTATTTCTTCTTCATTCATTGGAAGTTTCTCAAACTCTTTTATCATATATTCTTTTGTGGTGTCTATTAATCCAATCATATTTAATAAATCATAATCATAAGCAATTAAAGTCATTTCTTCTAAAGTAGAAATATATTCATAAGCCAATTGTTGTAATTCTTGAATCGTTAAATAATACTCATTTTTATCGATTCCATTCCTATAAGCTTCTAGTATAATTTCATTTTTCTTCTCTAAGTAAAGTTTTGATTTTTCCAATTCACTTTCAATTAATTTACGAATTGCAACTCTTTCTGCAGCTTTTTTACTTGCTTCTGAATAATTTTTCATGGCATCTTCATAGCTGAATTCTTCTTTTTCTTCCCTATCATTTTGTTGGTCAGAAGTTTCATTCATTTTAGCATCATATATTGCATCATAATCCGCTTTTTTCACTTCATTGTTCAAGATTTCATAAGCTATATTTATATCTTTTGCCTTTTCGGAAGCTACTTGTTTTTCTTCTTCGCTTTTATTTTCCCAAGCATCTGGATGATATTTTTTCATTAAATTTCGGTAAGCTTTTGTAATTTCTTCTTGCGTAGCATCTCTAGGTATTTCTAAAATACTATATAGGTCTTTCCACTCTTTATTCCAATCCATACTATTTTTTTCGCCCCAATCTTAAAGATAAGTTATTTTTGTCTTCGATAGACGGAGTTCTACCAGATTCGAGTCCTAATTGAGGTGGCAAAGTATCTTTTATAACTTCACTCCAATCTGCATCTATTTTTCCCTGATTTCTTAATTGTTCTATTGCGCTTTCAATAGCATAAAAATTTGTTGCTACCTGTTCAGGAAGGTATAATTGAGCATGTTCACTAGAAATTCCTAATATTTCAGCATAATGTTTTGTTTCCTCTACTGTACGCATTGCGCCTAAAAATAAAAATTCCCAACCAGCTTGTTTTCTTTCTTTAATAAGAGAACGAATGCTACTTTCTGTATAAACTCTACTAGCATTATCCTGCCCATCTGTCATAATAACAACTAATGTTTTCGTCGGTGCTCCTTCTTTTTGATGTTTTGCCTTAATATTTTCGATTCTCTTTCCTAAAGCGTTGTATAAAGCCGTAAATCGACCAAGTGCATCGTATTCTATTGGCGAAACATTTGCGATTGGTACTCTATCATACAAAGTTTTAGTTTCTTCATCAAATAAATCAACTGTTACTTTTGTATTTACATATCCTTTCGTTTTTTCTTGACGAATTAAAGTGCTAAAACCTTCCATCGTCGATTTTTCAGTTCCATTACATGACCCGCTACTATCTATAACAAAAATTAACTCTAATGAAAATTCTCTTAGTTGAGCATCGACTGCATCAACAATTTGTGCGCTAATACTTTGAGCCTTTTCCATGAAGTTCCCTCTAAAATTGCTTGGATTTAAATTACCT
>CAQRXS010000108.1 GCA_948874605.1 uncultured Bacilli bacterium | reverse complement strand
AAATTTTCTCATTTTTTTACAAAAAAACTATTGACTATTCATAGTTGGTCTCCAAAAAAAGAGTACTAGATTTACGTAAGGACGGGAATTCCCGCGGTGCCACCTTACTTTACTCATGGTACTCTCATAATAAAATTTATCGCATCTTTTACGTCCTAGGTATTAAAGAAGTGTTTTTCCATTCATTTTTCTGGTGGCATTCACAGCATCCTAGCCTTCTCTTTCCATTAAAAAGAATGTACTCGTTTCTTTCCTAAGAATTTCTAAAAATATTTTCGCACAAAAAAAGGTGCTCGTCAATTCCTTTTTATAACTTTTATGTTCATTTCCTATACTTTAGCCATATTAGCGATTGCTCTTTTTTCTTTATTTTGATTATTCTCAATAGAAACTCTTAATACAATAAAATACATAAGAATAACATTCATATTAAAGGAACCTCCATAGCTCAAAAATGGAACTGGAACTCCTGTTAACGGTATTAGTGCCAATGTCCCCATTAAATTGATCACTAAATGAAGTAAAAGATAAATAAATGTTCCATAACAAATAATAGCATTTCGTAATAAATCGGCTTGCTTAGCCAATTTTAAAATTCGATATAACATATAGAAATATCCTAATAATAAAAGTGCCCCAATAATTAGTCCTAGTTCTTCAACGATAATAGGAAAAATAAAATCAGTATGCGCTTCAGGCAAATACAAATATTTTTGAGATGAATTCCCAAGTCCTGTTCCAAATAAACCGCCATTATGATAAGCAATAAAACCGTTACACACTTGATAACCTGTATCTTCCATATATCTTTGACAAGGTGCATTAAACTTTAAACGCTGTAATTGAGAGCCATTAAATATATCAGAACCACTATAAAGAAGCACTACTACTCCTAAAATTGCTGCAAAACCTAAATATTTAATAATATTGACTTTGCTTTCCTCCTCAAAAGGTATAATTAAAAAAGTAAAAAAAACAATTCCAGCAATAATCACTGCGCCTCCAAAATCTGGCTGCATCGCAACAAAGAAAAAAATAACAAAAGCAATAATAATAGGAATAAAATTATAAGCAAAGTTTTTTTTCTTTTGAATACTTTTTTCATAAAACACAGCCATAAATAATATTAAAGCAGTCTTTGCAAATTCGGTTGGCTGCAAATTTAAAAAACCTAACTTTAACCAGCTTTGTGCTCCACCTGCTACTACTCCTAGACTAAAAACAAGAAGCAGCAACAATAAAACACCTAAAATATAAATTGGTGCTAAAATTTTATAGTTCTTAGTTGGTAATTTCAAAATAAATCCTAGTCCAATTGCAAAAGAAAAAAATACAAATATAAATTGGCGAATAAAAAAATGATAAGTAGATACGCCATATCTAAGAACTGCTGAAACACTTGAGGCACTTAACACCATTATTAAACCGATAATCATGTAAAAAATTCCTAAAAAGAATAATGGTTTATCTATCCTTCGAAATAAAGTTTTCATGCTACCACCTATTATAATCATAACATATTTTTTAAAAGTTTTTGTAGAAATTTGAATTTTTGACTATTTTTAATGTCAAAATAAAACAAATTTAATAAACTATATTAGAAAGATTAGGAGGTATAAGATTATGTATTATTACGGAAACAATGGATATTACAGTGGCGGTGGATATCAAACTCCTTGCTGTTGTAATAACACTGGATATGCTGGATACACTTCAGGATATGGAGCAGGAGCTGCTATCTGGATTGTTTTATTCATACTTTTAGTCATTATCATCGGTGCTGGTTGGAGCTTTGGTGGAAATAACTACAATAACAACTAGTTAGATAAAAATTCAAAAAATAGCAATTGAAATTGTACAAGAAAGCGAGCACAAAAAAGTGTTTGCTTTTTTTGATAATCTAACTATGATATATATTATTTTTATAATAACATTAAGTATTTTACTACATTTAAACGTTTTGTTTTACACATCTTTTAAAATTATGTTACAATAATCATGTTCGGAGGTTGCTATGAAATTACCAAATTTAAAAATTTTAGAAGAAAATGATTCACGTTTACGTATGATAAGCAAAGATGCTATTTTTCCTTTATCAAAAGAAGAAAAAAACATTATAAATGATATGATAACATATCTAACAATGAGCCAAATCAAAAAAACACAAGAAATGTATAACCTACGTGCTGGTTGGGGACTATCTGCAGTTCAAGTAGGACTTTTAAAACGAATTTTTGTAATAGTAGAAGAAACAGAACCTGAAAAATTTAGAAATTATATAGTTATTAATCCTAAAATTGTTTCTCATAGTGAAGAACAAATCTATGTTGGTGAAGGAGAAGGATGTTTATCTATCAATCGGGAAATAAAAGGAATTGTTCCCCGCTTTGCAAGAATTACAGTGGATGCCTTTGATATAGATGGAAATCCTTATTCCATTCGTGTTCGTGAAGATGTCGCAATCGCTTTTCAACATGAGATAGATCATTTGAATGGAAAACTATTTATAGACAGAATTGATAAAAAAAATCCATATAAAAATAAAGACCAAATGAGAGAAATTTAGTCTTTTTTAATATTCCAAAGCTTGAATTAAAAAACATTGAAATGCTGAAATCTTATCATTATTTCCACTTTTAATAGATACATCTAATTTTGATAATTTTATTAGACAAGATTTCAAATCATCTTCATGATAAAGAGAAGCTTCTTTCCGAATTTTCTCAATTTGCCATTCTTGCAATTTAAATTCTTTAGCCATTTCCATGGATGAATACCGTTTTTTCTCTAATATCTTATACATGTAAATAAAACGATATTCTCTTGCAAGTAAATTTAAAAGTTGTAAAGGATCGGTTTTAATAATCAATAAGTCTTCCAATAAATGAAACGTAGTAGAAATATCTTTTGTAATTACTGCATCAACAAATTTAAAAACATTATCATTTACATTAGGAACTGTTATATTTTTAATTTCCTTAAGAGTTATCTCCTCTCCTTTTTGATACAACAAGGACAATTTATCAATTTCATTTTGTAAGAAATCATAATTTGATAAACAAGCATCTATCATATAACGAACTGTTTTATCATCTACTTTATAACATCCCATTTTCTTCTTAGTATCAAGAAATAAATCATAATTTTTAGGAGCTTTTAAAGAAATCACAGAGCCAACTTCTTCCATTTTTTTTGTTAAAGCCTTCCTACTATCAATTTCCTCGTAAGTTGTAAAAATTAAAGTTGTACAAGGATAAGGATTATCAAAATAATGAATCATTTTTTCAGTATCTTTTTCATTGATTTTTCCTTTTCCAAAAAAATCTGCATTTTTAACAATCAAATACTTTTCTTCCTCAAACATAGAAACATAGGATGCTTCTTCCAATATATCTTGAATACTATTTTCAGAAAATCGATAACAAATCCGATTTTGACTTTTTCCAACAATTTCATCTACTTTATCTTCTAATATATATTTTGAGTCTGACGCGATTAAATACAACTTCATTTTTCTCACCATAAACATTGTATCATGAAATATTACTCATCGGTTGAAATTTCACTTTCTTTTTCGTAATTTTAAAGCAAATTGTATGATACCTACTCGTTTCATAATAAGGGATATCCAAAAATTTAAGAGTTTCTAAAGTTTCAATATTAGGGTGACCATATCGATTATTGAAAGAAGCACTAATGATAGCATAAGAAGGGTTGACTATTAGCAAAAAAGATTTTGTGCTGCTCGTTTTAGAACCGTGATGGCCAAGCTTTATAATATCACTAGGTTTAACTAATTTTTTAATTTTA
>CAQRXS010000107.1 GCA_948874605.1 uncultured Bacilli bacterium | reverse complement strand
TAAAAGATAAATATAATAAAGAATTATGCGTAGATGATGAGTTTTGGAAACTTAAGGAAAATAGTCGATATGCTACTTTAATTCGAATAGATCATATGGTTTTGTTGCAACCTTTTGCAATACATAAAAAAGGAATGCAAACTTGGATAAAATTAGTGTAGACAAATGAGGTAAGTATGGAAAATATAGAAAAAGTTTATAAAAAAAATACTTTATTTATTATTTTAATAGGAATCGTTGGATTTTGTTTTGGGTTGTTAGATTGGGATAGTAATTTAGTTGATTTGGTTTATCTAAAATATAATAATGCTTTTTTAGTGTCGATTATTTCAGCTAATTTGGGAGTTTCTAAATTAATAGCAACACTTCTTTGTATCAAAGCAAATTCCTCTCAAAGGCCAAATTTTATTTTTAATAGTTGTTTGCTTTTGAGTACTTTTTTGGCAATTATTGTGGCAATCTGTTTTGATAATGAATACATTGTATTGTTTGTAATAACTTATTTATTAGAAATTCTTGTATTAGAAATATTTTCTGGGTATCATTATGCTTATGCGTATAATTCATTGCCAGAAGATATGGCAATGAATGCACATTCTAAAAGAATATCCGTTTTTAAACTTATGCAAGCTGGCGGTATTGCTATTGCTGGTTTTATTTGCGCTACATTTATGAAACATACTTTTTTAATTCTCTCTTTTTTGGGTGTTTTTGTTTTTTGTATTGCTATAATTTTTACAAATCAAGTAAAAAATTTTCCAAAAGAAAATAGTTTAAAACAAGAAAATTTAATACAAAAATTAAACATATTTTGCTATACAAAATATTTTAGAAAATGGCTTTTAATTCGTTTTTTAGGTAAACTTGCTTTATCTTCTTTAGTAGTGTTACTTTCTGTTCGAGCTATTGATAACGGACAAAACGTTATGGTTTTGAAAACTGTAAAAAGTTTATTATGGCTTTTGAGTGGTATTGGCTTCTTTTTTTCAGGATATTTTATAAGAAAAAAAATGATTGTAAATGGTGATGTTTTCGTAAAAGGTTTAATAGCGAGTTTAATACCATTCGTGTTTGTTTGGCCAAATGTTATTTTCTTGATTATTTTATTAACTGGTGTTTTAAATCCTTTTAATACGATGTCGCATTTAGAAATGTTACGTATGGATAATGATAAGATTGGGGTTCCTCAAAAAGATATGGTAATTAATTTAGCTGCGTATGTTTCACAAATGCTTTCTTCTTATATTTTCTTAAATATTAATAATAATCTTGCATTGATATGTATAACAGTTTTATTATTCGTAAGTGTTTTTTTAGAATATCTTCTTTATAGAAAAACAAAGATTTCTAGGAAGATTTAGTTTATTAATTGAGGTGGTAGTAGTGTTGAATAAAAGTTTTAGTATTCATTTTGTAAAGTCTTTTTGGAGATGTTAAGCAGGTTTGTGAAATCTGTTATGGTGTGAGATATAAAAGTGAAGTTTTGAACTATTTGTATAAAGGAAAGAATATTCAGAATGTTTTAGAAATGACTGTGGAAGAAGCTTTAAATTTTTTTGTTAATTCTGAGATAAAGGAGAGACTTACTATTTTTTGAAATGTGGTGCTCGAGTACTTAAAGTTAGGGCAAACTTTGGACACTTTGTCAGGCGATGAAGTTTAAAGAGAATATGTCTTACATATTTAGTTAAAAAGTATATTTTTGATGAATCTACACAAGAGCTTCATTTTAGAGATATTGAATTTTAAAAAAATGTTTTAAGAAAAATGCTTGATTATGGGAATACGACAGTAGTTATAGAACATAATTCGGATTTTCTTATCTATGCAGATTATATAATCGATATAGGACCTGATGTGGGAAAAAATTGTTTATGAATGATATCTTAAGAATATTATTGATAGCAATGCCTATACAACCTAGGCGATTAAAAAATATTTAAATTTAAAATAACTTTTAAATATAATGAAAAAGCATTTTTTTATTAGATAAAAAAAGATTTTAATTAATAATAAAATATCTAGAATTGATGATATAATATTTATATAAGGTGTGAATAAGTATGAATAAAATAATTTTATCATTACCAAAACCAATATTGCAAAGACATGTGTTAAAACATTTTTCTACTCTTTCGGTTGGCGATTTTTTCAAGTAATAAAAAAAGTGGAAATACCTGTGTATTATTTTAAGGAAAATGATACCTTGAATAAAAGTCCTGATGTGTTAAGTTATATGTTAGATATAGATAAAAATGCTTTTGAATATTTTGCACCTAGTGCTTTAACTCCTGAATGTGTTAATAAGATTGCCAATTCGGGTGTGAAAATATATCCAAATCATATTGACGTATATCCTATGTTGCTAGAAAATAATATAATTTGTGAGACTGTGATTCAATCTTTTCCAAAAGTTTTTAAAAAACTGAGTGAATCGCATGTAACAGAGAATATTATTTCCATCTTGGAAAATTCATATTATATACCAGATGAAGAAGATATTAATAAAAGCTCACTTTTTTTAAAAAATGAAGTATTAATGGAAAGAGCTATTACTTTGAATCCCATGTTGTTTTTAAGACTTGAAGAACCATCGGATCGTCTTGTTTATACAGCTCTTTATCATGGATTTATTCCAGAAAGAAGACATTTTATAGATTATCCGTATTTAAAAACTAAAAATTTTTTAATAAGAAAAGCTTTTGAAAGTGATCCTTCTGTAATTGTATATTTTGAGAAAGAACAACTTACATTTAAAACGATTATGTCGGCAAGGGAAAGAGGGTATATAGCTAGTGAACAGGATTTATTAGAAAATCCAAATTTGTGCAATGCTGACTTCATTATGGAAGATGCAATCAGAAATAATCCAAAATTTATTACTTTGATGGGGGAATTTTGTCAGATTGATTTTACTTTGCTTGTGGATGCGTTAAAAAAGTATAAAATTACAAAACAAGATTTGGAAAGAAATCCAGCTTTAACAAGGAATTTTACTTTTATAAGTATGCTACCTGACTTTTCTTTATACTCGGCATATTTAACTGATGAAGAAAAAGAAAAAGCAATTGCCAATGTTTTGAAAAAATCGCATATCTTAACGACAGATTCCTTGCCATTTTTAGATAGAAAATTTGGTGGAAAAACAGATATCGATTCCATAAATGAATTGCTCTCATATTTAAATCTCTCAATAGACGAAGATTACTTAGATATTCAACGCGATTATTTACAGTTACTTGATAAGATAATAGATGGTGTTGTAAATATTAGATATACTGGCAATAAATTCTTATTTAAATTTCCTGATATTGTGGCATTGCATGATTCACTCATTCAATTATTTCATAGTGTTTCTATAACAAAGAAATACGAATTAATTTTAGATTATGTGAAAGAGTTGTATTTCTTTATTGGAGAAACAGTCTCGATTGAAAAATTAAAAAAAGAAATAGAAATGTTTTACCATATTTATGTTAATAATGGCATGATAGATTTATCTATTACTAATGAATTTTGTAATAAAGTTTTAAATCAACATAGAAATAATTTTATGAGTCGGGAAAAACGTAAAATCTTAGTTGATATAGAAGGCAAGATGAAGATAACAAAGAGAAAACATGATAGTGTTCTTAATAGAATAAAAATGGATAAAATAGAGAAATATATTAAAACTAAAAATTATCAACAATTAGGAATTACAGAAGAACAATTTCTTGATGAAATAGAGAAAGTAAAGGATTCTATTTTAAATAATAACAAAATTAGAAAATTGGGCATTCAAATTGATGATTTACTATTGAACTTTATCGCAGATGAATTTAAAATTTGCGGCAGGCTGGATGAGGTTTTTGTTACTAGTGTGATTAATGATACTGAGAC
>CAQRXS010000106.1 GCA_948874605.1 uncultured Bacilli bacterium | reverse complement strand
GTGTCACGCCAATTCAGCAAGTAACAGCAGTTTCAGCAGTTGTAAATGGTGGAAATTTATATCAACCCTATTTAGTTGGTCAAATGTTAGAACCAGAAACAAATTCAGTAATTTATCATATGGAACCTGTTTTAAGACGTAAAGTCATACAAGAAGAAACCTCAAAGCTTGCAAGATATGCCTTAGAAAGCGTTGTTGCAAACGGTTCAGGAAAAAACGCTTACATTGAAAACTATCGTGTTGGCGGAAAAACAGGAACCGCTCAAAAAGTTCAAGATGGACATTACATGGACGGGAATTATATTCTATCATTTATTGGTTTTATGCCTGCAGATAATCCAGAAATCGTTGTTTATGTTGCCATAGATCATCCGGTGGGCGTAGTTCAATATGGTGGAACGACTGCCGCTCCTATTGCAAAATCTGTATTAGAAACTGCCATAAGTGTTCTAGGACTTGAACCAACAAATGAAGGTATGGAAAGAGAATACACTTGGATGGATCAAAAATATGTCGTCTTACCAGATGTAAGAGGTAAAAGCGTTGAGGAAGCAAAAAAAATACTAAAAGGATTTAAAATAGAATATTCAGGAACTGGTGAAACCATATTATATCAAAGCCCTTCTGCAAATAGTCATATTAAAGAAGGCGGAAATGTCAAATTAATGTTGGGATAATGTATAAGAAATGTAAAAAAAATAGGTTATTGTAGAAAATATAAAGTTTTAAGGTATAATAACATTAGGTAGGTGAATTGTATGTTAATATTAGCGAAAACTGCACTCGCAATGATGCTTGGCTTTATCTTTGCAATTATTTGTGGTTTAGTTATCATCCCAATATTAAAAAAAATAAACTTTCGTCAGCATGTAAGCGAAACAATTGGAGAAAGGCACCAAAAAAAAGAAGGAACACCAACAATGGGCGGGGTTATATTCATTATTCCTGTCATCATTACTTTGGCGTTACTGTACATTAGAGGAAGCATTACTTTTAATCATAATTTAATAATTTTAGTTTTTGTCTTTGTAGCATATGCATTACTAGGGTTTGTCGACGACTGGTTAAAGGTAAGATATCACAATAATCAAGGACTTAGAATTTCTACAAAGTTCTTACTACAAATGTGCATCGCTTTAGTTTTCTTTTATATTTTTATGAAAAATGGAGGAGAACCTGTTTTAAAAATTACTTCATTAAATCTAGTACTTCCTATGGGTTGGGCCTTTGGCTTATTTATTTTGTTTTTACTAGTTGGAAGTAGCAATGCCGTAAATATAACAGATGGACTAGACGGTCTATGTGGAGGATTATCCGTAATAGCATTTTTTGCTTTTGGAATTATCACATGGAGTACGACTTGGATGGAAGGATATCAAGAAGTTGCAATTTTCTGCTTTGTATTAGTCGGTGCACTTTTAGGTTTCTTACTATTTAATTCGAATCCAGCGAAAGTGTTTATGGGAGATCTTGGAAGTTTAGCTCTAGGAGGGGCCATGGCTACTGTTGCAATTATTACGAGACATGAACTTTCTTTAGCGCTTATTGGCGGTGTATTTGCAGTAGAAACATTGTCAAGCATGATTCAAATAATCGCCATACGAAAATTTCATCGAAAAGTATTTAAAATGGCACCACTTCATCATCATTTTGAGCAACTCGGATGGAGTGAAACAGATATTGTGAAAGTATTTTATGTGGTAGGGCTACTGCTTGCAATGGCTGCTATTACATATGGTGTATGGTTATAAAAAAGCTAATCTTTTGAGTTAGCTTTCTTTTTTATTATGTATTAATTTCATAGAATGATTGTAAGATCAAGATTCACATGCTATGATAACTTTTTGAAAGAAGTCGATATTATGTTTGGCAAGGATTTTCTCAGCAAAGCTTATACAAATAATAAAGCAATTATGGGATTTTATCATAATTATAAAGATGAAAACTTTTTTATAGTAATTTATGTAATGGATGCGGCAGTTGTTGTAAGAAATCAGGCTGGACTTATTTTGGAGTAGAAGATTTTACTCCTTTAAATAAAACTACCATTTTAAATCATTTACAAAAAAGGTAACACATCTATTACGGCAAGTATTTATACGGATAGTGTTCGAGGAAAATTACATTCAATACCAATTCTTTATCTAGAAGCGAGGGGAAAGGGGAAAAAATAGTTGATTTATTTTCTTTCAAATCAGCTTGCTCGATGCACACAGAAAGTGGCTGCAGTTATCCTAAAAATGAAAGACCTTTTTGAGTATATAAAATCTTTACTTTATTTAGACAATACTTATTTTTTAACTTGCGAAAACTGTCTATTAGAACTATCACTTTGCCTAAATCTTGCAAAACGATTTTAATAATCTAAAGAAAAGAAAAATTGCTTAGTTTACATCGCGACTTACACTTAAAATAATTCCAATAGAGGCCATAGTGACTAAAAGGCTACTTCCACCATAACTGAAGAAGGGTAAAGTGACTCCTGTTACAGGAATTAAGCCAATAACAACAGCTAAATTAAGAGTTGCTTGAATTAAAATACCAATGGCTAACCCAAATACTAGAAATTTAGAAAATAAATCAGAACATTTTAGGGATATTTTGATAGAGCGATAGAATAAGAAGAAGAAAAATGACACAACAATAAGAACTCCTAGAAATCCAAATTCTTCACTAATAATAGAAAAAATAAAATCTGTTTGTGGCTCAGGAAGATAAAAATGCTTTTGATGAGAATTCAAAAAACCTTGGCCTAAAAGGCCACCAGGCCCAATTGCATATAGACTTTGAATAATTTGGAATCCCGAACCTAAAGGATCACTCCAAGGATTTAAAAAGGAAACAATTCTTGCCATACGGTAAGGAGCGATAATAATTAAAATAACAATTCCTAAAAGTCCTAAAAGTCCGATCTTTACAAAAAATGAAATTTTAACACCACTTATAAAAATTAAACTAATCAAAGTAAGTGCTATAACCATTGCAGTTCCAAAGTCAGGCTCCAACATAATTAGTAAGAAAAATATACCAATAATAAGGAGTATCGGCAAAACTCCTTTTTTTATATCTCTTAATTCATGTCTATTTTTACTTAAATATTTTGAAACAAAAATAATTAAACCAATTTTGGCAAATTCACTAGGCTGAATTCCCATTCCACCAATTCCAAACCAACTTCTAGAACCGTTTCTTACAGTTCCAATCCCCGGTATTAAAACCAACACTAGTAATATAAAACAGCCTAAAATTATTTTATTGGCATTTTTAAGCCAAAATTTAGAATCAATTTTGCTTATAAAATTACAAAGAAATAAACCAACAACAAAAAAAATGCTTTGACTTTTTACAAATTTTAAAGTGTCATGAAATTTGTATTCGGCCCAGATAGAACTTGCGGAATAAATCATAATAATACCAAAGATACCTATAACAATTACTGAGAAAAGTAACCATTGATCATAGTTTTTCTTCATTTTGTCACCTTCTTTCTACATTATATGAATTTTAATCTTTCGTTAAAACTATTGTTTAAGAAAATAAATGTTATGTAAAAGATTAGAATGGATAAATATCTTTACTTAAGAAATAAGACAGATTATAATAGAATGTAGAGAGTCATACTTTAATAATAATAAGACATAATAAGAAGTAGTAGGTGTAAGATATGGATAAGAAGAAACCAATAATAATAGGAATACTTATATTAACAGTTGTAATGATAACAGGAGTAACATTTGCACTATGGCAAATTAATTTAAGTCAAGAGAGTACTAATATAATAACAACAGGATGTTTCAGAGTTACATTTGAAGAACAAAATCCAATAAGCCTAAAAAATGCATATCCTATATCAAAAGAAGAAGGTAAGTCTTTAACACCTTATACATTCACAATTA
>CAQRXS010000105.1 GCA_948874605.1 uncultured Bacilli bacterium | reverse complement strand
TTATGAGAAAATCAGAGAAATATCTTTGTACTATCATAATACTCCTTATTATTGTGATTTTAATCATTTTAATAAAAATAGTACCAACTATATAAAGTCGGTACTAGACTAATATTTAGGAATAGTACCTAACTCTGCAAAACTAGGTATTCCTTTTTTATTTTATGCAAGTTTCCTTGGCATATTCATGATAACACATTTTTGAGTTCTTGTCAAAAAACATCTGTAATAGATAGTGTAATATATTTTTGAAATCACAGTAATAAGTAGTAAATTGGTAGTAAAAACGGAAATTTTTAAAGGGTAATTTTCTTTTAAAAAATCGCCTTTAATTTCATTATGTGTTTTACACTGAACATCAAAAGAAGCTTCATGACGTAAAGTCACATACAATCTATTTACATCATTTCTTCCCATTGCAACAACATTTCTTCTAGTTTTTCTTGACATTCTTTTCTATAAATTTCTAATTTTTCTGCCTTTTTATAGTCACTATAATTCTCTTTTTTTAACATTTCTGTGTCAATTTGTTTTACTTCTTTCTCTAGTTTACTAATTTCTAATTCGATTTTTTTTAGTTCTTTATTGCTTTCTTTCTGATTTTTCTCATTCTTTTTTGATTTTATCACTTTTGTTTTCGAAGGTAATACTTGACATTTCTTTTTTTCTTTTACATATTCTTGATACGTTCCTCTAAAATATGTTGGTATAGTGTCCATTATTAACAGACAGTTTGCCACTTCGTTTACAAAATAGCGATCATGCGAAACAAACAGAATCGTTCCGTTATAATTTTTTAAACAAGTTTCTAGTGCTTTTCTCCCCAATAAATCTACATGATTTGTTGGTTCATCTAAAATTAACAAATTGGGTCCCATCGTAATTATTTTGGCTAATTCTAGTCTGACTTTTTCACCACCCGACAACACTTTTATTTTTTTAAACACATCATCTTCTGTGAAAAGAAAAGCTCCTAAATATGCTCGAATTTGTTCTTTTGATTTTTCTGGCAAAAAGGTTTGCATTTCTTCTAAGACGGTTCTTTCCATAGTTTCAAACTCTAATTGTTGGTCAAAATAAGCAGCTTTTACATGATACCCAAAAGTTATTCCCCCGCTTTTTTTAGGAATCTTTTCCATAATTGTTTTTAAAAGTGTTGATTTACCACATCCATTCGGTCCTAATATTGCTAATCTTTCTTTTTTGTGTAATTCTAAAGATATTGTGGCTAGAGTCTCTTCATACCCTATTTCTAATTTTTTTAAAGATAAAACTAAATCACCGCTTTCTATTCCTACTTTAAAATCTAATTTGGCATTTCGCGTATCTTTTTTTTCGGGCTTTTCTATTATTATCATTTGCTCTATTTTTTTTAATTTTGACATTGCCATACTAGCTTTGCTTGGTTTGTAGCGAAAACGATCCGCGATTGCTTGTAATCTTTTGATTTCTTTTTGTTGGAAGTTATAATCTTTCAAGTTTTTTCTATAATTTTCTTCTTTTTGACGTTCAAAGGCAGTGTAGTTTCCCTTATATTCTGTTATACTTCCGTATTCTATTTCATAAACTCGGTTTACGATATTGTCCAAAAACATTCGATCGTGAGAAACGATGATTACAGCTGAAGGATATGTGGATAAGTATTCTTCTAACCACTCGATGGTTTCCATGTCCAAGTGATTCGTTGGTTCATCTAGAATAAGGATATTAGGTTTACTTAATAAAAGCTTAATAAAGGCAATTTTTGTTCTTTGGCCACCAGAGAATTCTTTGATTTTTTTCTCTTTGTCTTGCAAACAAAATCCAAACTTTGGCAATATTTTATTGATTTCTCCTAAATAATTGTAACCACCTTTTTGTTTAAATTCTTGCATCAACGTATCATAAAGTTCATAATTAGTCATATTCTCTTCTAAACTTTTTATTTTTGTTTCTAATTTTCTTAAGTCGTCAAACGAAGACAATAGTTCTTCTTCTAAAGTATTTTCTTCATTTTTTATAGCTGTTTGCTCTAAATAACCAATTTTGATATTTTTTTGAAATTCTATTGAGAGTGGCTCATCTTCTATCCCTTCTTCTAGCACATCTGGATTTATCAAAGCATTTAAAAGGGTTGATTTTCCACATCCATTTCTACCTACAATTGCAATTTTTTCTTTTTCATGAAGTTCAAAGTTGATACTTTCTAAAATGGTATTATTCCCAAAAGTAACACTTCCATTAATAATTTTTATAAGCATAATTTTTCATTCCTTTTTAGTATTGTAACATGTGACTATTAAAAAAACTAGATTGCTCTAGTCTTTGAAATGTATTAGATAGCATATAACACAATTTCTGTTGGGAATATTGGTCCGCCATAATATCTTAAGAAAAATTTATATTTTGGATTTAATTCTTTCAAGTAGCTGTAAATTTCAATTAAATCGTTAAAACCGTGATAAACAGATATCATCATTTTAGGTGTTTCTTCTTTTATATGTTTTTCAGCCCCTTTTAAGGCTTTCTGTTCGCACCCTTCAATATCCATTTTTATCATCGTTATTTTTTCTTTGATATCTTCGTCCAGTGTTGTTATTGAAAGGTTACCTTCTCCAACTTGAAGAATATTTGCTGAAGCGCTTTCTTCATTTTCATTTATACTTCCTTTTGTAATGACATCTGCTACTCCACAATGACGAACTGTAATTTGACTCAAATATTTAGTTTTTTCTTTTAATGCGATGATACTATTTTCTGACATTTCGTAAGCATATATTCTTTTAAAATCAGAAGTTTTATAATTTTTAAGCAATTCTTCTATAGTATCACCTGTATATGCACCAAGGTCTACGAAAACTTCTTCTTTACACTCAGGTATAATATCTAAATCAAAATAATGAGTAAATGTTTTTTCCATTACGCTTGATAATGTATTAAAGTCATAATCTTTCCAATTTTTTAGAATTGCATATAAAACTTTTTTCGAACGATAATCTTGTAAGTCTTCAAAAAAAGTTTGAAATTGTTCGTTGTTTTCTTTTAATACTTTTGCTTTATTTTCAATCTCAGTAAAATCTTCATTTTGTTCACTTAACGAACCCCAGTAATTAAATTTTGAAAAAAAGTCTTCTATGGATTTTCTTGTTTCTTTGGGAATCTTTAAATACTTTTCTTTTATTTCATTTTTTAATTCCGTTTCTGTTACTTCGTTTATCTCCTTGATTAATTTTTGCATTTCCGTATCTATATAATTCATAATCTCACCATTTCATTTTATGAATTAAAAAGAAAAAAATACTGATTTCGTATTTTTTATATGTTTTTGCAACTTTTTAAGATTCTCCTAGAATAGTTTTCTAATTGTAATTGATATAAATCTACATAATATTTTACTTGGGCTTCTTCTGTTTGAATGGTACTCCCATCTTCAAAAATTACATTATTTTTTGGAAACAATTTAATATAATCGTTACTATATAGTCGACTTAACGTTTTGGCTATTTTAGACATTCCTTCATCGACTATTTCATGTAAAGCTTTATTTTTCTCCTCTTTCAGTAAACTATTCTGATAAATTAAAAATTGTTTTTCGTATGGAATTGGCTCTAAAATAGTAATTTTTACTTTTTCTTCTTTTATTTTGAAAGAATCTAAATCTTTTCCTTGTAAATTTTCGTTTATTGCAATTGGGACAAAATATGGTTTCAATCCTGCTTCCCTTCCAGCAAATAAAATTCGAGCTGCTCCTGTTCTTCCTCGATAAATCATGTTTTGATTCTCTAAATATGCGCCTTCTGGAAAATACTTAATGTACATCCATTTCTTAACAATTTTGCAGCATACTTCAAACAGATTTCAGCATATACCCCCCCCCATGAGCTTCTGAGGCTGCTGAAAAAGTAAAATTTTTTTTCATATTTTTTCAAAAAATAAAAAAATCTTATAAAAAAAATGAAAATTTGA
>CAQRXS010000104.1 GCA_948874605.1 uncultured Bacilli bacterium | reverse complement strand
TGGCAATATAATTTACCATCTTTTTATCCGCGATTCCTGGTAGAATGAGTCGAACTCTAACTCCCTTTTTTACAACATGCAACAAAACATTTAAAAATTCTCCATCTACGATAAAATACGGCATAGCAATATCAACTGTTTCTTTTGCAGTGGTAAGAAGCTCCATATAAGTAAGTCGACCTATTTGTTCATTATCAAAAGGATCATCACCAAAAGGGATAATATATCCATCTGAAGAATCATTCGTTTTTACAAAATATGTTTCATAGATATCTCTATCATCAGTTTCATTCAAATTCCACATCTCTAAAAAAAGCGTTGAGAAACTATTCACTGCCTCTCCAGAAAAACGAATCATATTGTCTTTCCAATGACCATATTTAGAATTCTCATTAATGTACTCCGAAGCCATATTACATCCACCAGTATAAGCATATTCTCCATCAATAACTATAATTTTTCGATGATCTCGATTATTGTAATGCGTAGAAATCAAAGGGATAATAGGCGAAAATTGCTTTGCCTTAATATGAAATTTTTGAAGAGTTTCTGTATAATCTCGTGGAAGTAACATAAAAGAACATGTGCCATCGTATAAAAGTCTTACTTCTACACCCTCTTGAGCTTTTTCTTTTAAAATGTCTAAAACTTTATTCCACATAGTATCATTCGCGACAATGAAAAATTCCAAAAAAATAAATTTTTTAGCCTTTCTTAGTCGTTCTAACACGTCTTCATAAAACAATTCGCCAATTTTAAAATATTGAACTCCAACAGCAGGAAAAACTGGAAAGTGACCAACAACATTTAAATAAGTAGAATATTGATACATTACAGAATCTTCTTTTTTTAACTTATCCAAAATTGCTTTATTTTGAGGAAGATAAACTTTATTTTTTTCTTTTCTATTAGCAAGACGAAATTTTAAAGAATGGACTGTTGGTTCTAATTTACAAAATAAATAAAATAAAGCTCCAATATTTGGCAAAGCCAAAATAAGAATAATCCATGAAATCTTAAATTCGTTATTTATATTTTGATTAATAATCCAAATAATTAAAATAACAGAAAAAACTGACATACCTCCAATAAAATAAACAATATAGTTTTCAAAAAAAGAAAAAATAGCGCATAGAAACACAAGTTGAATAAGAACTGAAATAATAGCTAATGTAAACCTACTAAAGATAATTTTAAACATAGCATTAAAAATATTATTTTTCTTTTTCATCTTGATGTACTCCAATTAAAATACAAACATTTTGAACAATTACCAAAAATTCAATAACAATTAATAAAATAGCCATATACATATTACTAGCAATATTCACATGAAAAGGATTCAAAATTAAAACAAAAGCCAGTAATAAATTTAAAAGAGAAAAAATAGATAATATTTTCCATAAACGATTGGTATAATTTTTTAAATAAAGACACAATTCGAGACGATTTGCATTTTGAAATAATAAATATCCGCCCAATAGAATAGTAATCATTTCTTTTAAAAGATTCACTTCAAAAAAAGCTATAATTCCAAAAGAAATTAGCAAAATACCCCCAGTTAATCTTTTAGAAAAAAAACGTTGTTCCCTTGGTGAACGAAAATAAAATACAAGATCTAGTATACCTACAAAGACTGCTCCATATCCAAAGATATGAATTGCAACCGCTAGAAAATTATCTGGATTTTTTAATAAAATAATACCGAATAATATAATTAAAAACGCAGCGATACATGACTCTCCAACACTTTTACGTATATTCTTTAAAATGGTTTTATCCTCTATTAACATAAACTACCTACTTTCCAAAGTTCTACATTCATTCTACCAAAGTCCATAAAAAAAAGAAATACTTTTCTATTTCCATTTTCCAAATAAATTCTTTTTAAAAGGCACAATTTCTTTCACTTCTACTATTTCGTTTTTTATTACTTTCGCTGGATTTGTTTCAAATACCTCTAAAATTTCATCAGCACTCATAAATTTTTTTAATAATCTTTGTACCGCTTCTATATTTTTATAATGACAATGTTTTGGTTTATGAATATCACTAGCAATAAATTCAACACAATGATGTTTCATTAGCAAAAAAGCTGTTTCTTGCACTTGTTTTCCATAAACCCCCAGAAAAGAAGAAAGATTTGATTGAAACAAAACTCCTTGTTCCTTCAATTTTTCTACAACACTTGGATTTTCCATAATAAAGCGATACCGTTCTGGATGCGCAAGAATCGGTGTAATTCCATTGGTCTCCAGTTCAAAAACGATATCATAGAGCCCTCGAAATTCATCATGTCTCGGAACTTCAAACAATAAATATTTGGAATTATTTAAGGTTAATATTTTATTTTGTTTCAATAAATCAAGCATATTATTTTCTACAAAAACTTCATTACCTAAATAAAGATTTACATTAATGTTTTCATCTAGAATCTTCTGCTTCAATTCATGATACAAAAGTATCTTTTTTTCATTTTCAACGTTATACTCCGTTCCAAACATAAAATGAGGTGTTAGAATAATATCATGAACACCGCATGCCAAAGCCATACGTATCAATTCTAAAGATTCCTCAAAATTTTCAGAGCCATCATCCACCCCAGGCAAAATATGACTATGAATATCTATCACTTTACCACCCTATTCATAATAACTATAATAATGATCCCTCTTCACAGGCATTTTATTTACTATTACCCCAGCTATTTTTTCTTCAAACTTTTCTAACCCTTTTTTTGTATTTTGTAATTGATCCATCTTTGTACTTTTATAAGCTGAAACAATAATAACTTTATTCACGATTCCAGCCATGATAATGGAATCTGCAAGTCCGTTCACCGGTGGCCCATCATAAATCACCATATCAAACATGTTTTCTAATATTTTTACCAAATTGCGATTTTTAAGAGACGCTAAAATTTCACTAGGATTTGGCGGAACAGTTCCTCTTGGTAAAACAAATAAATTTTTAATTTCCGTTTTATGAAAATAGCGATCATCTTTCTTATCTGTATTATCAATTAAAAGATTTGATAACCCATGATTATTATTAATTTTAAAAATCATATGTTGACGTCCTCTACGCAAATCACAGTCAACAATTAAAACTCTATTTCCAGCTTGTGCAAAAGCTATAGCAAGATTTGCACTAACAAAACTTTTTCCTTCACCAGGAATTGAACTTGTAATCAAAATACTTTTAACTTCTTCATCAATCGAAGAAAACTGTAAATTAGTACGTATTGTTTTAAATGCTTCTGCAACATTTGACTTTGGTTTTTCATGAACAATTAATTCCTTATCCATGATGTACACCTCCTCGACTCAAAGAATCAGGTACAGAACCTAATATTGGGAGCCCTAGCTTTTGTTCCACTTCTTCAACACTTTTAATAGTTGTATCAAAGTAAAACAAAAGAAAAATATCTCCAAAAGAAATCACAAGAGCTACTATCAAAGTAAGTGCAAGTTGTTTTGTAACATTTATATTAAATGGAGTTGTAGAAATAACCGCTTTATCGATTACACTAACATTTTTAATATTATAAATTTCCACGATCTCTTTGGAAAAAACATTGGCAATTTCATTTGCAATCTCACTAGCAACTTTTGCGCTTTTATTATTTACAGCTATTCGTATAAGTTCTGTATTACTTTCACTAGAAACCGTAATAGCTGACTTTAAAGTTTCAGGACTAATAGAAAGATTCAAGTTTTCAATAACTTGTTCTAAAATGCGTCTACTCTTAATAATTTCTCGATAGGTAGAAACAAGTTTCTGATTTAAAGTTATATCGCTTTGCGTAATATTACTGTCACTAGTTTCTGTGTTTGCGCCAGCAAGCACTAAAGTGGTATAAGACTGATACATAGGAGTTTTAAGAACAATACCATAAAAAACACTAACTACCACACAACAAAATGTAATAATAACTACAATATAAATTTTACTCAAAAAAAA
>CAQRXS010000103.1 GCA_948874605.1 uncultured Bacilli bacterium | reverse complement strand
CTTTTACTCCATTATTACAATTTGATTTTTCATCTAAAGTATAGCCACTACCTTTCTTTGGCATTTCTAGTGATATTTCGTTATCAATGTAATATGCGAAATAAAGATTTTGCTTCTCATCACTTTCCACTATAACATTGAAATTATTTTTTGATTCAAACACTACAAAAGTTTGATGTAGAATTATTCCTGTTAATATCGTTACACTTAATAAAGTAAAAAATACAATGTATTTTCTTTTCATATTATTTTGAAACCTATTTAATTTCATTTGTCACCTGCCACTTCTATTATGAGCAAAAACGTAAAAAATATCCTTGTAAATGCCCTAGTTTCTTACACTATAAATTTTAGAACATAGAGTCACAAAAGTCAACATTTAACTATTGCTCCATTAAAATTATATTGGGTGATATTATGAGGCTATTTCAAGAAAATCCTATAAGATTAGAAGAGCTAAGATTAGATTTAAATTTGAAACAAAAAGATATTGCAAATATTCTAAAAGTGAAACGCAACACCTATTCAAAATGGGAAACTGCCATCAATGATATTTCTCTTGAAATATGTAATGAACTTGCAAATTTCTATAATGTTTCTATGGATTATTTGCTTGGTTTAACTAATTATTCTGAAAATACATCGGGAAAATTAAATTTAAATTTATTGCCTAATCGTCTTACAGAAGAAAGAAAAATAAGAGGCTTATCTCAACAAGAACTGGGAGATAAAGTTGGTTTTACGCAACGTGCTTATTCGAATTATGAAACGGGAACAAGAGTTATTACTACTTTGAAGTTGCTTGCTATAGCACAATTTTATAATATTTCTATTGATTACTTGGTGGGTCGAACGCCTATAAAAGAAATTAAGAGAAAGAGTATTTATATGTAAAAAACTACTCATTTTGAGCAGTTTCTTTTATTTTTAAAAATTCTTGAAATAAGTTTTCGCATTGTTTTATATCCATTTCTTTTACATCTTTTAAACTATTTTTTATGTTTAATTTTTCGTATTTTTCGAATCCTAAATGGTGAAAAGGTAAAAATTCAATTTTCTCAATATTTTTTATTTTTTGAAGATATTTTGCTAACTTCTTTAAATAATCGATTGAATCGTGAATACCGGGAACAATAACTTGGCGAATCCATACAAGTTTATGCATTTTATTTAATATTTTAATAAATTTTTCTGATTCATTAATTGAATGTCCTGTAAGGTTTTGATATCCTTCTTCATCCGCATATTTTATATCAAGTAAAACTAAATCTACCAAGCTTAATATTTCTTCATAACGTCCTATACCAACTCCAGCAGTATCTAATGCAATATGAATATTTTCTTGTTTAAGTTTTTTACACAGTTCGATTATAAAGTCTATTTGTATTAAAGGCTCGCCGCCAGATAAAGTTACTCCACCATTATTTCTTTTAAAATAGGGCTTATTTTTTTTTATAATACTTACTAGTTCATCTACTGTATAGTTTGTTCCTTCTTTTTTCCATGTTTCAGGATTATGACAAAATTTACAGCGAAGTTGACATCCTGAAAAGAAAATCACTGTTCTTATCCCTGGTCCGTCAACAAGACCAAATGTTTCAATAGAATCAATATAGGAAGTCATTATATCTTCTCGTGAAATGTTCTTGAAATCACTTCTTCTTGTTGTTTTCTTGTTAAGCGATTAAATCTTACAGCATATCCAGAAACACGAATTGTAAGAAGTGGATATTTTGAAGGATTTTCCATCGCGTCTATTAAAGTTTCTCTATTTAATACATTTACATTTAAGTGATGAGCACCTTGAATAAAATAGCCTTCTAATAATGATACTAAATTATCAATTTGTTCTTCTTTTGTTTTTCCAAGTGAAGAAGGAATAATGGAAAAGGTATTTGATATTCCATCACGACAACAATTTGCGTAATCTAATTTTGCTACTGAATTTAATGAAGCAATTGCTCCACTTTCGTCTCTTCCGTGCATTGGATTTGCTCCAGGAGCAAATGGTACACCTTTTTTTCTACCGTCTGGCGTTGCTCCTGTTTTACTACCATAGACAACATTGGAAGTAATTGTTAATACTGATAATGTTGGTTGAGCGTCTCGTATGCATTTATGACTTGCAAGTTCTTGATAAAATTTTTCTAGAACTTCTTTCGCTATCAAGTCTACACGATCATCATCATTACCATATTTTGGATAGTCTCCTTCGATTGTAAAATCAATTGTAATCCCGTTTTCATCACGTATAGGTTTTACTTTGGCATATTTTATTGCTGAAAGAGAATCTGCTACTACAGAAAGGCCCGCCACTCCATAAGCCATTAGTCTTCTAACGTCTGTATCATGTAGGGCTAGTTGGCTTGCTTCATAAGCATATTTGTCATGCATATAATGAATAACGTTCATCGCATCACTATAAATGCTTGCAACTTGTTCCAAGACTTTAAAATAAGCATTGTAAACTTTATCATAATCTAAGATTTCATCTTCTATTTTTTCAACATTTTCTAAAACTTTGTCTCCCTTTATTTCATCAATTCCTCCATTGATTGAATATAACAGTGCTTTTGCTAAATTACAACGTGCTCCAAAATATTGCATGTCACGCCCAATTCTCATTGCAGACACGCAGCAAGCGATTGCATAGTCATCCCCATATAAAGGGCGCATTAAATCATCTGATTCATACTGAATCGCATCTGTTTCAATACTCATACGTGCACAATACTTTTTAAAGTTTTCTGGTAAATGTTCACTCCACAAAACTGTCATATTTGGTTCTGGAGCAGGATCTAAATTGGTTAATGTATGCAATAATCGGTAACTTGTTTTGGTAACCATGCTTACTTTTTCTTTTGTAACTCCTCCAATGGATGCTGTAACCCAAGTCGGATCTCCTGAAAATAATTCATCGTAATCTGGAGTTCTTAAATGTCTTACTAGTCGTAACTTTATAACAAATTGGTCGATGATTTCTTGAATTTCACTTTCTGTTATCACACCATTTTTTAAATCTCTTTCAAAATATATATCAAAGAAGGCATCAACGCGACCTAAACTCATTGCTGCACCATTATTTTCTTTTATCGCTGCAAGATAGCCAAAATAGGTCCATTGTACTGCTTCTTGCGAATTCTTTGCTGGAAGTGATATATCAAATCCATATTTACTAGCCATACTCTTGATACTTTTTAAGGCAACAATTTGCATCGATACTTCTTCTCTTTGTTGAATCAAATCTCCAAGCATTGGCCCATTTAAATTTTTTAAATCTTGCATTTTTGCTTCGATTAAGGCATCAATTCCATATAAAGCGATTCGACGGTAGTCCCCTATGATTCTTCCGCGCCCATAAGCATCCGGAAGTCCTGTTAAAAGACCAACATGTCTTGCTTTTTTGACATCCTCTGGATAAGCATCAAAAACACCTTGATTATGTGTCTTTCGAAATGCATTAAATGTTTTATCAATTGTTTCGTTCCATTTATAACCATATGCTTCTAATTCTTGATAAACCATTCTCACTCCACCATACGGATTAATACTTCTTTTTAATGGAGCATCTGTTTGAAGTCCTACTATAACATTATCCTCTTCATTAATGTATCCAGGTTCAAAATTATCTATTCCAGATATACGGTCAACATCAATATCTAACACTTTTTTTTCTAACTCTTCTTTCAAAAGAGAAGTACATTTTCCCCAAACAGATTTTGTTTTTTCTGTTGTGGCTTCTAGAAATTTTTCGTCTCCATCATATTTTTCATAATTTTTTAAAATAAAATCATTTACATTTATTTCGTTCATCCAAGGTCCAACTTGGAAGCCGTTCCATTCATTTCTCATTTTTATACACTCCTAACCTCTAATAGTATAGCATACAGTTGATTATTTATTAAAGGAATGCCTTTTTGTTTACGTAAAATTAAAGTTTTAAAAGATTCGTTTTTTGACCAGTTTAA
>CAQRXS010000102.1 GCA_948874605.1 uncultured Bacilli bacterium | reverse complement strand
TCAGACCCGGCATAAAATCCTGTAGTTTCTGTATCAAATACTACAAAAGTATCGTTTAATAAATCATATTCTTTTGGATTAAAAATCAAATCAATATCATCATTTACAACATTCATCTCCGCGCCATATAAAACTTTAAAGCGGTCCTCGCCTTCTTTTCCCTTATTAGAATGACATATTGTATGATAAACTTCTGGAAAACTTTGTACACAATTATGATCAGTAATTGCAATTGCCTTCATTCCCATATTCATTGCATATTTAACAATATTACGAGGATCTTTTTCCTCATATGGCACAACCGAATCCATGGCACTCATCATTGTATGAACATGTAACTCTACTCTTGGTATTTCAGCATCATCATGACTCGTTTCATTTTTAGAATCAATTTTTTCCATATTACGAATGCCAAGTACATAATCTTTCGCAAAATTATCATATTCTACATTTCCTTGAAAACGATACCAATTACCAGCTTTCAAAGTTTTTAAAACAGCTTGATATTCCTTTTTATCTTTTTTAAAAATCTTAGCAAGCAAAGAATTTGTCTTATCGCTTATTTTTAGAGTAATAATATTAATCGTTTCTCGCTCCATAGTATCAATTCCAAAAATATAAGCTTCTAAAATAATCCCCTTAGACTCACCCAAAATATTATTTATAGCTGTAGCTTCTCCAGTAATCTCTCGCCCAATAATAACATTACCTTCTATTTTTTTTGTCTCTTCAACTACAACTTTCGAAGATTTTTTTGCTTGTTCAATTTCTTCTTGAACACTTTTTCTTATCTCTTCATTCATTCGAATTTGTAAATTTACAGAAGGAAAACCATACATTTTTAATTCTGCTTGAATACTTTCAAATTCGCCTTTCAAATTCTGTTCTTCTGTTTTATTTGCAACTTCAAAAATAATAGTATTTTCTGTAATTTCTGGAGTATTTTCTAATATACTTCCTAAAGAAGGTTTTTTGATTTTTTTTAACTGTAAAATTTCTTTTAAATACCCCACAGTATCCTCTGGTGTAATTGTTTGATATTTTAAAGTGATAAAACATTTCTCTTTATTATGAATTCCGTTTTTACTAGCTAAAAGAAGAGCTTCGGCAACAGAAAATGGAAGAGGCTTATTTTGAACCATAATTACTTCAAATGTTTGCTTCACACGATTTAATAAAACTTTTTCAATCTCAATATTTTCAAGAGCCTCTATTTCACCCACATAAGATATGCTTTCTATAAATCTTTTTACATCCTCTTTCATTTAAATACCTCCATGAATTTTTTCAATTTTATTAACATTTATTTGATATTCTAAAAAACGCCTTGCAATTCTTCCATCGATGCTTATTAAGTCTCCCACTTCTACATTGCTTAAATCCTTCATTACACTTGCAAAAACCACAAAATTACCAGTATCTGTTTCATCACTAGCCGTTAAAAAAGCCATAGTCTCCCCTTTTTTCGTTGTAAGTTCCTTAATTCTTTCTACTAAAACCACACATTTGATATGTTTATTATAAAATTGTTCAATATTTTCTAATTTCATAATAGTTGTATCTAAAAATTTACTAGCTGGATGATTACTAATATAAAAGCCAAATATATTATACTCTTCTTTTCGCCTTTCTTCTAGAGTTTCCCGCGGAGTCTCCTCTAAGCTTGGCTTTGTCACATAATCTTCTTCCAAGTCAGCTGAAAGCATCGCATAATTCATTGCAATATCAATACTTTTTCTTAAAGAGTTATGATTATCACACATTTCATCGAAACAAGAAGCCGAAATCAACGATTCAATCATTTTTTTTGTTATTTTTTTATTGTAAGTTTTCTTTACAAAATCAAAGAAATCGCTGTATCCATTTCCACGACTTTCGACAATAGAACGAACCGATTCACCCCCAAGTCCATGAATAAGTCCAAAAGGAATTCTTAAAGTGTTCCCTCGAATTCGGTAAGTTAAATCACTTTCATTAATATGAGGCGGTAAAACGAGAATTCCACTTTTTTTCACAAGCGCCAAATATTCTTTCGTTTTTTCTGTACTTGCAAGATTTCGATTTAAAAGATTCGCCAAATAGTAAATAGGATAATATGTTTTCAAATAGGCCATTTGATACCCAAACAAAGCATACGACACAGAATGAGATTTATTAAAACCAAAATTAGCAAATTTAAGAATTAAATCATAAATAGTATTGGCAAGCTTGTTTTCATAACCACGCTCAAGTGCACCAGAAATAAATTTTTCGCGAGAAAGTGCAATAACACTCCCGTTTTTCTTGCTCATCGCTCTTCGAATGGTATCTGCTTCCGCAAAGGTAAAACCTCCAATTTTTACAAGAATTTGCATGATTTGCTCTTGATAAACAATAATTCCATAAGTTTCTTCTAAAATAGGTTTCAAATCAGGATGAAGATAATCTATTTTTTCGATTCCTTCTTTTCTTCGCACAAAAGTATCGATATTATCCATTGGTCCTGGTCGGTAAATAGCAATAGCAGATACCAAATCAAGAAACTTAGAAGGCTTTAGTTTTCTAAGAAAACTTTTCATTCCTTCACTTTCGAATTGAAAGATACCAACAGTATTTGCCTCCGTAAAAAGTTCAAGAACCTTTTTATCATTTAAATTAATTTTATTTAAATTTAAGACTTCCCCGGTATTTTCTTCAATAAGTTTTAAAACGCTACTCATAATATTTAAATTTTGGATAGACAAAAAATCCATTTTTAAAAGCCCTAAATCTTCTAGATAATTCATCGTCACACCAGTTAAAATATCTGAGCCATTTTTATGAACAGGTATAACTTCATTTAAAGGAACACTAGATATTACGACACCTGCTGCATGGGTAGAATAATTTTTCTTTAATCCCTCTATTTTCATAGAAACAGTATACATTTCTTTTATTTCTTTGTTATGTTCAACATAATAGAATACATCTTTATTTTCTAAATTTTCTTTCAAGGTTAATCTAGCATCGATTTTACTAACAAATGCATCAATCAAAGAAGAATTTATTTCTAAAGCTTTTCCAACGCTTCGCAAAGCTAGTTTACTTTTTAAGGTTCCAAAAGTTAAAATATTAGCAACATTTTCCACACCATAACGAGATTTTACATAATCAATTACTTCTCCTCTTCTAGTATCTTCAAAATCGATATCAATATCTGGCATCGAAACTCGTTCTGGATTTAAAAACCTCTCAAATAACAAATTGTATTCTAAAGGATCAACATCTGTAATTCCAAGACAATAGCTTACTAAAGAACCAACCGCGCTTCCACGACCTACACCAACTAATATTTTATTTTGTTTTGCAAATTTCACATAATCATAAACAATTAAAAAATAATCTTCAAAGCCCATTTTTTGTATCACAGATAATTCATAGTTTAACCTATTTGTATAAGCTTCCGAAACTCTTCCATTTAGTCTTTTCGTTAAGCCTTTCGTAGCTAAAGCAATCAAATATTTCACAGAATCAACATCTTTACTAAACTTTGGAATGTAATTATTATTTTTAGGAATTACAACATTGCAAGAATCCACAAATTCTTGTGTTTCATCCAAGATGTCCTCTTTTAAATAATACTCCATTGTATTTCTATCAAAATCATTTGGAATAAGACGCACAGATTCTCCCAAATCAATTGCTTTTAACATGGCTAAATAGCGTCCATCCTGTATAGAAAAAGCTTTAAAATTAGGACAAAATATTACATGTTCTGTTACCAATAGAGCATTTTTTTTCTCTTCACTTGTTTCATAAGCAAGATATAAATGTTCAAATTTCAAATCATAACTAGAATATTCAGCAACATTTGAATAAGGAAGTATAACGTTGATATTTTCCTGATAACTTTCAATATCGGTCAATTTTAATTTCTTTTCTTCCGAAAGAGAACTTAATTTTATTAAGGATTGATAGCCTTCATAATTTCTAGCATACAGATATAGAGAAATATTATTGAAAGGAACTTCCACGCCAATCAACGGTTTAA
>CAQRXS010000101.1 GCA_948874605.1 uncultured Bacilli bacterium | reverse complement strand
TGTCTTTTTTTCTGTGATTAGGTTTCCTTAAAAAAGAAAATAAAATCCCCAAATATAAAAATAAAACAATTGTGGAACTTCCTCCATACGAAACAAATGGTAAAGGAATACCGATAATAGGAATCATTCCAAGATTCATACTTATATTAATCCACTGACTTGTGAAGAAAATACTTAAAAAAGCTAAAGTAAATAATTTTTCTTCTTTTTTCTTACATTTTTTATAAAATTGAACAAAAAAAGAGTCCAATAGAAAAAAGCAAAATAGAATAGTAATATTTCCAAGAATTCCAAAAACATTAGAAGTAAGAGCAAAGGCAAAATCAGTAGGCGACTCAGGAATATAAATACCAGGAGTAGTTATTGAGTTTTGCACTAAAGGCGCGCTACCAATCGCAATAAGAGCATTTTCAATCTGCATTCCACTTCGAAAATTCATTAATCGTTCTACACGATAAAAGAAAGAAGTGCCAAGAATAGATATAATAAAATCTTTTTGAAAAAAATAACAATAAAAGAAGCCAGACAAAGCCGAAATGACGAAAAATCCAAGCAACAAAAACCATAACTTATGAATAGGAGAATTCCATAAAAGAACTATGGTAATGAATATTAAAAATAATATGGCACCTGTATCAGGTTCTAAAAATATTAAAACAGAAGGTAAAGCAAAAAAGAAAAGAATCGTAAAAAGAAATAGCAATTCTTCTTTCCAGTTTTTAAACTTTCTTTTTGCTATATATTGAGAAAGAAACAAAGAATAAGTAAGTTTCATTAACTCGCTAGGTTGAAAACTAAAATATTTTAAATCTAACCATGCTTTTGCGCCATTCACATCTTTACCAATAAAAAGAACTAAAACTAAAAGAAAAAGATTTATAAGATATAAGAGAAAACTAAATTGAAAAAGCCTTCTGGAAGATATAAAATGAAATACGAAAAGAAGAACGAAACCAATTCCAAACCAAAGAAGTTGTTTTTCGAAGTGATTTTGATAAACATCCATAATAAAGCGGGCGTGATACATCAAAAAAAGACTAATCATAAGTAAAATTAGAAAAGGTAGAATAAAATATAAATAATTTAAAATCTTTTTTGCTTTCATACTTCTATTATGTTTCATAAAAGCTTATTTTAAACATAAAATAAAGTGAGGTGAGTATATGAAAAATTTACCAAAAGTATTTGCAAGTCCTATTAAAAAAGAAATTGAAAATAATAAGAAAATGTTTTATAGCAAATTGATGGAAGAAAAAAAAGATAGTAAAAATATTTTAAAAGAGTTAGATAAAATTTTTAGTAGTCGTGATTTTGTTTATAAAAGTAAAGTTGAGATAACAACAAAAGAAGAAGTGATAGAAACAAATTTAGTTGGGAAAAATGGCAGTTCTATTCTTACATTAGACGGTAAATCTATTCCAATAACAGAAATTGTTGATATAAAAAAACTATAGAAAATTCCTATAGTAATTCATCTATATATTTTTTTAACTGTTTTGCATCTTTACCAAAAATAATTTTTAATTGATTGTCAATTTCTACTATACCTTTTGCTCCAAGTTTTGTAATCGCATCTTTATCAACAATCGAAATATCTTTTAATAAGACTTTAAAACGTGACATATTACATTCCGCATTAACAATATTATCTTTTCCACCCAAGTAACCAAGTAATTTGTTTGCTTCCAAGTGGAAATCTTTTTTCATTAATTTGCGAACAATTAACGAAATAAATAATAAGGCAACTACAATAATAAAATAAATTAACCATTGGTCCATAAGATCACCCTCAATGTAATTATACTATAAAAAACTTTAAAATGCACTAAATTTAGAAAATGGCATAAATTATTAGTGAGAATATAGGAAAGGGGAATATGTATGTGTAATAACGAAACATCAAGTCAAAACTGCATTTCTGAAATATTGAATGTTATTTTAGTATTACAACAAAATGCTTGTCCAGATTCATGCTTAGATTCATGCGATCGTCCAGTACTTGGAGGTGGTCCAAATTGCTTAATTTGCAATACTAGACCAATCGAGCTATATACTTGCGGAAGTAATGGAGTTGCCTTTACAATGCCAACAAGCAAAGATCCTGTTGCAGGAGGAACTACATCTTCAGTATTTCGTGTAGAAAAAGTTGATAATAACTGTTGCACTTGTCGTGTTCTAGAAACAAACCCAGATACAACAAGCTTAAATCCTTATGTAGCAACAAATTCATTTTTTACTATTGATTTGTCTTGTGTTTGTGCAATACGTTGTTTATCCGACACTTACGTAGAATGCGTTTAGAAGACTCTGAAAAGAATC
Organism: uncultured Bacilli bacterium; assembly: GCA_948874605.1. Next base: position 1,764 of record CAQRXS010000101.1, on the reverse strand, counting down.
TTCTTTTTTTTTCTTTTTTTCTATGCTATAATGAACATAATAGATGAGTAGGGTGATTAATGGATATGCAAACATTATTGAGTGACTTAAAGATAAAAAATCAAGAGTTCATTGCCTATGGAGCAAATTTTGAATACTCTGATAAAAATTGTATGGCATTATTTGCAAATATTATAAAAAAATTAGAGAATATAACAACGAACTTGGAACAAGCTATACTCCAAATTAATACTGAGTCACATGAAAAAACAACAGAAGAAAAATGGGTAATAAATCAAAATAATTATTACAATAAATTATTCCTATTGGCAAAACAAGTCTTAAATAATGTGAAATTAGATTTTAAAAAATCATCAGAAATTCCACGTTTTGTTCAACTAATTAAACTCCTTTCGAAATTCGAATTAAAAAAGCAAGATGTTCTAGATAGATTAGAAAATAAGGAGCTTAGTACGAAAGATGAATTTGAGAACTTATATTCAAACTATAATGGTATCAATTTACTGTATCAAAATCTTTCAAAAATTGAAGAGAAAATTTTAATAGAAGAAAGTCTAGAAAATGTCCAAGAAACTATGGAGTCTCTTCCTCAAAAAGAAGAAGTGAATCTTTTGGATTTAATTGTTGAAAATACTCCAGTTGTAAAACCTGAGATAACAAGCTCAGTACCTACTTCCAAATTAGAAAATACTAGAGAAGTTAAGCAAAGTGATATTCCAACTCTTTTAAAGAGTCAAGAAACAGAGTCTTTCGCTTCTCAAACTTTTGTAGATGAAAGACAAAAAAAACGTATAGCTTATCTAAATGCTTTAGCCGTAGGTTTATATGAATGTAATAAAATAAAAGATGAAATGCTTGTAAATCCTCAAAAACCAATAGAGTTTTATAATGAAGCTATGCAGTTTAGAGAAATAATTATTAAAGAAATGTCACGCTTAAAAGAAATGACCATAGAACAATTAGAAAGAATGACAGACGAAGAATTAAATTTGCCATCAGCTACTATGGATTTCGAGACTGTATTAAAATGCCGTATGGCAGGACAAAATTTAACGAAATATCAAGAATTTATTCAGCCAGTGCTAGCGAGATCAGAAGAAAAACAATTACATATTTCTTCTAGTAGCACTCAACCTCCAATTGAAGAGATACAATTCCGTGAGCCAGAACTAAGAAAATCACTTCGAAATTCTGTCGCGACTTATGAATCATTAACTGGGCACAAAATGTTTCTTTCGATAAATGGTCAAGATATAATTATAAAACATCAAGAAAGAAATTCAGAAAAGCCTGTTTCAAATCAAGTAGAACTAGCACAATTTCAAGAAGTTCGTAAAGCAATAAAAGAATATGAAGCTATTACAGGAAAAAAGATGGACATAAAAATCGAAGAAAGAAAACCCAAAAAAGCTGGAAAGCTATTTAAAGTGTTAAGAAAAGCTGAGGCATCTGTTGTTCAAAAATTTCATCAAAAAAGAAAACTTTGTTATACTGCTGTTATTGCTGCATTTGCGTCTGCATTAGGGATTGGACTTCCAAATATCATCAATGCTGCAAACAAATATGACTTTATCACGATAGAGTCAGAAGAAAAAACAAAGAATTTAGAATTATCTATTCAAACGAATCGTGAAAAAGAAGTGACAACAGCTTTAAATATTCTAGAAACAAATGCTAATCTCATACAGGATTTCTCCAATGTTGAAAAAGAAGTGGAATTACCATTTCATATCAATCAATCGACATTTTCACTTCTTCCTGGAA
>CAQRXS010000100.1 GCA_948874605.1 uncultured Bacilli bacterium | reverse complement strand
AACTGAAGAAGAATTACAACAAGAAAAGGGAAAAAAAACAATAGAGAAATCAGTATTAAATAAAAAAGATTTGAAAAATGCTAAAAAGATAGAAAAACAAAAGCAAAAAGAGCTTCAAAAGGAACGAAAAAAGCAAAGAGAAATTGCTAGAGCTAAGAAAAAATTTAATATAAATGCTTTAGAAAAATCTACAAGTAATTTTTCTTTAAGTCCAGAAGAAGCCCAAGTTCTTCTAAAAGTTGCTAAACAAGTTATCGGAGGGGAGGAAAATATAATAAATGAAGCAAAAGTTGAAGAAGAATCGTCAAAAGAATAAACCAAAAATTAGAGTTATTCCAAAAGTCTTTACCCCAAAAACAAGTCAAGAGGTAATTTCTTATATGTTTCAGGACTTTGATGAAAAAACTAATATTTTAAAAATAGGAGATGATGAATACTCTATTTGTATTGAATATACTGATGTATCATTTGCTAAAGCAAACGATGAAGAAGCAGAAAATATTTTCTTTAAATGGCTTGAATATCTTCATTCATTTAGAGAGGATAATCATATTGCAGTTATTAATGCAGGAACTCCTATTAAAACTGAAAAGTATAAAGAAAAGTTTATATTTGATACTGAACAGTTAATAGATGATAAGCAAAAAAAGATAGCAGATGAATTAAATACAATCATTGTAAATTCACTAGGGTCTAATGAAGAAATATTACAGACAAAAAGATTTATTGTAGTGTCTTTGAAAGCAAAGGACTTTATTGAAGCAAATGCTTTGTTTTTAAATATCTTTTTAAAAACCGAACAGAAATTTAAAGAATTAAAGTCAAAGATTACGTTAGTTAGTATGAAAGAAAGATTAAAGTTTTTATATAACTTCTTCAATGTAGAAACTTTAGAAACTAGAAATATAGATAATATAATTACTTATGCTCAAGAAAATAATATGACAATTTTTGATGCTATTGCACCTAAAAAAATTTCTATGAGAGAATCTGATTTTATAGAAATAGATGATAAAAAATTTTTAAGAGTATTATATGTTTCTAAATTACCAAAAAGTCTAACTCCAAGATTTTATAATCGCATTACTACTTTAGAAGAAGTAAATTTAATAACAACACTAAATATAACTCCGACAAATGCTGCTAAGATGATGAAACAAGTAGATAAATCCTTGTCGGCAATGGAAACCGAACGTCTTGAAAAAATTAAGCGTGCTGGTAAAAGTCATCTAGATTATGAATGGGTAAAGGATAAAAAATTAGAGACAAAGATTTTAAATGCAGAACAGCTTCAATATGATCTTCAAAAAAATAATCAAAAAATATTTCAAAATAATACATTGATTTGTATTTCTGCCAATAGTTTTGAAGATTTGGAAGATCAAACTATAAAAGTTCAGGAGGTTGCAGCTGAAATGTTGGTTGAGGTTCGTTCACTTTTATGGCAACAATTAGAATGATTACAAAATCTTCTTCCTTTAGGTCATAATTCTATTCAATTTCAAAGAACACTTACAAGTGAGGCACCAGCTGTTAATGTACCTTTCAACTCAAAAGACTTCTTGCATGAAAAGTCGCTATATTATGGAGTGAATTTAGTAAGTAAGAATTCTATATTCTGTGATAGAAAAAAATTAATTAATGGAAATGGGTGTGTATTAGCTACAAGTGGTGCTGGAAAATCATTTAATGTAAAAACAATTATAGAGCAGATAATGATTCGTTATCCTAATGATGATATCTTCATTATTGATCCACAAAATGAGTATGGCTCATTATTAGATGCTTTTAAGGAAGAAAGTCAAAAGATAACTATTTCTGCAACATCTAACACCTATATAAATCCTTTTGATTTAGATTTAAATTATGGATTTAATGAGAGTGGTAGAAATAATCCCATAAAATCAAAAACGGAGTACATTATAGCATTCCTTGAAAGTATAGTTGGTGCAAATGGACTTAGTGGTGGTCAAAAAACGATTATTGATAGATGTACTAAACTTGTATTCGAGGAATATGAAAAAAGTAATTATCAAGATAAAACATTGCTTCCAACACTGCCAGATTTTTACAATATGCTTCTTAAACAACCAGAGCAAGAGTCAAAAGATTTGGCTCTAATAATTGAGAGATTTGTAAAAGGGTCGATGGACTTATTTGCTAAACAAACTAATGTTAATATCAAGAAAAGGCTTGTTTGCTTTGATATTAGTGAGCTTTCAGCATCATTACAGACAACAGGGTATTTAGTAGTTCTTGATTATATTCAAAATAGATTAGCATATAACAAGACTTTAGGAAAATATACTTGGAATTTTACTGATGAAGCTCACATTTTACTTGCAAACCCTTATTCTGCACAATATTTAGCAACTACTTATAAGGTAGGAAGAAAACTATTAGGAATGAATACAATAATAACACAAAATATAGCAGACATGCTAAACAATGAACAGGGTAGAAAAATGCTTTCTAATTCAGAATTTGCTGTTATATTAAAACAAAAAACATTAGATCTTCCAGCAATATGTAATATCTTTGGGATAAGTGAAGAAGAAAGTAGATATGTAGAAGGAGATGCCCCAACTGGTCAGGGGTTATTAGTATTTGGTTCTGATGTTATTCCTTTTTCAAATAAAATTCCTAAAGATTACTTATTATATAAGATTAATAATACAGACAATCAAGTACAAGCAAGATGATTTTTAATGATTTTAAATTATTGAAAGGATAGGTGATTCATACTGAATAATAATTCAGAAAAAGATACCAAGAAATCCATAGATAGATTATCAACCTTTTCTTCTTCATTATCATCTCATTCTTTTGATTTAGTAGATAAAGGGGCAAAAAAATTATCAGATATTAAAGAAAATAGGGAAATAAAAATTTTAGAAGAAGAACAAAAAAAGAAAGAAGAAGAGGAAAAAACAAATGATTCCAATGAAGTTGAAAGTAATTCCAATAAAGAGAATTCCTGTACAAGATTAAAAACTTCGGCAAATAATCAAGAAAAGGAAAATGCAGATCAATATTCAACTGAAGGTTCATCTAGCAGGTTAAAAACTAATGCTAGTAATAGTGAAGAAAATATTGAAAATATATCTTCTGAAGATAATGATAAAGATGTTCCTAAAAAAAGCAGATTAAAGACTGGAATTAATAAGGTTGCAAAAAAGACCTTTAAGTTTAATGATAATCAAGGAAAATTATCTAAAACGGTTACAGTTGTTAGTAAAAGTGGAGAAAAAATTTCTAAATTTGGCAAGACAATAACTAAAACGTCTAGAGAATTAAATAAAGCAATTAGTAATGATGGTACAGGTTCTGAATATATAAGTGATAAGATAGGAAGAAAACTTAAAACAAAAACTGGAAAAACAGCAAAAAAAGTTACAAAAAAAATTACAACGCCAATTAAGAATAAATTTAAACAGACTATAGGAAAAAAATTGGCTCAGGTTGCAAAACAAATGTTGCTAAAAATGTTAAAAATGTTAATGAGTTTATTTATATCGCTTGCTGAAATTATGATTCCAGCTGCACTTGTTATTCTAATTATAGTTGCTTTAGGGTCTATTTTTGGTAGTGGCAGTTCTAATGATAGTGTACTATCAAAATATAATGAATATATGATTTCTGTTCAAAATGAATATAACAGGCAAGTGGATGAGTGGGTTAATAATAATCCAAAGGGAATTGTTATAGGTGTTGATGGAGATTATGGAAGAGTTGATTGGAGAATTCCACTTGCTATTATTCATTCTACATTGTCAGAGTTAAATTATGATCAAGCAGAAAAAGATTTACTTGAGAAATTTAAGGCAGCAGGATTATATGAAAAACACGAGGAAACAAAACAAAAAATAGAAAAAACAAATGAATCTGGTGAAATAATCGAAGAAGAAATTCCTGTACTAATTATTACAAATGGGATGTATCAAGACTATATGGAGTGGTGTAGATATAATTATTCCTATATAGCAGAATACAACAAAAAAAAGAAAGTAACAGATGGTAAAGATACGTGGTTCTCTAATGATCAGTTAGAAATATTGGACATGGTATATAGTTCTCCAGATTATGCTGAAGGATT
>CAQRXS010000099.1 GCA_948874605.1 uncultured Bacilli bacterium | reverse complement strand
AATCATTTTATTATTTGCATTTTCAACTTCTGTTGATTCTGATGCATAATATTCGTCCTCTGTACCATTCAATCTAACTTCTTCGTCTTCAGCTTCGAATATTTTTTTTATACTAAATGCCATTTTTATGCCTCCTATACTATTTTACCTATTAATTATATCTAATAATAATTCTTTTTTCAATAATATATCCAAAAAAGAAATGATTTTTAGTCTTTTTTTAAGCCTTTGTAATCTTTATCTGTAATTCTTGTTGTTTCAAATGTTAATGATTGAGTTATTAATTTTTCACATATTGCTTCGGCTTTTTTTTGTTGTTCAGTTTTATGGTTTTTTAATAAATTTTGTAATTTTAATAATTGCTCTTTACTAAAACTATTATAGTTTTGTTCTAGTTTACTATCTACAAAACTTATAATAACTATATTTTTTCCATTTTTAGTATATAAGAGGCTTAAATTAGTACCAGATAAGCAAAAAAGATCTATACCATTAATGTTATTTATTTTTTTGTGCTCAATATTACTTTCTTTTAATATTTGCAAAAGACTATGTGCTTCTGGATATAAAACTATATCCATTGTTTCTATGTTTCTTAAGATTATTGGGAATTCTTCATTATCTGTTAAATAACTTGCTGTATCATCTATAGTTTGATGCTCATCTATATTCTGAATCAATAGTTTTAACATAAATACTTTATTTGCTAAAGCCTCATATGTTGTTTGGAGTTCTTCTGGTGGACAAACCTGAGTAATATATTTGCATATTGATGTGACGTCTTTAAGAAAACGATTGAATAATGCTTTTGTTTCAGGTACTTCTATATTTTTGGCTATATTTTGAGCGTTTTGATAAACATCCTGCTCTTGCTCAGATAGAAAGTTCTTTAAAACAACATTATTTGTTTTTTCATTTTCAGTAGCAATAAGAACTTCCATATCTGCTATGTAATTCATCGCTTGAATTCTTGGAACTGAGGCAATGTTTAGAAGTGTTTCGAAATATTCTATAGTTGGGGCTGGATAAACTATTTTTCCATCACAAATATATTGTTTTAATTCTGCTATTGCTTTTTTCTTTGTTTCCAATTCGTTTTTTTCATCTTGATTTCTAGGTTCTGATAGCAAACTTAAATTTATTTCTGTTAGTAAACTATTGATACAAATGCTATATTCTAATTGCTCTTCTTCGCTTAAAACTAGTAACAGAAGTTTTTCTACTAAAAAGTTAACGATACTTGAAGTATAATTTTTCATAATTCTATAATTTTCATCATAACTATTGGCAATGCGATTTTCTATTTCGATGATTATATTAATATTCTCTTTTGGATTGTTTTTGAATAGACTAATTAGAAGTTTTATTATATCTTCAATTTTTGTATTTGACTTTGATGAAAAAAATATAATATTTTTGATTAAATATTTGTTTGGTATAACAGGTGCATGAAAGGTTCCTTCTGAAAACGATTGAATTCCTTTTAGTAATTGATCTAATTCTTCAGTTAGAGAAGCTTTTTTTTGCTTTAATTTACATGATTCTAATTCAAGAATATAATTTTTCAGTTCATTTTCTGATGGTTTGAAAATTATGTTTTTTAATTTTCTTCCTTTGTCTTCGTAGTATCTTTTTAAAAGTTCTTTTTTTGTTCCGCTATATGTAATTGGTTGTGTGGTTGACTCGAGAAAAGTTATTTCATTTATACCTTCTTCTATCTCTTTTATTCTTTTATTGCAATATTCTACAAAATTCATTTTATCACTCCCTTTTTAAAATACTTTTTCTATTATATAATACATAAAAATACTGGGCAAACGAAAAGATGGTATATTACCATCTTTGACTATAATTTTACACTAAAATTCAATTTTTTCTTTAATATAGCTTGATAACTCGTCTATATTCAATTTTATTTGTTCCATTGTATCTCTATCTCTAACTGTTACAGTGTTATTTTCGATTGTTTCGTCATCTATTGTAATACTAAATGGTGTTCCTACCGCATCATTTCTTCTATAACGCTTTCCAATTGAACCTGATTCGTCATAAGATACGTTAAATTCTTTGCATAATTTTGCATATAATTCCATTGCTTTAGATCCGTGAACCTTTTTTATTAAAGGTAATATTGTTGCTTTTACTGGAGCTAGAGCTGGATGTATTTTTAGAACTTCTCTTGTATCTCCATTTTCTAGTTCTTCTTTTTCATATGCATTACATATAAATGCTAATATTGCTCTATCTAATCCTAGTGATGGTTCTATTACAAAAGGTGTGTATCTTTCATTAGTTTCAGGATCTAAATATCTTAAATCAGCTTTTGAATGTTCCATATGAACTGATAAATCGTAATCTGTTCTATCAGCGATACCCCATAGTTCTCCCCATCCCATTGGGAATAAGAATTCGATATCTGTAGTAGCTTTACTATAGAATGATAATTCTTCTTTAGTGTGATCTCTATATCTTAAATTATCTTTTTTGATACCTAAAGATTTTAGCCAATCTATACAATAATTTTTCCAATATCCAAACCATTCTAGGTCCGTATCTGGTTTACAGAAAAATTCAAGTTCCATTTGCTCAAATTCTCTAGTACGGAATGTAAAGTTACCTGGAGTTATTTCATTTCTGAAACTTTTTCCTGTTTGTCCAATACCAAAAGGTAATTTAGCTCTCATGCTTCTTTGAACATTAAGGAAGTTAACAAATATACCTTGAGCTGTTTCTCCTCTTAAATATACTTTATTTTTTGAATCTTCTGTTACACCTTGATGTGTTTCAAATAATAAATTAAATTTTCTTATAGGTGTAAAATCTTCTGCACCACACTTTGGACAGGCTATATGATTTTCTTTCATGAAGCTTTCAATTTTTTCGTTTTCCCATCCATCTCCTGTTTCGGCACCATTTGTATATTCTTCAATTAGTTTATCAGCGCGATGGCGACTTTTACATTTTTTACAATCTACTAATGGGTCGTTAAAATTAGTTACATGTCCACTTGCTACCCAAACTTCAGGATTCATCAGTATTGCTGCATCTAGACCATAATTATAAGGATTTTCTTGGATAAATTTTTTCCACCAAGCACGACGAACATTTTCTTTTAATTCTCTTCCTAATGGTCCGTAATCCCAAGTGTTTGATAATCCACCATATATTTCACTTCCTTGAAATATAAATCCGTATTGTTTACAATAATTTACTATGTCTTCCATTTTTATTTTTTCCATATTTTTTTCTCCTTCTATTTTATTATATTCTTTTTAAAACTTGTTCCCTCGTTCTTTTTCTAAATAAGCGATAACTCGTTTCATATTAATCACTCCTTAAAATAAAAAATCTAGAAATATTGTAGGAACGAATATTAATCCGCGGTTCCATCCTACTTATTTCTAGAAGAAATCAACTTTATTATATATAGCTCGTGGTTGCCAACCCAGTCATCGCTTGTATGCATTAATTATAACAAATTTTTTTATTAAGTCAACATTTACTTACTATATAATTATTTTTTTAATTGCCATTTTAAAATTGGTGAATCACTATGTGGACATATTTTGGCTTCTAAATTTGATATTTCTTTCGTTAAATTTAAATTTTCTATAGCAAAATTGTAGGCAAGAGCTTCATTTATTACAAATATGTCTACTATTTTTTGACGTATTGCCATTATTTCATCTTTATCTAAGGTTTCTAAAGGTAATCGACATAACTCTTGGAGATTGTTGTGTTTTTTGCTGAATGAGTATTGCTGTGGCTTTATTATTTGATATGCTCTTGTTGTAACAAAAGATACTTCTGCGATATACTTTTCTAATTCCTGATTTGAGTCTTCGCTTTTTCCACATAATCTTGATATTGTTGGATCATAAATAAATTTATGATTGTTATCTGCTATTCCTACTACCCCATGACTCCATTGTAATTTTTTAAAATCTTTTATACTGTTTAGATTTTCTATGCTTTCGGCACTTGATACGGTTAATATTTCTGCTTTATTGCCTAGTTCACTGAAGTAGTCTGCCGCTAGTGCAGACATATGACGACATACCGATGCACCTGAAAGTGTTCTTGCACCAAGAGTTTCAACTATATAATTTTTATCATATTCATAATTTTTATAAACATTTTTAAAGTTGGAAGATAGAAAGCCATTGGTTAATAGAATATCGAAGAAAAATA
>CAQRXS010000098.1 GCA_948874605.1 uncultured Bacilli bacterium | reverse complement strand
GTTTTTTTTAACATAGTATCCAATTTTTTTACATCCTCAATAACTACATTTTTATTTTCTGTTTCCATTACAAAACCGATGTCCTGTCCAATTAAAGACTCCGAAACATCAACAGCCCCAACTACTTCTCCAGCTTTTTCATAAACATATCGCATAATATATTTACTCATCTTTCCACAACCAATTTGAAATACTCTAATTTTTTCCATTTTTATCCCCTTTCATCCAAATCCATATGTTCTTCTAATATTAAATCTTTAAATTCTATTTTAAAACGTTCTATTTCTTTTACCTTGACATCATCATAAACATTTTTAGCATTACAAATTGCTTTATAAACATGCTTTATGCGCACAACTTCTTCATTTTCAAACAATGCATAAGTAAACGCATTTGACAAAATAGTCAAACAAATATCTGGATAACGTGATGCCACTTCATAGACTCTTTTATACTCATCTGTCATTTCCACAATAAATTCCATAATTCTCGTTTTAATAAACTCCGAATACTCTAATTTTACTCCAATTTGTTTTTCCAATTTTGGAATTGTTCCCATTAATATCTTAACTGTCGTAGGCTTATCAGTTTCCAATACTTCAATCTTTTGAAATCGTCTTAAGAAAGCACGGTCTCGTAATATATAAGTCTCATATTCTTCAGTAGTAGTAGCCCCTATCATCTTAATTGTTCCACGATCTAATCCAGCCTTTAACATATTTGCAAAATCTATTCCAGAGTTTTCTTGAGTATTTTTATTTACCAAAACATGTGTTTCATCAATAAACAAAATAGTCTTTTCACGCGAATTCAATTCTTTTACTAATAAATCAATACGATTTTCGACCTGTCCATCAGAGTTAATAGAACCTAACAATGAGGTAATATTAATTTTTATAATTTCCCATCCTAAAAGAACTTTAGGAACAAGCTGAGACTGAATTCGATAAGCAAGCCCTTCTACAATCGCCGTTTTACCTATACCAGGTTTACCAACAAGCAAAGCACTTTTTTCAGGAGTTAAAAGCGTTAATATACATTGTTTTATTTCATCTTCTCTCGCAATAGCAGGATCTGTTATATATTCTTTAGAAGTTAAATTTTCACCATATCGTTCTAACATGCTCATTTCCATATTAAGTTTTTCCATAGCATCATCCTCTATTATTAGTTTAACATAAAACAAAAAAAAATTCATCCAATAAAGATAAATTTTAATAAAATAAAGTACATGAGTTATCTTGCTTTTGTTCAAAGCCTTTTTTGGAAGTTTCTTGAATTTTCACAATCTTATTTTCATCAAAAACTCTTTTAATATCTGTGTCAATATATGTTTGAAAAGTTCTAAAAGTAAATTCATAAGAATTTCCTTCTTCTAAATCACTAACTAATTCCTTAGGAACATTTACTAAAGCTTGTTCCTCATGTAAATATTGTGAAACAAGTACTTGTACATCATCATTTAAAGAAGTAGATTCAATTATTTTTTCTATTTTAAAAGTTCTTATAAACTCACAAGAATGATAATTTGTCTCACTTTTATAATGCTTTTGACGATTCTTCTTAATCAATTCAATATTTTTTTCGTTTGCTGTAATTGTAATCGTAGGCTCTAAATAATAATTGTACACTTTTCTTGCTTTTAAATCATTAATAATATGTTCAAAAAAATCCGATTTAATATGAAGAGATTGAAAATCCCAGTTCAAATAAACAACATCATAATTTTCATATTCTCTTTTGCGAATATCTGTACTCATTTTAGTTCCAAGAGGATAGTAAACATACTCTACTTTAACGGTTTCTAAATTGTTATCTACCACATAATTTTCAATATTACCAATAAACACTGTATTTTTTGTCATAGAAAGTTCTTCCGTAAGGGTTTCTGTTTTTAAATCATTTGGAACAGAATTAATAAATTCAGTATCTGCAACTTCAATTACAGCAAATCCACAACCAATACCCAAAAATAAAATAGAAACCATGATATTAACAAATAAGGACATCCCATTATTTTTTTTATCTATCACAAAATTAAATAGTAAACGAAAGAAAATAACTCCTAACAAAAACAATGCAAGCATAACCATATAAAATCCAAAATATGTAACCCCTTGTATTAATAGATAAACACACAACCCTAAAACAAAAGCCATTCCTATTAAATATGCGCTTGCTCCAAAAAGAATACAAATAGCAAAAAACTTCAAGAAAAAAACTCCTATTTTAACAATCATTTCTCCAAGAAAATAAGTTCTACTTTTTGGTTCAAAAACTTTTTCTTCCTTTACTTTTTTTTTCTTTATAACCTCATTTTTTTGAAGTTCCTCTTCTTCCTTATTCACACTATTTTTTACCCTTTGCAAATATCTTTTATCAACTATTCTTACAAATACTAAAATAGACAAGATAAAATAAGCAAATTCCAAAACAAATTTCCATACTAGGAAAAAAATTCTATTTAAAGGACTAGATAAAATATAGAAAACCTCTTTACCTAACGAAATAAGCATAGATACAGGAATACGGCATATTCCAATAATAAACAAAATTACCATTATTTCTAATATAAGTTGTATAATTTCTCGTGACGATTTATCACTCAATTCATCAACTATAAAATTGATAGTTTCTAACACTTTTTTAGAAAAATCGCCAATTGGATCTTTTTCTTTTTTTACTTTGATTTTATATGCGGATAATAAGTCATTCGCAAGTTCTTCTAAATCTCCAAATGCCTCAACTGCTTCTTCTTCTGTTGCACCAGACTCTATTTTTTCATCAATGTATCCAGAATACTCACTAATAATATCTTCTACTTCGCTCGTTTCCAAAATATTTAATTTTTTTCTTAATATATCCAGAAATTCCTTTTTTTTCATTTAATCTCGCTCCTTAATAAATTTATTTACACTATCTGAAAATAGTGTCCATTCTTTTAAAATTTCTTTTTGTCTTAAAGTTCCTTTAGCAGTAATATGATAATATTTTCGAATAGGCCCTTCATTAGATTCCTCTAAATAGGTTTCAAAATAAGATTCATTTGTTAATCTTTTTAAAATCGGATAAATAGTCCCCTCATTCACATCTACAACATTACTTACTTCTTCAACAAGTTCATAACCATACATATCTTTTTTAGAAACAATTGTTAGAACTAGTAACTCTAAAACGCCTTTTTTAAACTGAGTATGAATAGTATCACCTCTTTCTCTACTAAATTATCATAGCTACTATGTATTGTCAAGTACTTAATTATATTTATTATTAAATGCTTTTTATACATCAATTTATAAACTTTTAACAATTTATAAATAAACAGGTACATCTCATCACTCACAAATAAAAAAATTGGAATAAATTTCCAAAATACTTTATAAGCTTAAAGTAAAAGGATTTTGTTTTGTTCCAATTCCATTAGAAATTTTAACATCTTCTTTTAAGTAAAGAGTAGGTATGATATGAAAGTCAAAAAACGCTAAATTAACACCTATATTACCAGTTGAATTTATAGGCGCCACACCAGCTAACATATCATTACGGGCAATGGGCATCATAGTCCAATAAGGCGTCTCGTATTTATATAACCAGTTAGACATATAACACTCACTGCTCCAGGCGTAAATATCCATATTCAAACATTTCTCACGTTGTTTTTGGTCATTACCAGTAGCATAACCATAATCACTAGGATAAATAAGGCCCAAATTGCCAATCCATGTCGTACTTCTCCCATATGTATCAGTACAATACGAACCACTCGTACATATTTTACTAGAATTATTACTGCGCTCTAACTGATAAAATTGTGCTGCATTAATATTTTTCCATAATACTTCTTTCCCATTACTTCCTAAATACCATAATGACTTACCTATGAAATTATATGAATTTTCTTTTAAGCCTATTAAACGAAAATCACATGCCTTACTAGTTTCTTGTACATAGCATTTTTGATTTCCTTTAGAATTATAATAATAGTCATTTAATAAAATATTTATTTTTGAACTACTCCACTCATTTATTCCAGCTCCACCATTTATATTTGTAGCACTAGTATCCCAACTATATTTTCCAATGCTATTTTCTCTTATTAATTTAATTCTTGATTCTTTCTTATCAGTCCCATCATTCACATTTTCCATGACTCCGATAATACGCCATAACTCATCATTGAATAATACATAATTATTTGGATTTGCTCCTATATATC
>CAQRXS010000097.1 GCA_948874605.1 uncultured Bacilli bacterium | reverse complement strand
AAGAATGCTTAGGGTTAATTCGTATTACCGATGTTGGTAACTATGATAAGAAAAATGTTATTTTAGTAGATCACAATAACTTAGAACAAAGTGTTTCTGGATTAGATGAAGCAAGTATTGTTGAAATTATTGACCATCATAATTTAGGGGCAATTGGAACTAGTATTCCGATTAACTTTAGAAGTATGCCAGTTGGATGTACCTGTACTATTTTATATAATTTATATAAAGAATATGGTGTTAGTGTTCCCAAAAATATTGCAGGTCTGATGTTATCAGCTATTTTATCTGATACCTTAATTTTAAAAAGTCCGACAACAACAGAAATGGATAAAGTTGCTGTAGAAGAGTTAGCTAAGATATGTGACGAAGATTATCAAACTTATGGTTATGAAATGCTTAAAGCTGGTAGTAGCGTAGAAGGAATGAAAATAGAAGATATTATTTTCCAAGATTTCAAATCATTTAAAGTAGGGAATGAAACTTTAGGAATTGGTCAAGTAATCACTATGGATTTTGATAGTATTAAGAAAAATATGGAAAGTTTTGTGGATAAATTAAATGAAATGGTAAAAGGAGAGTATTCTGTAGTTGCATTGTTTATCACTGATATTATTGAAAATGGTTCTTATATTTTATATAATGAATCTGCAAAAGATATTGTTAGTGATAGTTTTGGGATTAAAGATATTAGTGAAGGCTTTTTCCTTCCTGAAATGGTATCACGAAAAAAACAAATGCTTCCAAAATTAATGGAATCTCTTGAAAGAAATAACTAGACAAAAGTTATTTTTTTTCTTATAATACAATGTATATTTGGAGGTTTTATTTATGAAAAAGGGAGATTTTCAGAAAATTAGATGTCTTTTGTGTGGTGTGGGAGCTATGAGTGTTGTTGCGACAGGATGTGCTCATCGTACTCCTCATAAAGTAACAAATGATATTTTAGCAAACAATATGTTTTGTCAGTCACATGTTGGTGTAATAAAATCAGGAGATGAATATTTGTATTTTTGGAAAGACGACTCTATTTTTCCATCTGATGCTAAAGTATATTATGACTTTAAAAGCGGAGAATATCTGGGAAGTTGGCAGGTGTCTGAATGGAATAATCAAAAAATTAGCACTATAAATTCTGGGAAAGAAATTCTTTATAGCAATCAGCAAGTTATCCCATTTGAAAAATGTAATCCTAATGTTACGTATAGTTATGATGTGATTAATAAGTTTACGAAAGATACTTGCGATAATTTAGTTAATAGTTATTTTGAAAATAATCCTTTTTCTGTTTCTGATGTTTCCATTTATGAGATTCTTAATTTGGAAACGAATGAAACTAGTTATATAATTGGAAAGAAACTAAAGGATACAAAAGTTTTTAATTATGAGAGTTATATGGTTGAAGATTACTCTGGCTATGCTATTAAGGATATGAAAGTAAATTTTGAACAAGAAAACCTTTATTATTCAGAAATTTTAGATTACATTGAGAATTATAGAAGTCAAGATCAAAGTTTAGGATTAGAACTTAAATAAATTAAGGATGTTTAGATGCATCTTTTTTTGTTATACTAATAGGGAAATGAGGTATGTATGAAGGCATTAATAACAGGAGCTTCTTCTGGTATTGGAAGAGATATGGCAAGATATTTGGCAAGTAAGAATATTGATTTGATTTTGGTTGCGCGACGGAAGGAAAGATTAGAAGAATTAAAAACAAAATTTGATGTGAATGTTCGCATTTTATGTTTTGATTTATCAAAACAAGATAGTGTCTTTCAGTTATTTGAAAGCGTAAAAAATGAAAAAATTGATATTGCTATTAACAATGCTGGTTTTGGTTTGTTTGGCGAATTTTTAGAAACAGATTTAACAAGAGAACTTGAGATGATTGATTTGAATGTTATAAGCTATCATATTCTTACGAAATTATTTTTACAAAAATTAGAAAAAGATGGTGGAGGGTATTTACTTAATGTTTGTAGTAGTGCAGGTCTTTTAGCTGGTCCTAGACTTGCTACTTATTATGCGACTAAGAATTATATTTTAAAATTAACATTGGGAATTTATGAAGAATTGAGAAGAAGAAAAAGTCAGGTATCAATTAGTGCTTTGTGTCCTGGACCTGTGAATACAGAGTTTAATAAAATCGGTCATGGGGGATTTACGGTTAAGGGAATTTCTTCGGAATATGCTGCAAAAGTTGGAATTGATAAAATGCTTCAAAAAAAATTGATAATAGTTCCTTCTTTAAAAATGAAAATTGGTTTATTTTTAGCAAGATTTTTACCTTGGAAAATTTTATTACGGATTAGTTATTCGATTCAATATTCTAAAAAGTAAGACCATTTTCATTTTGGTTAAAAGAAAAATATGGTAATAAAAAAACAAATAAATGCAAAATGGATTTATTTGTTAATTCTTTTAAACGCAGATATATTTTTTCTATTTTAGGTTTCTTGTATAATTTTCACTTCTATATGAGTTTAATAGATCTAAGATTTCACTATAGGCGTATTCTTCTTTATCAAAATTTATTTTTTCTTCATATATAGCATAACCAGTGTAATCTTCTACGCAATAAGATTCATAATTAAAAACTTTAGAATTATCTAATTTTTTACCAATAATATAGTTTGACTCATTTGTAGTTATATTTAATACTTGATATAAAGAGATATATTTTTTACTAAATTTATATTCCTCAAGGAATGTATTTTCTAAATTATCGTAAGTTTCTTGCGTAAATGTTTGTAATGTATCGTAGTCGAAGCCTATGCCATCTTCTATAATTGATTGGTATGGTATTACTTGAGCTGGCTCATATAAGCATGGTTCATCTTCTGAATTTTTTAAACAATTAGGTTCTTTTATTTTATCTATACAATCATAGTAGCCTAAACATTCTTTTGACTGATAGTCGTAGTATTTGGTTTCTAATAAGCCCAGATTAATTTTAATATATGGAATTGTGTTAATTCCATTTTTGATAAAACCTACCTCGTCCTGTTTATAATTACTTGTTGTTATTTTTTGTTGAATTTTGTTCGGCGATGTTGCGCTGCAAAACTTTGTCATAGCAATATATCCTGCCAAAGCGATTAATGATATTTGTATATATTCATTGTAAAATTCATTTCTTTTTTTGTTTTTATATTTTACTTCATTTTCGTGAGTTGTCAAGCACTTTTTTTTAAAATTTATTTTTTTCTTGAATGGCGAACAAATATATGTTATAGTGATTTTGCAAATAAATTTCTTGTTTTGTGGTAGAATAAGTAATGCTTTGAAGGAGTGTGTTTTGTAATGGATAAAATTATCGTTAAGGGTGCGAGAGAAAATAATTTAAAAAATATTGATATTGAACTTCCTAAAAATAAGCTTATTGTTATGACTGGTGTTTCTGGTTCTGGGAAGAGTAGTTTAGCTTTTGATACAATATTTGCTGAAGGACAACGAAGATATGTAGAAAGTTTATCCGCTTATGCTAGGCAGTTTATTGGTAATGTTGAAAAACCTGATGTAGATTCTATTGAGGGCTTATCACCAAGTATTTCGATAGATCAAAAGACAACGAATAAAAATCCTCGTAGTACGGTTGGAACAATTACTGAAATTTTTGATTTTTTGAGGCTTCTTTTTGCGCGAATTGGTGTTCCTTATTGTGTGAATCATCATATTCCAATTCAGAGTCAAAGTATTGAAGAAATGACAAATAAAGTTATGGATATGGAAGAGGGAACTAAACTTGAAATATTAGCACCCGTTGTTCATGGTGAAAAAGGAACACATAAGGATTTGTTTGATGATTTGCGAGCAAAAGGTTTTTCGCGAGTTCGTGTAAATGGAGAAATTTTAAGTTTAGATGAGGAAATAACTTTAGAAAAAAATAAAAAAGATAATATTGATGTTGTAGTGGATCGAGTTGTAATACGTATGGATGAGAGGAGTCGTATTTTTGAATCGATTGAAACTAGTACTAACTTAGCACATGGAAAAGTATTGTTACATGTAATAGGTGGCGAAGAAATATTAATGAGCGAGAATTATGCTTGTGTTCATTGTAATTATTCTATCCCTGAATTAGAACCAAGATTATTTTCTTTTAATAGTCCATATGGTGCTTGTCCTGATTGTAAAGGTTTAGGTACTAAGCTTAAAATTAGCGAAGATTTAATTCTACCTGATAAAAACAAATCTTTGAATCAAAATGCTCTTTTAGGA
>CAQRXS010000096.1 GCA_948874605.1 uncultured Bacilli bacterium | reverse complement strand
GCTTTATTAAAGAAATAGCTCCTGACCTATTAGAAATTGAAAATGAACATATGATGCCAGAAGAAAAAATAAATAGAGAAGAATTATATCATAATGAAGCTGATGTCGAATTTAAAGAAGGAGATATCATAATGCATATGATTTATGGTCGAGGTGTTATTGTTGAAATAAAAGGAGATTTCATAACAGTTGCTTTTGCAAAAAACTATGGAATAAAAAAACTGTTAAAAACCCATAAAAGTATAAAAAAAATATAAGAAAGAAGGATTATTTATGGAATTATTAATTATGGCTGCAGGAATGGGCAGTAGATTTGGAGGCTTAAAACAAATAGCTCCAATGGGACCAAACGATGAATTTATTATAGATTATTCAGTATACGATGCAATTAAGTCAGGTTTTAATAAAGTTGTTTTTATAATAAAAGAAGAAAATTATGAAATTTTTAAAGAAACAATAGGAGCACGTGTTGAACCACATATCCCAGTAGAATATGTTTTCCAAAAAATGGACAATATTCCAGATTTTGTACAAATACCCAAAGATAGAGTTAAGCCTTGGGGTACTGCTCAAGCAATTTATTGTGCAAAAGATGCAATAACAGAACCATTTGTTGTAATAAATGCAGATGATTTCTATGGTTTTGATGCATTCAAAGTAGCAAAGGAATTTCTAGATCATGCTAATGAAAAAGAATATGCAACAGTTGGATATGAAGCAAAAAAAACAATGACAGAAAATGGATCAGTAAAAAGAGGAGTTATTGCAACAAATAATGGTCACCTTGAATCTATAACTGAGAGTTCAATTATTAAAGAGGGTGACAAGGTAGCTTGTACACCACTTAATGGCTCTGAAAAATTTTATATAGAAAATGAAGATTTAGTTTCAATGAATATGTTAGTATTTGATCCTTCTATCTTCCAATATATTGAAGAAAAAATGCCAATATTTTTCAAAAATAATGAAACAAATTTAGAAAAATGTGAATTTTTAATTCCAGATATACTAGATGAAGCAAATAAAGAAAACTATGCAAAAGTTAAAGTTCTTCATACAGAAGCTACTTGGTATGGAGTTACATATAAAGAAGATACAGAAATGGTAAGAGAATCAATAAAAAAATTAGTTAGCGATGGTGAATATCCAAATAATTTATGGGGGTAATTTATGAATCCAAAAGAAAGAATAGAAGAATTAGTTAGTACACTTAATAAAGCAAATGTAGAATATTATTTAAATGATAATCCCACTTTAACAGATAACGAATATGATAGTTTACTAATGGAACTATTCAAATTGGAAGAAGAATATCCAGAATATAAACTACCTGAATCACCAACATCTAGTGTTGGAACAAAAATTCTTGATTCGTTTGATAAGATAACTCATGGTACTCCAATGTTCAGTTTAGCGGATGTATTTAATGAAGACGAAGTGGAAGCTTTTGTAACAAGAGTAGAAAAAGAAATAGAAAATCCAGAATTTGTCTGTGAATTAAAAATGGATGGTTTAGGCGTAAATCTGACTTATAAAAATGGATTAATGGTATCGGCAGCTACAAGAGGAGACGGCGTTACAGGAGAAGACATTACAAATAACTTTAAGACAATAAAATATGTTCCAGTAAAACTAAACGAACCAATTGACTTAGAAGTTCGTGGTGAAATATATATGACAAAGAAAAGCTTTGAATTAGCCAATAAAAAACGTCTAGAAAATGGTGAGGAACCATTTCAAAATCCACGTAATGCAGCTGCTGGTTCAGCAAGACAACTGGATAGTAGAATAGCTAAAGAAAGAAAGTTAGATACTGTTTTATATCATGTTCCAAATACAACATGTGACACTCATTATGAAACACTAAATAAATTAGAAAAACTTGGTTTACCAATTAATCATAATTCATGTAAAGTTCATAATTTTCAGGAAATAAAAGATTTTATTAAAGAATGGACAGAAAAAAGACCATCATTGCCTTATGAGATTGATGGAATTGTTATAAAACTTAATGATATAAAAGGTCAGAGAAAAATGGGAAATACAGCAAAATATCCACGATGGGCAGTTGCATATAAATTTCCTGCTGAAAAAGTAGTTACCCAATTAGAAGACATAATATTTACTGTTGGTCGAACAGGACAAATAACACCAAATGCTGTACTTTCGCCTATTAAAGTTGCTGGAAGTACAATCAGAAGAGCAACTCTACATAATGAATCCTATATTCGTGAAAAAGATTTACGTATTGGAGATTTTGTTGTTATTCATAAAGCAGGAGACGTAATTCCCGAAGTAGTCGAACCTGTAATTGAAAGAAGAAAAGATGTATCTTATTTTGAAATGATTACATCATGCCCAATTTGTCAAACAAAATTAGTTAAATCAGCTTCAGGTATTGATTATTTGTGTCCAAATAATCACTGTCCTGCTCGTAAAACAGAAAGCCTAATTCACTTTGTATCACGACCAGCAATGAATATTGATGGTCTAGGAGATGCCATTATTGAAGACTTCTATAATATGAATATTATTACTAAAATAGAAGATATATATAACTTAAAAGATCGTCAAGAAGAACTAATTGAATTAGAAGGATTTGGTAACAAGAGTGTTGATAATTTAATTACATCAATTGAAGCAAGCAAAGGTAATTCACTTGAAAGATTATTATTTGGTATAGGGATACCTGGAATTGGTGCCAAGACAGCTAAAGTATTAGCCAAAAAATATAATACAATTGATAATTTAATGAATGCTACAAAAGAAGAACTTACAGATATTAAAGATATAGGTGAAATTTTGGCAACTAACATTAATGAATTTTTTGCAGATGAAAAAAATATAGAGCTTATAAATAATCTTAAGAATATTGGAGTTAATATGGAATATAAAGGTGAAAAAGCTTTAAATAATTCTTTAATATCAAATAAAAAATTTGTTATAACTGGCACAATAAGCTTTATGACTCGTGATGAGATAAAGGATCTTATTGAAAAATATGATGGTACATCAGTAGAATCTGTAAGCAAAAAAACAGACGTTGTAATAGTAGGTGAATCACCTGGTAGTAAATATGAAAAGGCTTTAAAATTAGGAATAGAAATTTGGAATGAAGAAAAACTAAAAGAGATTATAGAATTACTATAATCCCTTTTTTTAATCATAAAATTTGTTTTATAACATTGCTACAATATCTCTAAACAATTGCTTAAAAGCATATAATGTAGTATAATTTAAATACCTATAAAGAGGTGGGAATAAGATGAAAAATATAAAAAAATTCTACAAAGAACATCGTGTTTTTACAATTCTAATGGCGATAGTAATCGTCTGCGCAATCCTAATCGCTACTGTTCTAATCCAATGTTTTTATGTTGGAAATGGAAAAGATAAATATGGCAAAAGACTTGATGGAGTTGAAAATTATCAAATTTCAGAATCAAGACAAAGTGACTTTGAAAATAATATAGCAAACAATGATAAAGTAAAATCAGCAGATATAATTATTACTGGTAAAATCATATACATTACACTAACATTCGAATCCAATGTTGATTTAGTTGAAGCAGAAAGTGTTGCTTTAAAATCACTAGAAGAATTTAGTGAAGATGAACAAAAAATTTATGACTTTAATATTACTTTAAAGCAAGCAGCAAGTGAAAATAATGAAGGTTTCATAATTTCTGGTTCAAAAAACGTTAACGGTTCAGGACTTGTTTGGAATAATAATAGAAAAGTTACACCACAACCAACTGACCCTAATACAACTGAGAAAGCTGATTAAAAATGAAAAAGTCAAAAATAAATAAGAATATAATAATAATTGTCATTGTAGCTGTTATAGCACTAATAGGATTAGGAATTTTAACATATAGAATTGTAAATGATGAAAATAAACTAACTGTTGAAGAAAAAGAATGGATTACAGAAAATGTAAAAGTAGTTCAAAATATAAATGTTCCAAATAACTTGGACGTATTTGGAAAAAATGGTAGTGGAGTATTCTTTGACTTTATAAAAGATTTAGAAACTCAATATGACCTTGAAGTTAATGAAATAACTTATAATATAGGGGAAGAAATCGGAACAGGATCATTTAAAGTAGTTTATGATACAAATGAAAATGATATTATCTTCCACAAAGAACACTATGTTGTAGTAAGTAAAGAGAAAGTTAATATAAGTTCAGTTTCTCAATTAAGCAATAAAAAAATTGGTGTTTTAGCATCAGA
>CAQRXS010000095.1 GCA_948874605.1 uncultured Bacilli bacterium | reverse complement strand
AAGGCTAGAAGAATTGCTGCTACTATTGGCTTAACGGTTCTTACAGGTGCTGTAGTGCTTGGTGGTGGTGCATTTAAAAACAATAAAAAATCGCCTATAGCTCCTGCTACACCAAGTAATAGTTCACAATTAAACAACCAACCAGATAATAACACATATCAAACACCTTCTGGTCATGAATTAAACATTTTTGAAGATGCAAATCAAACTTTAAACGCTGTTGTAAAAGATGGTTCTAATAATGGTATTGTTGCAGACAATATGAACTCTACAAAAGGTGAATTAGTTAAAAATAATCAAAACAATAACAATGATGAATTACTTTTGGGTGAGGAAAACAAAGTTTTAACAGATATTGATGCAGAGGCTATTTCAAAAGCTGAAGGAGTTTTAGCAGAAGAAGCTACTGTTGTTCCAGAAAAAGAGGCTACTGGGGTTGTAGAAGACAAGGATTCTAATGAAGAAATAAAAAGCGAAGAAGCTGTTGAAGTTACTCCAGAGCAAAAAAATGCTGAAGAAAAAGAGGTTACTGAAGTTGTAGAAGACAAGGATTCTAATGAAGAAATAAAAAGCGAAGAAGCTGTTGAAGTTACTCAAGAACAAGAGAACTTATTACAAATGAGAAGCATTTTAGAACAAATTCAAGCTCATATTATTGAAAGTTTTGAGCCAGAAGATGTAAATGCTTATCCTGATAAAGCTATGTTTGGTGATCTTGTTAATATTGAAGAAGGTTCTAAAATTTATGGTGATATTTATTCAGCAGCAAAAGGAGAAAACGGTAAATCTTCTTATTATGGAGATACTGAAGAAAGAGTTGTTTATTCTATTGCGTTAGTAAATGAAGAAACTGGCGATGTTGTAAATACTTATACTTTTGAAGATTATGAAAGATGTATCGCTGATGGGTATACTGTGTCAAGTTATACTTTAGTAAATCAACATTCTTTAAATGAAAATCCTGATAATCTTGTTATTGAAGGACGTTTTCAAGCTGATGATGTTCGTTTAGTGAGAGAAGTGACAAAATAGTAGAAAAGTCACTTTTTTCATGTTATAATTTCTTTATTGATAGGAGGGCTAATATTGCAAACAACATTTTTTAAAAGAGTACTCGCATATTTATTGGATTTTTTAATCGTTTCTTTACTTGTTTCTTTGCTATCGTATGTTCCATTTTTAAATCCAAATCGTGTACCATATTCTGAAAAATACAATGAACTTTTGGAAGTTAGAGACCAATATGTAGATAATCAAATTAGTGAGGAAGAATTTGAACAAGCGTATAAGCCAATTGCTTATGAAATATATCGTTTGAATACAAATTATGTAATAATTGATTTGGTTTGTGTTATGGTTTATTTTGGTGTATTCCAATATTTTATGAAAGGTCAAACAATTGGGAAAAAATTATTTCAATTACGTGTTGTTCCAAACAAAGAAGGGAACCTTACTATTATAAATTATTTACTTCGAGCAATTGTTTTGTGTAATGTAATTATTTCTATCGCTTTACAATGTATTGTACAGTTTATGAATGTTAATTCTTATTATTCTTTTTATAGTAACGTAAATTTGGTAGGTACAATAATTTTGTATTTAATATTATTCATGACTTTGGTTCGTCAAGATGGAAGAGGATTGCATGATTTTGTTGCTTCTACTAAAGTGATTTTTACAGAGACTTATGATGAAGAAAAAAACAAAAAAATCGAACAAGAACAAAAGGTTTTAGAATCTGAATATGAAATAAAAAGAGAAAAGAAAGTAGATATAGAAAAAAATTCAAAAAAGAAAACTGCAACTAAGAAAAAAAGTGAAAATAAAAAAAAGGAAAGTACTAAGTAATTTTGGTACTTTCTTTTGTTTGAGTAATAGTTGCATTATAGAAAGCTTTCATTATTTTGTAAAGTTCGTAGTAGTCATTAATTGAACATAGTTCTAATGAAGAATGCATGGCAAGCTGTGGAAGACCAATGTCTATTGAAGTGACGCTTACATGTCTAAGACTTAAGCCGCTTAAGGTTGAGCCACCAGTTAAATCGTTTTTTGCGGTTGCGTCTTGATATTTTATTCTTTCTTTTTTACATATTTCTTTTATTATACTTGAAAAGTAAGCATCTGTTGTTGATTCGGTTTCTTTTACAATTGCAAATCCTCCTCCAATATATGCTCTTCCGGTGTCATCTGCATATTCTTGATGATTTGGATGTACTCCATGCGTATTATCTGAGCTAATTATAAATGATTTTGCTAAAGTACTAGCAATATCAATATTTAAGGATCCAGCTATTCTTTTTAGAATATCCAGTAGAAAGTTACTATCTGCGCCTTCTTTTGTTAGACTACCGATTTCTTCATTATTAAAACTGCAGAAGACAGAGATGTTTTTATTCTTACTTTCTAAGAAACTTTCTAATGAAGCACTGACACTTGTAATATTGTCAATTCTTGGAGAAAGAAGTAATTCTTGTTTTAGACCAATAGTTTCTGGTTTTGTACTATTATATAAAAATAAATCATAATCCAATATATCCTCATCTTTTATATTAATTTGTTTTGCTAAGAATGGTTTCCAATCCGTTTCTTTTTCGCTTAAACCAAATATTGGTTGCAAGTCAATCTGGGCATTTAAATCTAAATTCGTATTGGCTTTGTCATTTTGATGAATGGCAACACTTGGAATTACGGCTACTGTTTGTTTTAAATCAACAATTTTTTTATATATTTTATCTTGTTTTTTCGTAATTATTCTTCCTGCTAAAGATAAAGGATGATCTAACCAACCGTAATTTAGAAGCCCACCATAAGGCATTATGTTATATTTTAAAAATTTTTCCTTGGAGTTTTCTCCTATTGGCTTTAATAAGAGAGATGGTGTATCACAATGGGTTGTTATAATATGAAAGTTTGTTTTTTTTGTTGGCACTTTAAATGCAATTATTGATGCGTCATTGCGAATGACAAAATAATTTTTTTCTTCTAAATCCCAAGGCTCTTTCTCGTCTAAATGAATAAAACCAAGACTTTCAAATATCTCTTTTAAATAATTTACACAAGTAAATGCTGTAGTGCTATTTTTTATTAAATTCAATAAATTTTCTTTTAATTTTTCTTTTTCCATAAACATCACGTTTCTAGTATGGAAAATAGAAAAAAAAATATACTATCTGCTTGCTTTTTATAGCAAATCGTAGTAAAATTTTTTGTATTCGAGAGGAGTTTTAGATTATGAAAAAAACAAAGATTGTATGTAGTATCGGACCTAGTAGTAACGATGCAGATGTTATGGAAAAAATGGTTCGTAGTGGTATGAATATTGCGAGAATTAATTTTTCTCATGCAACGATGGAAGAAAGACAAAAAGCTCAGGATTCTGTTCGTGAAGTACGTAAAAGAACAGGTATGAATGTAGCTATTTTATGGGATACTAAGGGACCTGAGTTCCGTTGTGGTATTATGGAAAATGATAGTATTGAACTTGTGGAAGGCAGAACGATTCGTATTGTAAAAGAAACTGTTACTGGAACTTCAGAACGTTTTTCTGTTAATCATCCTAGTGCGCTTGATTCTCTTAGAGTTGGAGATATCGTACTTCTTGAAAATGCTAAGATGAAATTAGAAGTTATTAGTGTTGAAAGTGATGGTGTAACTTGTAAGATTATTTCTGGTGGAACTTTAGGAAATCGTAAGAGTATGAGTGTTCCAGGAGTAAAACTTGATATTCCATATATTAGTGATGCTGATAGAGCTGATATTAAATATGCTTGTGAGCATGGTGGAGAGTTCTTAGCTATTTCATTCGTGTCTACAAAAGAAGATGTTTTGGAAGTTAAAGAATTATTAAAGGAATATGGCAGAGAAGATATTCAAATTATTTGTAAGATTGAAAGTGCTCTTGGTATTGAAAACTTAGAATCTATTTTAGAAGTAAGTGCTGGAGCAATGGTAGCTAGAGGAGATCTTGGAACTGAAATTCCTAGTGAACTTGTACCAATCGAACAAAAAAAGATGGTTAAATTATGTCGCCATATGAATAAAATTTGTATTGTGGCTACAGAAATGTTAGAAACAATGATGGATAATATTCGTCCAAAAAGAGCTGAGACTAGTGATATTGCGAATGCAGTTTTAGATGGTACAGATGCTGTTATGTTATCTGGAGAAACTACTGTTGGTAAGCATCCTGTTGAAACTGTTGCAGCTATGGCTCGCATTTGTGAAGTTACAGAACAATATGCAG
>CAQRXS010000094.1 GCA_948874605.1 uncultured Bacilli bacterium | reverse complement strand
CAGCGCCTAATCCCTGCATTGTACCGCCGGAAAAGAAATTCCACGGAAACATACTGACTATCAAATATAAGTAAAAACACTCGATTCCACTCTTAAATATCGTAGAAAAGAAAAATGCATATATAACTATTTGGCATAATGGATTAATGTATGTCCATAAAAAGCCAAGTGCTGAACCCTTGTATTTGCTTCTCAATTCCCTATGGATAAGTTCTATAATCATATTTCTAAATGACCATATGTCTTTCATAATACAATACATTGTTTATCACCTATTTTTGAAAAATAAAAATCATAAAACGCATCAATCACTATTATACTTACTTATACTGCATAAATATTTAATTCCTTTTCTCTCTAGTTTTTCAACTCTCATACCCACATAAGCAATTAATATGCATAAAACAATATATATAAATAAGTTTTTTCCACTACTTCTTTCTATCCCAATAACATCAAAAAATAATATTACTACATAATGAAAATAGTAAATTGGACCACTTAGTAATGTTAATTTTCGCAATACCCCCCCCCGTATATTAAAATATATGTCATTATACCTGAACCATCTCCCATGCAATATACCATAAGAGAACATAATAGAATAAATACATAATCTGCACGACAGCCTAGTTTTTCTGATTTTATGATAATCATCATCATAATGACTGAACAAATATTCACAAATCCTGATAACTTTCCAAAGCATCGACCTTTATATTCATACAGCATCGCAACTAACACTCCAATTGATGTATCCATAAGCCCACGAAACATTCCAAAAGAAAAGCATCCAATATTGTGCTCCACTGTCAAATTAACCGCATGATTTTCATTTGCATTATATACAATTCCAATCAATACTAATCCAATCAACAAAATTTTTTCTTTTTTATGTCTAATATTGCTCTTAAAAAAAATTATCCATAAAATTGAAGCTATCAACCACACTGGAATAAACCATAACTGAGCAAAAGGTAACCAATTGCTATCAGCTCCAAAAATATACGGAAAAAACATCATCGATTTAAGTATGTTAATAATCCACTCAATCAAAGTGTATTTTATATTTCCAAAATGCACTTGATACACAAGACCAATTAACAATAACAGCAACCAATAAAAATACACTGTTTCAACCTTAGATATAATAATACCAGTTAAGTCTCTTTTTTGATAAGAATCCCTCCTACAATATAAAAGAAAACCTGCTATTATAAAAAATATTTCAACGCAAAGATATCCTTGTGGAACTAACAAGTAATTATAATGTAAAACTGCTATCACTATTGCGGATAAAAATTTAATTACTTCAAATGCATAATTTCTTTTCATATATACCTCTGGCGTAAAGTATGCTTCGTAAAATCATACGACTTATTATTTTATGAATTTATAAAAGCCTTAACACTTGCTCCAATTGTTGTCTTTGTAACACAATTTCTCCATTTTCTAGGTAATTTCATTATAATTCTATTGATTAGTCTTCTCATTTTTCTCGAACTGCTTTTGTACTTTAAATCAAATACAAAATTGGAAAACAAAATAAATACCCTATCTCTCACAGTTTTATGTCCATAAAAATCACTACGGGAATAGCACTCTGCCTGTTCACTCGGCGCTCCTTCAAACGGTTCTAAATTAAATCTATAGGGTAATATGATTGTCTTTGCTGGTAAAAATGCATTTCTTTGTTTATTCCATTTCAAATTAATATCCCACGTATTTATTAGCATAATATACTTTTTTATTGCTTGGTAACTATCCTCTTGAGTATATTTAAGTTTCCACCCTTTAACTATCAAATAATTTTTAAACAATTCACTTTCTGGTGAAACTAAAACAGATTCAAATTTTTCATTACTCTCTTCCATTTTTCTAAGCATGTCTAATTGATAATTGTCATGAGATTTTAATTGCAACGGCATACTATAATATTCATATAACAATTCTTTTTTAGCACATAAAAACATATCTGATGGATGATAAAACCTATCTTTTCTTGTAAAACAGTTAGTAGATATGATTTTTGTATTTTGGCATACTACATATGAGTTTTTCAAGATATTAAATAGCTTTCTAAAATTGCACCACTGATCATTCCTCAACTTTACAACAATCTTACCATCCTCAATTCTTTCTAGTCCTCTTCTTACTGTCACTATCTGCCTATTTATGTTGAAATACCCCGGGTTAAATAGATCTTTTGTAAAAATATATTTAATGTCAAATATACTTTCATATTTTTTGCACATCGCTTTTGTTTTTTCTTGATCTGCTATATATGTTGATATTACAACCTTATCAATATTGCTTTGAACTTTTAACATACTGCTAAATATTTCTTCATATGCACTCCCAGCGTAAGCACCATGTAGTAATACTATAACCTTACTCAACATACTTATCCTCCAAAGAAAGACTACACTCATAATAAAAATGATCAGCCAGCATTCTTTTTCTAAACATTTCCCTTCTTTTCACTGTTTGATTTGATACCTTCCCATATACTACATCTACTAATCTCTTTTTATTATCTATCAAGCTATATATTTCTGCTTTATTGCAATAATAGGAAATTAAATCAATTAAACGTTTTCCCTTAAATTGTAGCAAATCAATATGACAAACAAAAAAAGGATGCCAGTCCAATACTGCATTAACAAAACCTTCTTGTATCTTATTCTCTGCATAACAAATAACAGCTTCTTTTTCAAACTTATTTGCAACATTATGAAATATCAATTTTAATTTTTCTACCAAATTCTTATTAAAGTAAAAATGCACCAAAAATGAATCATAATTTCGATTAATTACATCTTCATCTATAATATTTAAATAATTTTCCTCATCAATTACTAAAGAGTTGAACTTATATCTTTCCTGTTCTATATTTATATTTTCATAAATATTTATTCTCTTATCAATTGTAGTTTTATAATCTGCTTTTTCCTTCAAGGTACTTAATTGAGTCTCAGAAATGGAACATCTTTGTATATCCTTCATGTAATAGAAGTTTAATAATTTAGTTAAAAGCGCATCTTTTTGAAAAGGATCAAATGTCATCACATCTTTTGAAATTCCCATATAATCTGTAAATCCACAGTATTTTGACGTAATAACTGCTACACCATATTCCACAGCTTCAACCAGAGCTAAAGATAAGCATTCATATACTGACGCTAAAACAAAAACATCGCTAACTGCAAATACTTTTTTCTTTTCCTCCCCATTCATAAAATCAAAAAATAAAATATTTTTTTCATACTTCTCTGGAATATATTTAAATATCTCATTTTTAAAATTTTGACCTGTAACACTGTTAACCGAACTATTTCCTACTATAAATAAATACGCCTCTATATTAGTTTGGTCTAAAAATTTTACAAATTGATCA
The DNA here is from genome assembly GCA_948874605.1 of uncultured Bacilli bacterium. The sequence continues at coordinate 936 of CAQRXS010000094.1, read as the reverse complement.
ACAAGAAGTTTTTGATTTTTCCTCCCCTCTATCCTACTAATACAGCTAACAACAAATTTATTTTTAAAGTACTCAATATCTACTTCCTTACTTATTTCTTCAATTAAATTTTCCTTAGTAGTTAAATTAATAGTCAATGGATGCAAAATCGTAACTACATCCTCTAAATAATAATTTTTACTAACATAGTTATTCATAAATGTTGAAGGTGCTACATTTAAATCAGATAATTTCATCTGCGTTTTTTCACGTCCAAAACATTCTCGAACAAATTCAGGAGCAAATTTTACCGGAACTCTATCGTTCCATTCATAACACTCTCTCGAAGCAGTATGATGTACTGTAACAAATTTTGAATTTTTCAGTACACTATGTGGATTGTAATATCTTTCGCATATGCTTTCTAAGCCCAATCCCATATAGTCAACACATTCAATAATATCCGGACTTATTTTTTTTATGTATTCTAAAACTTTCTTTCCTAAATCATGTGGTGATAATGTCTCTAGCTGATACACATATAAATGTTGATTATTTAGCAATTTACTTTTTTTATCATACATTATTGTAATTACATATATATCATACTCTTTACATCGTTTTAGCATTTCAGTAACTAAACACTTTAAATACATAGCTACTCCACCATGACCTTTGAATGTATCAAATTCATGTGTTATAAATGCAATTTTTTTCATATACTCATTTTCTCCTTAAATTACCATGTCCACACGCTTGACGACACCATATAGAACTGTACAGCCGATATGTTATAAAATTTGCTTTATCATAATCTATTATCTCGATATTGGATTTTTCAAAAACTTTTCCAAATCACTTGGAATCCCCAATCCGTACATTCCATCATTCTCGCGGCCAATATTATAAAACTTTACTTTTTTCCCATCCTCTATCATCTCATTGTATACCGGCGCC
>CAQRXS010000093.1 GCA_948874605.1 uncultured Bacilli bacterium | reverse complement strand
AAAGCAAGATGCTAATGAAATAATTAAAGAAATAGAACATTCTAAAAGTGATAATAAAAAACTAAACTCATTAAGAAATCAACTAAATGATAAACTTTCTGAAACTACTAATATTGAAAAGGAAATTTCAAATAATAATCCAATAGATGAAAGTGAAATAGTACCAAATACCATAGTATATATTCCCTCTTTATCAAAAAATGGAACTATATTAAGTTATCCAAATCAAGCTAAAAAAGTAAATGTGCAAATTGATAATATAAAAACTAACTTGCATATTTCGGAACTTTCAAAAGCTAAAAATATTGATAAACCTTCTAATAACATAAAAGTCAAAAAAGACTCTAACTTTACTCCTAAAAAAATCGACACAGAGTTAAATATAATTGGTATGAATATTGAAGAATCTATATTTTTAGTAGACAAATTTTTAGATAATAGTGTACTTTGCAAATTAGAAAGTGTTCGAATAGTTCATGGTAAAGGTACTGGTATATTAGGAAAAGGTATTCAAAATTATTTAAAATCTCATCCGCATGTAAAATCTTTTAGATATGGTTCTTTTGGTGAAGGTGAAATGGGTGTAACAGTAGTTGAATTAAAATAACCAACGTAAAAATTAATATTTAAATAAAAAAGAAAAGATTTAGTAAATTTTGCTCTTCGCAATCCCCAAATAAAAAACTTCGTTTTTATATGGTAGATTGCTCAATTTCGCGCTTCGAAAAACTTTGTTTTTCTTCGTTTGATCGCTAACGCAATTTTCAAATCTTTTCTTTTTTATTTAAATTACGATTTTTTACATTTTTCTAAAAACTCCAGCTACTTTTCCAAGTATTTTGCAATCTGGAACAATTATTGGATCCATTGTAGAATTTTCTGGTTGTAATCTTATAAAACCTTTTTCTTTATAAAAAGTCTTAACTGTTGCTTCATCTTCTATTAAAGCAACTACTATATCTCCATTGTTAGCTACATTTTGTTTTTTTACTAATATATAGTCACCATCTAATATACCAGCTTCAATCATACTTTCTCCTCTAACTGTAAGCATAAAACTTTCTGAATTACCAACAAAATCAATTGGTATAGGAAAAGTATCTGTAACATTTTCAACAGCTAATATAGGTGCTCCAGCAGTAATCTTACCTATTACAGGAACTTCGACCAATTCTTTTTCAGAATACATTGATTTGTTTTCTGGAACAAATGTCTCTTGGTCCTCCAAAGCTCCTCCTTTTAGTAGTTTTAAAGTTCTACCTTTTTGTTGCTCTTTTTTAATATATCCTTTTTCTTCTAGTTGATTTAAATATCCGTGTACTGTAGCTGTAGATTTTAAATCAACTGCTTTACCAATTTCTCTAACTGATGGTGGATATCCTTTTAATTTTATTTGTTTCTCTATAAATCTAAGTATAGCTTTTTCTCTTTTATTTAAGGCATTTGGATCTTTTTTCTTCACTTTCATCACTCCTAATATTATTTTCAAAACGATAATACCATATAAACTTTTGTTTGTCAAACAAAAATTTTCTTTTTTTATTTTTGTTACTTTTTTGTTATTTATTTGTCTCTTTTTTGACATTTTGTAACTAAAATATAATTTTATTGACATAATATTTTGTTGAAAAAATTAGAATTAAATAATATAATTATCACAAATTAATATATTTAGGAGAAAAAAATGGATTTTACAAAAGATATATACATTAATAAAGACACAATTTATGAGGATTCAGAAATTGTTTTATTATATAAGGGAATGCTTTTTTCAGATACTTTAACAAATAATGTCTACATATCTTATGGATATGGTGATAACTGGGAACAACAATCTGAAATTAAAATGAAACCTTCTACTTTTGGTTATTTAGCTACTATAAAAATTAGCTCTAATACAAATCTTCAATTTTGTTTTAGAGATGATAATGGCAATTGGGACAATAATAATTCAGCAAATTATGTATTACCAATTAAAGAAAATGAAGAAGTTCTTTCTTTTAAAACCCTAGCCGATACTACAAAAGAAGTAACTTTTGATTTATTCTATAATGAAGAAAAAGAACCAGAAACTGAAGACCTTTTAGAAGCATCAGTTGTATCTTCAGATTCTGTTGAATTTTATAAAACTGTTGACTTAGAAAATATCAGTAAACAAGCTATTCCTGATGACACTATCGTAACACAAATTAATTTAACTGCTGAAAATAATCCTGTCGTACAAAATGCTGTAATAAAATCTGAAGAACCAAAAGAATCTCCTATTGAAGCTTTTTCTAAAATAACAGAAAAAGCAAAAGCAGAATCAGTAAAAGCTTTTGATGATGATAAAGTAACTACTGGCTCATTATATGTAAATTCACTTGTAAAAGACATTTCTGATGAAATAGAAGAAAATAATGAAGAAAAATCACTTATTGAAGCTACTAATATTACTCCTATGGAAAGGGTTTCATCTTTCTTCGATGCCCTATTTAAAGGAGCTAAAACTGCATTTTCTAAATTAGTAAAACTTGTTAAAACAAGCTTAAGCTTTGATGAAGACAAAAATTAGATTCATAATTTTCAATCAATTTAAATAAATTAAACGTAAAAAAATAAAACCTCAATTACAATATTGAGGTTTTATTTTTAATAATCAAACCATTCAAATTCCCATTCTAAGAATTTAACAGTATCCCCTTCTTTAACTCCTTTTTCTCTTAAAGCATCATTAATTCCCAAATCATTTAAATTTCTTTCAAAATAAGCCATTGACTCATTATCACCTATATTAATTCTACCCATAAGTTTTTCAATTGCAGGTCCTGTAACAATAAATTCTCCATCAACAATTTCAATATCAAATGCTTTTTCATCTTCTTTAAGTGTATATACTTTTCTTTCTGATATCTCTACTAAATCTTCTTTTGGTAATGTTTTTAAAATATTTGAAACATGTACAAATAATTCTTTTAAACCTTCGCCTGTTACTGCAGAAATTTTAAAAATTTCCATTTTATTTTCTTTAGCCATCTTTTCTAATTTTTTGTAACCAGTATCATCTTGCATAATATCTGTTTTATTAGCCACAATTATTTGTTTTCTTTTACTTAATTTTTCACTATAATTTTTTAGTTCTTTATTTATAATCTGATAATCACTAATTGGATCCCTACCTTCACTACCAGAACAATCTATAACATGAAGCAATAATCTAGTTCTTTCAATATGTCTCAAAAATTGAATACCTAATCCTACTCCTTCACTTGCTCCCTCTATAACTCCTGGTATATCAGCCATTACAAAGCTATCACCATATTCAGTTTTGACAACACCTAAGTTAGGATAAATAGTAGTAAAATGATAATTTGCAATTTTAGGTGTAGCAGCAGTAACTCTAGAAAGAAGTGTTGATTTTCCAACATTAGGGAAACCTATCAACCCAACATCTGCTAATAATTTAAGTTCTAATATAAGCTCTTTTTCTAAGCCTTTTTCCCCATCTTGAGCAAATCTAGGAACTTGTCTTGTAGAAGTTGCAAAATGTGAATTTCCTTTTCCACCTCTTCCTCCTGGAAGAATAAGCTCTTTCTCTCCATCTTCAGATAAATCAGCTATAACTTCGCCAGTTTTAGCATCTCTAACAACAGTTCCTTTAGGCACTTTAATAATTAAGTCTTCACCACTTTTACCATATTTATGAGCACCACTACCATTATCTCCATTTTCAGCTTTAAACTTTTTATTATATCTAAAATCAATTAATGTATTACTATCTGGATCAACTACAAAATAAATGTCTCCACCTTTTCCGCCGTCACCTCCATCAGGTCCACCAGCAGCAACATATTTTTCACGACGAAATGATACTGCACCATTTCCACCATCACCTGATTTAATTACTATTTTTGTATAATCTACAAACATTTTTCTCTCCTCTAATATAAATCATTATCTCTACCGTCTTTGCCATCTTGTGGTCTAAATGCAGGATTCATAATTAATAATAACCTCATCTCACCTGCAAAAACAAATTCTGTATTTGGTGGTATTACTATTAAATCCTCTTTAGTAACCTCGAAAATTTCTCCATTAATAGAAAATTTGCCATTACCATCAATAACATAATAAATTTTCTTACTATAACTATTAGTATGGTATTTATCATGGCCTTTAAAACAATCTTCAACAGAAACACTAATTTCTTCTAATCCTAACGAATAGTTATATCCCTTTAATCCTTCTTGCTCAAATGATGCTTTATCTGGCAATTTATAAATATATTTATTGTTTTCCATCTTTACACCTTCTTAAAATTTACTGCCTTGAAAAAGAATCATCTATTTTTTTCAACTCATTGAAATAATCAAGACGCATAGCCTCTTTAACCTTTCTCATTGTAACTTCAGCCTTAGCCTTAGCCTTCAAAGTTCCCTC
>CAQRXS010000092.1 GCA_948874605.1 uncultured Bacilli bacterium | reverse complement strand
AGATTTAAATGAAAGTGAAGCTCTTCTTTTTTTTCATTCTTATATATTTCTTCAAGAGGCAACTCGTGTTACTATAAATTATCTTGAACAAAGGAGAAAATTTTTAAATGAAATGATCGAGATTCATAAAGAAAATGAACCTATTTTCTCGAAAAAAGCTCATTTAAAGTGGAAAAATAAATTAGATGAACTTAATAATGAATTGCTAGAAATTACAAAAGACTTAAACAAAGAATATTTAGAATTTAACAAATTATAAAAAAAATCAATAAAAAAATTATTTGCTTTTTTAAAATTCACATGCCAAAAATTTGTGTGAATTTTTTATTTTAAAATTTATTCATGTGCCACATTTTTTTGCTTTTTTATAAAATGTGCCTAAGTATGTGCCACTTTAATAGCAAAAAAGTATCGAAAAAATAAGGTTTTATATGGAACTATGTGCCACTTTTTTCACAAAATGTGCCATTTTTGCAAGTGCAAAAATAGAAAGACACCACAAGAAATACCGATTTTACAAGTGTAAAATAAGGTTTGTGGTGTCCACCGCTTATGCTCATGAACTTAAATACTTATTTTCGAATAGATTTTCGAAAAAAGTGGCACATGAATAATGCATAAACTAAATTCAACTCAAAAAATTATTTTGAGAAAATCCATTGACAATAGGCAAGAATAGAAAAAGCTTTTTTGCTAACGGCTTACCATGTGAGCTGTTTGCAAGCCATAAATTTTCTATTCTTGGGTTCCTGTTGTCATATGGAGGAATTAAAATAATTCTATATTGTTTTTTTCTTTTTTGGAAAATAATAATTCGAGTAATCTAATAATTCTTTTATAATATCATAAAAATTTATTTCACATTTTTCGCTTTCTTTTATTTCTGAGATAATGTAAAAAACTTCAGCTAAATAATCAATTTTTTCTTCATAATTAAGATTATAAAATTCTTTGATATTTAAGTTTTCTTTATTTTTTACATAAGGCTCTATATCAACACCATTTGGATTTACTAAAATTTTTTCTTTATCTGTTGCTAGTAGTAACAAAGAAGTTGCTAATCCCATAATATTGTCTATTCCTAAATCTTCCCCTTTTAAAACCAACTTATCGTTTTCTATCGCTTCTTCTTCATCAGAAAAATTTCCATCATTGATTAAACCATTGTATATGTGATTTAATAAAATACTTAAAGAATATAATTTTTCACTTTCTGATAGTTTATTAAATTTGTTTACTGCTATTTTTGTCAATTCACTTATATTTTCTTTCATTTTTTTCTCTCACTTTCTATATTTCATTTGCTTTTATTTCTTTCAATAAAAATTTATTTTTCTCATCACTATTTGTTACATATTCAAAAATTTTTTCCCTTTTATTCAATTCCAATTTTTCTTTTTTGGTCTACATAAATAAATCCAACTTTATAATCTTTTTGATTTTCTTGGACTGCTTCAATTGGAAAATATCTTACAATTTTTCTTCCTTTTTTATTTTGAAATTCTATTACTTTATTTTCATATTGATATACTGATTCATAATATCCAACATCATAGAATTCTTTTAAACGACAAATAATCTTTGCAACATTTTCTATAGATAAATATTCACTGTGTCTTACTTTTATTTCTTTATTCTCACTAGTTAATAAGGTTCTATTAATACCTAAATATCCATCATAATAAAGTTCACTCATATCTTCAAAAAAGGAATCTCTAAAATTTATTTTCTTTACTTTTATTTTTCCGTTTTCTAATGTTAATTCTATATCTTCTATCCAATGTGCTAGATATTCCGCTTGGCTTTCTCTTGATAATACACTCCAATCATGAATTTTATTTTCATTTGAAGAAGTAAGATTATTTATAAAATCAATATCTCTCTTAATTAAAATATCTTCTTTTGTAAATTGTAATTCCTCTGCAACATTACAATCGTTTATTTTATTTTCTAATTGTTCAATTGCCTTTTCAATTATTGATTGCTCTTTTTCAAAAACATCTAATTTAAAAATGCCATTGATATATGCTTTTCTAACTCTTTCTAATTTTTCTTTTTGGACACGAAGTTCTTTTTCCACTTCTTTAATTGGATTATTTAATTTTGTCTTGAGCATTGGAAGTAAAGTTTGATTTACAACTAAATCATATTCAAACAATTCTAATATCGTATCATAAATAGGATTTATGATATCATTTTCTTTTACTGTAAATTCGCAATCATTACAATAATAGTAATAATAACTTGTTCCACTCTTTTTTGTCGTAGCTTTTCCACCTAATATTCTTCCACATTTCGGACATTTTAATTTTTGAAAAAATACATATGTTAAAGTTCTTTGATAACTTCTAGAATTTTTTTTCTTTTGAATTTGGCATTCTTCCCAATAACTTTTACTAACTAAAGGCTCTACAACATTCTCATAATAAATAGGATTTTTTGTTTTCTTTCCATGAATAAAATCTCCCTTATAAATTTCATTTTGTAAAATTCCATAAATAGTAGAATCTCTCCAATTTGTTTTTCCTAAGACTTTTTCACTTTTAAAAATGTTACTTATAGCTTGATAAGAATGTCCTTGATGATATAAATCAAAAATTCTTATTGCGATATCTTTTGTAGATTCATCCACTACTAATTTTTTATTTTCATTTTTATATCCTAAAGGTGGAACAACTGGTAAATGCCCCTCTTTAATCGCTCCTGCTAAACCTATTTTCGTTCTTTCAGAAGTTCTTTCTATTTCATTTTGGCTCACGCTCATGAGAAGTCTTGAAACTAATTTTCCATTTGCATTTGTTGTATTTATTTCATCATTTGCACAATCAAGATATGCTTCATTTTCTTCTAAAAATCTCATAATATCTTCCCAATCATATACTGACCTAGTAAGTCTATCCAATTTTAATGTTACAATAGTATTTACTTTTTTCGATTTTATATCATTTAATAAGCGATTAAAATCTGGTCTATCTTTTATATTTTTGGCACTTATTCCTGCATCTTCATAGATATCATAAATTTCATATCCTTTATATCTACACATTGCCTCTAATCTTTCTTTTTGTTCAGGTAAACTAAATCCCTCACGTGCTTGATCTTCTGTACTTACCCTTATATAAATACCTGCAATCTTTTTTTCATTCATAGTCATCAACCCTTTCTACATTACAATTTTTCCTTAGGATACTTATTATAATTCTTTTTATGGAAAAGAAAATGGCAAAGTTATGATGATTTTCTTCCCAATATCTTTCTAAAATCTGTAATAAAGAAGTTGATTTTTTTTGTTTTTTTTATAATGATTTTATATAATCTTCTAAGGCACTTATTTCTAATGATTCTCTCAAATTAGATATAAATAAAGTGTTAGAATAGTTAAATGCTAGAAATGTAATATCTTTTATAGTAATTTGATGTGGCTCTACATAAGAAATATTGGTATTTTCAATTGTCCTAATACTTCCTACTTTAATAGTTGGAGTAGTATTACAAAAATTACAAATAAATTCTATTTTCTTTCTTAATTCTTTTTCCATATCTAATTTAATTGTCTTAATCTGTATCATATTTTTCTGTCCTTTCCTTTTTCTTAAATATCAAAAAATCAACTTCTTTTGAAAGTTGATTTCTGTATTTCAAGTTCTTACTATAAAAGTTCGAACAGATTCGCTTCTGGTGCAGGCGAAGGGACTTGAACCCCCATGCCGTGAGGCGCTAGATCCTAAGTCTAGTGCGTCTACCAATTTCGCCACGCCTGCAGAAAATATTATAAATGGTGGACCTCGTAGGACTCGAACCTACGACCGACCGGTTATGAGCCGGTTGCTCTAACCAACTGAGCTAGAGGTCCAACGACTATTTAAGTATACACTAGTTTTTTTTAAAATACAAGAAAAAACTAGTATTTTTTTCAAAAATGTTTTACAATATATATATATATATATATTATTATTACCCTGTCGCCAAGCGGTAAGGCAGTGGGCTCTGACCCCACCATTCCGCAGGTTCGAATCCTGCCAGGGTAGCCATAATGATTTATTCTCCTATTTTAGGAGTTTTTTAAATATCTTTAAAAACGCATATTATTCCTTCTTCTACACAAAAAAAGAAGATTATTTGTCTTCTTGTAACATATTTAATAAATCTATTTTAAATTTATCTTTTGATGCATTTGATTTACTAATCATAATTCCTTTATAAGTTCCTAACTCTGATTGATGTCCTTCTAATAAAATTTCTCTTGGTGTAATTTCTTTTAACATAACAGTTTCTTCTTTTTTATATACTGTATAAATCAACTTTACTTTCCCATGAACTTGAGCAAACATTGCATCGCTTGGTAATTCTAATTCATATGTAACTGTTCCAGCTTTCTTATTTTGACTAATGATTTCTCCAACAAACGCTCCGCCACGTAAAGAAGGATAAATATCAAAA
>CAQRXS010000091.1 GCA_948874605.1 uncultured Bacilli bacterium | reverse complement strand
TTTTTGGGTTCCATCTTTTTGTTTGATGTCCAAAATGAACTCCAGCTTCTAATAATACATTTTTAGAAACTACTTCGGCCATAAAAACATCCTCCTTCGTTCTCACTTCTGACTAGATCTACTCATCTTTTTCACTCTACGCCGAGAGCACTCGAAAAAGATAATCCCCAAGTCATGTTTATTTGCTTTTACAAAGCCATAGTTATTGTATCAAACAATGCCATAAGATACAAGTGGTAGTTTAACAAAAAAACTTGGCATACTACCAAGAATTTACTATTTATTTTCTTCAATCCAACGAAGCAATTCTTCTTTGGGAAGCATTCCTATTTGTTTTTTTACTTCGATACCATTTTTGAATATTATCATTGTTGGAATTGACATTACGCCAAAGCGAACTGCTAAATCTTGATGTTCATCTACATTGACTTTTAAAATATTTACATTTTCAAGTGTTTCTAAGACTTCTCCTAATGCTCGACAAGGGCCACACCAATCAGCATAAAAATCCACCAATACGAATTCTTGTTTTATTTCCGTATCAAAGTTTTCTTCTTTTAAAAATTTTATCATAAACTCTCCTATCTATATTTATCAAGGACACTATCAGCATCAGAAATTATAAGTTTCTTCTTATCTAGTAAGTCCTTAACTGCATCTTTTTTTACAATATCATACTTTAATAGTATATCTAAACTGCGACGATTATATTCGTCTTTATTTTGCAAGTTTTGGTCTTTCAAGCTAATTATTTCCTCAAATGCTCGATAATATTCTTGCGTTATTCCTGATATCACAGGGCTTGAATTTAAAATTTTCTCTCCGAGTGTTGAGGAACGCACAAATTCATTCGTTGTTGGTATCTGAGAAAGTAAGAATAATGCCACAAAAACAAATAAAAATGTTTCACATAACCCAAATAAAGCTCCCATCATTTTGGAAGGGATTCCAAGAACAATGGTAAATTTTAAAATTGTTTCAATCCCACCTGTTACTTTTATTATAAGTTGCAAAATACTCATTAACACAATATAAACAAGTACAAAAGCAAGAGCTTCATATATTACGATATTTAATACTGTTAATCCCTCAAAATCACCAGCAAAATTAAAGAATGGCAAAAAGGAATATAATATCTTGGATACTGGATTCTTCAACGAATATGATAAAAAAATCACTAAAATTGCGCCAATAAACATAGTTGCACTTTTAATCACTCCTCGTTTAAACCCAACAATGGCTCCCATTAATAAAAATAGAATAATGATGCTATCTAGAACACTAAACATAATTTATCCTCCTAATCTAAATTTATTATAGTATATTTTTTGATGAAATGCAAAATATTTTATGTTACAATAAATAAGGTGATTAAAAAATGACAATTGTATTTAAAGTTAGTGAAGAATTAAAAGAAAAGATGGCGCAGTATTATGAAGATAAACGAAGAGAAAAAACTCCTCCCTATGCAGTCTTTCAAGCTACTGATGCTGATACTATCATAACATTATATGAATCAGGAAAAGCAATGTTTCAAGGCGTTTCTGCGGATATTGATGCCAATATGTGGATTGAGATGGAAAAAAAATTAACAGGCAATAAAATTAATATGAATGAGGGAAAAGAAAAAAAGCAAAAAGAAGATGAAGAGCGCAAAAAATTATATTCCATTCCGACAATTGGCTCAGATGAAGTCGGTACTGGAGACTATTTTGGACCTATTGTTGTAACCGGAGCATTTGTTCCAAAAGCGCAAATTCCACTTGTAGAAGAACTAGGAGTAAAAGATTCTAAAAAGTTAACAGACGAAAAAATACTACAAATAGCTCCTACTCTTATTAAAGAAATTTCACATACAACTTTTATTTTAAATAATGAAGAATATAACAAATATCAAGCTATGGGTTACAATATGAATAAAATAAAGGCAATTCTTCATAATAAAGTTCTTGTTGAAATGAAAAAACAACATGATGATTACGATAAAATTGTCGTGGATCAATTTGCACTTCCCCAAAAATATTTTGAACATATTAAGGAAGCTCATGAAAAAGTTACAGATATTACGTTTATGACTAAAGCAGAAAGTGTCTGTGCTTCTGTAGCAGTAGCTAGTTGTATCAGCCGCTATCATTTTCTTAAAAAAATGGATGAATTAAGCGATGAACTACATATGCCTATTTTAAAAGGAGCTGGTGTAGATGTTGATAAACTTGCAGCTGAAATCGTGAATCAATTTGGAAAAGATAAATTAAATTCTATTGCTAAACTCAATTTCAAAAATACTGAAAAGTTGGAAAGATATTTATAAAGATAATAATTTATTATATATAAAAGAACCTATTTCACTGGAATAGATTCTTTTATTTTACCATTTACTTTGATTTCTAATTTATTTTCTGAATTTATATCTGCTTCCACTATATCATTTTTTCTTACGGAATGAACACTACTTATTGCAACCTGATTTTTTAAATCATAGATATAAAATTCATCATTAATTTGACATGCTAGAAACCGACCTACAAAAAATAAGTTTTGAAAATCTTCTTCTAAAGCTTTTTTATTGTCATAATCATAAACATGATAGTTTAATAACTCATCTTTGGTAATAATATATTCGCCTGTAAAGGTAACTATTTGCTCTTTTAAATTTCGAGCTAGTTCCCCTCCTTCTTTGGCATCAAGGATAGACCAACTGTTATTTTTTTCAGCAACAAAGAAGTCGGATATTAATTTATCATTTTCAAACCCTAAATTAGCAACGCCTATAAAATTATAGTTATTTTTGATTCTCATTGTTGCAAATTCATCAATCGCTAGTACACCAAATAAATGATTTATATCTTCGACAATAAATAAATTATCTTTTAACCCAACTTGATAATTCTTTACTGAATAATAAGATTTATTTTTATATGAAAGATTGTTCTTAATATCATGTAAAAATACCATTTGACTTGTTTCTTCGTCACTATCTTTTAAAAACACATACTGATTATTTATAATAGGTAATTTTACCTGTTCTTCAGAAATATATGAGTCAATAGCATATTCTGAATCATTTTCAACAGACTCGCCTATATCACAAAAAGTATGTTCACATACATAAGTACCAAGTAATTCTCCTTTTTCATCATAAAACCATAAGCGTCCATTATAAAAGAGTTCTTTTTTTTCATTAGTAAGAAGTTTGTTGGTATTGGCTATTTTTTCTTTTTTTAAATACATGCCATAAACTGTAGCTGGCAGGAAGATGATGAGTAAGCCAAGTATTACAAAAAGAGAGGCTTTCTGTAATTTAGGCGTCATTCTTATCACCTTCTTTGTCATCCTGATTTGTTACTGAGTCATCCTCTTCTTTTTTAGACTCATCATCTTTGTTTTCTGGATTATTTACAGTAGGTTCATCCTTTGGTTTTGTGGTTTGTATCACTGTACTGAATGTATAATTTTTCATTTCTCCTGTACTTGAAGCAATCGAAACATTAATTGTTGTTCCTTGAATTGTAATTTTAAAAGCTTTCTCATAATCACTTAAATTTAATTTTAATCCTTCTGCTTCATCTTCTTCATAAATATAGTCATGTTTCTTTTCAGAGGAATCATCATAACGGTATAAATGTACACGATTGTTTACAACTCCTGCATAGAATTCATCATATAGTTCGATATAGTTATACGAATCTTTATAATCTTCTTTAAAACTATGTGCATAGTAATTATTGCCATCATAAGTTTTTAAATAATTCTTGTGATAGTCCACGATAGGCGATTTTTTGAATTCCATATCCACTGGAGTGCCATCTAATTTATAAAGTTTATAGCCCTCCTCGCTTTGAACAACATAATAATCTCCTAATTTTTTAATACTTTCGTACTCAAATTTTAATACCGATTTTACGCCTTCTTGTGTAATTACAGCGACGCCAAATTTGTTTGAACTTGATGATTTGGCAATAAAAGGCATTTCTTTTGGGGTGACAAACATTAAGTCCATCGCATTTGTGTATGCTGATGCATCGACACTTTCATAAGATGCAATCTCGTTTTGTTCTTCTAAGTCGTATAATATAATTTTATCTCCATCTTTAATAAAGATATATTTTTTATTTACTAAAGGAATTGACCCTAATTTGTCTGATTCATCCATTTCTTTTACGTTTCCTTGTGTTTCATGATAGAAAGACTCTTTTGCTAGGAAGCAATTTCCTATTTCTTTTGTTTGATCATCAACCGTATTATAATTTTTGCAAGAATAACGACCTATTTCTTTCGTTTTTTCTTCATCTTCATAGAATATTAATTTACCTTCTAAATAGTTTATAAAAGGAATTTTAGCAGATAAATTACCCTCATTTAAATTATACGAATAGTTATCTTTATCCATTCCATTATAAACATTGATATTTAACACTTTACCATTCAATTCATAATCAAAAGATTTTTTAGTCTCTGTTAATTTGTAATTTTTATAAGTTTCAACAGGATTATAGGTATCATTATATAAATCAA
>CAQRXS010000090.1 GCA_948874605.1 uncultured Bacilli bacterium | reverse complement strand
ACAATCTCCAAAGAAAATAATAGGAATAAGTATAACTATAATATTTGTAATAACACTAGCATTAATGGATATAAATGGTAGAAATGAAGTATTGCAAAATAACTTAGAAAAAGAAACATTGTTTTCAATATACATAGATGGAGAAAAAGTGAGTCAATTACCAAGTAAAGAAGACAGATATGTTTTTGATGAAGAAAAAAGTTTTTGTAATAATAATGTAAATCTAAATTGGAGTTATCCATTATGGACGGCAAATATTGATTTTGGTAATTATGAACTAGAAAATAAAGAAAGAACTTATTGTAATTTATACTTTAAAAAAGAAGAATATAATTATGAATATACAGGTAGTGAGCAGGAATTTATTGTACCAAAAGCTGGATATTATCAAATAGAACTTTGGGGAGCGGCAGGTGGCTATGAGACTACAAAAGAAAGGCAATTTGGAAAAGGAGGATATGTCAGAGGCACAATTTTTTTAGACAAAAATCAGTCTTTACACGTTTATGTAGGAGAGCAAGGAAACTTAAGTAGGGTAGCAACCTTTAATGGCGGCGGCTCTGGAGGTTTGGCGAATATTTCGGGGTCTTCAGGAGGCGGCGCCACAGATATTCGTTTGGAAAATGGAAATTGGAACGATTTTAAAAGTTTAAAGACAAGAATAATGGTAGCAGGAGCAGGAGGCGGCAGCGGTTTTGGGTATTACACAACAGCTGGAGAAAATTGCTATGCAGGTGGTTTGAAAGGTTATTCAGGCGGATATTATAAAGGGCATCTATATCAATATCAAAATGGTATGCCAGGCACTCAAACAAGTGGAGGAGCAGCCGGAAAAAATATTTATAATGCAACTGGAACTGCTTTTGCTGGAATATTTGGTATAGGTGGAAATAATGAAACCATATCCAATAGTCATGGCGCAGGCGGAGGAGGTGGAGGCTACTATGGCGGAGGAGCTGGTGGTGGAACACAAGATGGAGGCGCTGGTCAAGGTGGAGGCGGAGGCTCATCGTTCATATCTGGCCATAATGGATGCAATGCGATAAAAGAAGAATCCACTGCAAATAATATAGTTCATACTGGGAAGCCTGATCACTATTCTGGATATGTATTTGAAAATACCAAAATGATAGATGGAATGGGATATGTATGGACAGAGAAAAAACAAAACCAAGAAGCAATGCCAAGTCCAACAGGAGGTTATTACGAATTAGGCATCGGGCATACAGGAAATGGCTATGCTAAGATGACATATTTAGGTAGATAAAAATTATTTTGTGGGTATTTGTTCTTCTTTCTAATAAGAGGATAAAATGAAAAAATAGATATTGAATTTAAAGTTTAGGAGATGAGAAATCAATAATGCTGTTGATTTTTTTTATATGAAGAAATTTCAATTAGCATATTTTATCTAAAAATGAGAGCAAGATAAAATCGTAAAAATGCGATACAAAAAATGTCGTAAGAAACATAATATAAGACTTGTTCTTCCCCTTTATAAAGAGTATAATATTTAAAAAGAAAGAAGGGATATTATGAATTTTCCTGATTTAAAAAGGGCTAGAATGCGAACAGATAAAGAAGTAAACTATTTTGAAAATTCTTTGATATCTAGTGAAAGGTTTATTGGTAAAAAATATTTTTTAAGAACTTATGGTTGCCAAATGAATGAACATGATTCGGAAGAAATGAAAGGTATCCTTGAATTTTTAGGAATGACTTCGACAGAAGAATTAGAACTTGCTGATGTTATTGTATTAAATACGTGTGCAATTCGTGAAAATGCTCATGATAAAGTGTTTGGATATTTAGGGAGAATTAAACATTTAAAAAAAAGTCGTCCTGAGGTTATCGTAGCTATTGGTGGTTGTATGAGCCAGCAGCCCCATATTACGGAAGAAATTATTAAACGGCATCCTTATGTTAATATTGTTTTTGGTACACATAATATCCATGAGTTAGGTAGTTTATTAATTAAAGCGGCTCAAAAGAAGCAAGATGTAGAGGTATACAGTATTGAAGGTGACGTTTATGAGTCTGTTTCTTATAGTCGTGATTCTAATATTTCAGCATGGGTAAATATAATTTATGGTTGTGATAAGTTTTGTACTTATTGTATAGTGCCTTATACGAGAGGGAAAGAACGTAGCCGTAAAATAGAAGAAATTGTTAAAGAAGTGGATGATTTAAAAGAAAAAGGATACCAAGAAGTTACTTTGCTTGGACAAAACGTAAATGCTTATGGCCATGATTTTCATGATGGAACTGAATTTTCTCATTTATTAGAGAGTGTTGCCAAAACGGAAATCCCAAGAGTTCGTTTTGTTACTAGCCATCCTTGGAATTTTACAGATGAAATGATTGATGTTATTGCTAAATATCCGAATGTTATGCCGTATGTTCATTTACCTGTACAAAGCGGTTCTTCGCGGGTATTGCAATTGATGGGAAGACGTTATACGAAGGATGAATATTTAGAACTTTTTCATAAAATGAAAGAAAGAATACCTAATGTGTGTATTACAACAGATATTATAGTGGGATTTCCTGGTGAAACAGAAGCTGACTTTTTAGAAACTTTAGATATTGTAGAAAAGTGTCAATTTGATGGAGCTTATACTTTTATTTTTAGTCCTAGAGAAGGTACTCCGGCTGCCCTTATGGAAGATTGTACACCAATGGAAGAAAAAGAAAATCGTTTACAAAGATTAAATGAACGTATCAATTTTTATTCGCGTAAGAGTAATGAAAAACTTTTAGGAAATGTGGTTTCGGTACTTATATTAGGGGCTAGTGAAAAAGATGCATCGAAAGTTTATGGTTATACTGATACGATGAAACTTGTAAATGTTGAAGCAAGCAAAAATATGATTGGTAAAATTATTCCTGTTGAAATTACTGATGCGAAAAGTTTTAGTTTGGACGGAGTAGAAAAGCACGTTGTTGTAGAATAATTTTTTTTGGAAGGTGATCACATGGCTTTACCAAAAGTTAAGTTTAAGAAAATGTCTATAGAAGAGAATCTGAATGATTTAGTTTATTATTTAAATCCGGATAATAGTAAAGACAGTCCCCTTGATTTTTATAAATTAACACTTTATTTGTTTCCAAAGCTAGAGGATAAGTTACAAAAGAATATAAGTGCGGAGGAATTATATTTGCTTCTTGAAGAGAATGTTAAACCTAAACTAAAAAATTTACATAATGATTCTTTAGAATTAACTAGATATCAAGCAATTTGGAATGAGATTAATGATGCTGTTATGAGAGATTTAGAAGAAAAGCTGAATATTACATGGAGCTGTAAAGAAATAACTGGTAGATTTTGCTTACTTCCTGTATGTTCTCGCGATATATTAGGAAAAACTTTTGATCTTAATTATGGAGTAGGAAAAGATAATATGATTGCTACGGTAATTCACGAGTTATGTCATATAATTTATTTTGAAAAGTGGATGGAATTATACCCTAATTATAGCGAGGAGGAATTTGATAAACCTCATATTGCGTGGTATTTGAGTGAAGCTATGATTGATCCATTACTTCATAATGAAACCTTTCAGAAATATACCAATGAAGATTTAACTAGTTATTCTGTTTTTTATCAAACTTTTATAGATGGTAAGTCTATAATTGAAATCTTAAGAAATTATGTTCAAAATTATTCTATTGAAACCGCTATAAAAAAAGGATATGAATTATTTTTAGAAAATGCTAATATAATTAAAAATGAAGAATAGATTAAAATTTTGTAAACCGTGCAGTTGACGAAGTTAGTTTTTTTTGCTAGTATATTTTACTAAATGGGGGATTGTTATGAAGACTATCAGTCACTTTATTAAACTTTTTGTATTAATCGTAGGGATTGTATTTCTCTTTCTTTATGATTATTTGTTTGATTTTCACAAAAAAAATTCTAGATAAACTAGAGTTTTTCTTTTTTCCTTTTTTTCGGAAGTAACACGAGAAGTAGTAGAAATATAATTTCAAAGCTTCCTAACACTATTGGGAGAATATGATATAACATTAATTCTTCTCTATAGAAGATACCACTAACAATCGCGCCTATATATAGAAGAATTAAACAGCCAATAAATATTAGATTGTTTTTCTTTCTTGGAAGACATTCTTTGATGTTCTCTCCTGCAATACTCATAGCCATAAATAAATCAAAAAGCCAAGAAATAGATAAGATGTTTTCTACTTTTTCGATAAAATTAAAAATTTTTATTTTTTTTAACATCATATATTCTGGATAACGGTAAATTTGAATTAAATTCGGACCTAAAACACCTATAATAAATACACAGAGAAGAACTACGGTAATCGTTGAAAATGTATATTTAGCCGCTAATTTGTTTTTTTCCATAGGAACATTGAGTAATAGAAAGAAGGAAGAAGAGGAATAGGCCGCAAAGTAAAGTGTACCTTGTAGAAGTGTTAATGGCTTAGTAGTAATAAGTGGTTTAAAATATTCCAGTTTGAAATGTTGTAGTAGCCCAAAAAAACTAAAAAGAAATAAAATAATAGAAATAGGCATTAATATTTCCGCAATTTTA
>CAQRXS010000089.1 GCA_948874605.1 uncultured Bacilli bacterium | reverse complement strand
TTTTGTTTACTAGCCTCATTAGTCTTTCTTTATTTTTTTCATGTTTTTGTCCTGCTCCTTATCTTTCTCTCTTTCTAATTAAAGATTAACAATTTTTTGTTTTAAATACCACCACCTAACGGGCGAATTTTTTTCTATAACAACTAATTTATTAAAAATATGAAAAAATTGTATTTTTTTACAATTTGACTTTTTTGCAAAAATGAGTAAAAAAATCAGAATTTCTAATTTTGAAAATATCTGATTTTTTTTGCAATTTTTCTACGGACATATCTTTTCTAAAATTTCATCACACGTAACATGAAAAATTCCACTTATTTGATATATTATTTTTATGTTAGGAAAAGTAAGACCACGTTCCCATTTTGAAATTGACTTTCCACTAATTCCCAATTTTTCTCCTAATTTTTCCTGTGATAAACCATTTTTTTTCCTCAAATAAGCTAAATATTTCCCAAAATCATATTTAACCATTTTCATATACCTCTTTTAGTTAATTTAAACTAATATCAACACCTGGTGCATTATCATAAACTGTTCGTGCATTTCCATTAAAATGGAATACATTTCCATATTCACCAGCACCGATTGTATATTGCTTACTTATCAGTTCTGACGTATTAGTATTAGCATGCTGATAACTTCCATAGGCTGTTCCACCTTTTGTGGTAGTAAATGTTAATGTGATTTTTAAATTCGAAACATTAGGCAAAAGAATTGAATAGCCAAAACCATTATTAAATGTCTGTGAATTAGAATAACTTTTACCATAATTTGTTCCACTTACTAAAGCACTCCTTACAGAGGTTAAACTAGAATTTGCAATTCTAGCACCAACTACATCATAACTTTTAATAAATGGACTTCCAATCCAAGAAGTAACTAAAGTTAGAACGCATTCTTGCGAACATGCTTTGGATATTGTAAGTTGTCTTAGATTACTTGTTACAGTATTATTTCTACTTATAGGAGCATCTAACCATTCCTTCTTTTCAATCTGCTGTTCAAAAATATTTAATTTCTTTAGTTCAATAAAATCTTCTTGCGTTAAAAATTCTTGATAACCCTTCCAATACATTTCAGAAAAAAAGTTATATTCATTTTCAGTTAAAATCACACCATTTTCATTTTGATAGAAAATTTCTCCAGCATTAACTTTCACATTAAAAGAAAATATACCCATTAATAATATTAAAAACAATTTCTTTTTTTGCATTTTTTTCCTCCTTTCTTGTTACTAATATACATATATTCACCAAAATAAATAAAGTTCTATTTTAGAACAGTAACATTATATCTATGTTCTAAAATAAAACTTTTCAGTTTAAATATTTATTTATATAATCATCTATGAAGTTAGAAAATATTTTTTTAGCCTTACTACAGTTCCCACTTAAACAAAATAAATTCTCATTTTCTAAGGTAAATCTAACTTCATTGTCCATCCCAATATTTTCTTCATAAGTAAAAACTTTACTTGAAATATCATAAATCGTATTTGTCTCTTTGCGCGTCACTACCAAAATGTTATTGCTATATGTAATTGTTTCATTTTCATTATTTAAAATGCAAAAATTATTAGAGCAGACAAAATTTTTTTCTATCTTTTCAGGAATTTTTACATT
Organism: uncultured Bacilli bacterium; assembly: GCA_948874605.1. The sequence continues at coordinate 2,961 of CAQRXS010000089.1, read as the reverse complement.
TGGAATATTTTCATATTCTTTTCCGATATTATCTATCGTCTTGTACCAAAAGTTGTCATTTTTAAAATCTTCTATAAAATTTAATTTTATTTGTTCATTACCTATTTTAATATAAAGATTTTGATTACCAACAATAAATTTTTCATAATTTATTATACTATTATACCCATATCCATCATTTAAAATATTGTCTGGTGATCCTTTGTAAACACTGATTAACTCATTATCTTTTTCACATAATATTTCTAATTCATCTACGGGTGGTGTAACAGTTCCTAAATCAAAATATATTTTTTCTTTCGACAACATTAATAATCCATTAGTGATAGAATGTTTTTCTGATTCACCATATACTTTATAAGCTCTAATACTATTATAATTTTGAAAAAAATACAGCATTGTCATAAAAATAAATAAAATGAAACTAATTATAAACAGGATTTTAGCTTTTTTAAATTTAGAATTATTAGTAATTAAAAATTCTATTAAATTATTATTTAATTTTCCTTGGTTTTTATTGGTCTTTTTTTCGCCCGAAATGATTTCTTCTATAGATACTTCTAAAGCCTCACTCAAGGAAATTAAATCATCAATATTTGGGTATTGATTTCCGTTTTCAATTTTATTTATTTTTGTTCTTGCACAATATATTTTATCAGCTAGAAGTTCTTGGCTCCAACCTTTAACTTCTCTATTGGCTTTAATAAAATTTCCAATTTCTTTCTTCATATTTTAACTCCTTTAAATTTAAATATAATTGTAAATCAAAATTTTGCTTGTTCCGCGTATTCTAAGCTCACTTATGTGATTATATAAATACTAACTCTCTAAAAAATAGCACATAGTCAAGCAAAAACAACAAATGTAATGTTTAAAATTGCAAAAATGCTAAATTGTTCCCAGTCAGTAATTTCAAATATATTCGTGGAAAAAGTTTAATTCTTACCGTATTTGCACTTGAGTTAAGGAAAAAATTAATTTTTTTCAATTGACTAGGTAAAGAGCCAGATTTATTTACAAACTCTGCAAATCTACTAAAAACTAATGATCTTTAATAGCAAGTTTTTATGTTAAATATTCTTTTGCTATTTAGTTCTATAAAATTGAAATTTGTTACATAATACTTTTCATCTCTTTTTACTTTTTATGCAATTTTCGGACATCCTCCCTAAAGTCAACTGTTTTGAATAAAAAAAAGAAAAGAACTTCTTTTTGTATCAACTTTGTTGTTTAATTATATAAAGTATCTTCTCTCTTCAAATAAAACTTTAAACCTTTAATTCTTCTTATCCAATCTTTCTTTTACATATTTTAAGAATTCACTTTGTGAAACAGTTATTGTCTCATCACTTCCGTATATCCGATAAGAAATAGACTTATCATTTACTTCATTTTGACCAAGAATAAGTGTGATAGGAATTTTTTTCATAACAGCTTCCCTCATTCGATAACCTAATTTTTCATTTCGATCATCTATACCTACTCGTATTTTATTTTCTACTAATAGTTCATAAATTTCTTTCGCATATTCTAAATGATAATCAAGATTAACTGGAATAACATTTACTTGTACTGGTGCAAGCCAAAGTGGGAATGCACCTTTTGTCTCTTCGATAATAAAAGCGGTAAAACGATCAAATGTTCCAAATATTGCTCGGTGTAAAACTACTGGTGTTTGTTTCTCTCCATTAGAATCAATATAAGATAAATCAAATCTTCTTGGAAGTAAAAAGTCTAATTGACAAGTTGATAATGTTACATCAGGTCCAACAGCAGGACGTACCTCAACATCTAATTTAGGGCCGTAGAAAGCCGCTTCTCCAATTGCTTCAAAGTATTCTACACCAAGGTCGTTTAATACTTCGCGTAACTTATTTTCAGCATTATTCCACATTTCATCATCATCAAAATATTTTTCTTTATCATTCTTATCTCTTAAAGATAATCGGAATTTATAATCCTTAATTCCAAAATCTTTGTAAACATCTAAAATTAAACTGACTACACGTTTAAATTCTTCTCCAATTTGCTCTGGAGTTACGAATAGATGCGCATCATTTTGGCACATACATCTTACTCTTTCAAGTCCTTTTACTGCACCGCTAGCTTCATAACGAAAATCCGTTGCAAACTCACCAATACGAATTGGTAAATCTCGATAAGAATGAAGTTTATTTTTGTATACAAGCATATGATGAGGGCAATTCATCGGACGCAAAACAAACTCTTCTTCATCAACTTTCATCATTGGAAACATGTTCTCTTGATAATGATCCCAGTGTCCAGAAGTCTTATATAAATTCACTGTACCAACACAAGGCGTATACACATGATCATAACCAAGATTCGCCTCTTTTTCATAAATATAATTTTCTAAAGCTTTTCTTATTCTCGCACCATTCGGTAGCCATAAAGGCATTCCTGCACCAACTAACTCATGACTCATGAAAAGCTCTTGTTCACGGCCAATTTTACGATGATCTCTCATTTTTCGTTCTTCTAATTCTTGCAAATGCTGTTCTAATTCTTCTTCGGTTCTAAAACATACACCATAGATTCTTTGCATAGCTTTGTTTTTAGAATCCCCTTTATAATAAGAACCACTGAATTTCAAAAGTTTGAAATACTTACACTCTTTTACAGTCTCCACATGAGGTCCACGGCATAAGTCAGTAAAGTCTCCTTGCGTATAACAAGTTATGACTTCATTCTCTGGCATTTCTTTTATTAAATCGATTTTATAAGGATCATTCGAAAACATTTCTAAAGCTTCACTTTTCTCTATTTCATGTCTTACAATTCTTTTCCCGTCTTTAACAAGTTTCTTCATCTCTTTAGAAATTTTCTCTAAATCACCTTCCGTTAAAGTATTTTCTCCTAAATCCATATCATAATAAAAGCCTTCTTCAATTACTGGTCCAACCCAAAACTTTGCATCTGGATAAAGATGTCTTACCGCTT
>CAQRXS010000088.1 GCA_948874605.1 uncultured Bacilli bacterium | reverse complement strand
CAGTATAAAATACAAAATCTCTCTTGTAACTGACTATATATATCATACAAGGTTTGTATGCAAGAAATTGAAAGATTAAATCGTATTTGTAAGGTCAAAAATATTCCTTTTTGCTTTGATTATCATGATGGATATTATTATATGAATTTTGGTATTTCGAAGGATGTTGTTCGAATTTTATATGGACTATGGCATTATTTTAGAGAATCTTATCCACATGTTTTGGTGCAATATTTTTCTCAAGAGCATTGTCCAGCTATACAAGTTATAGGACAAGAACCAATTGTAAAAGATATTTGTTATTTTTTTAGTTATTCTAAAATACTTTCTTTTGATGTTAAAGCATTTGAGGTTATGGAATTAGTTCTTCAAAAATTAAATGAGGAACAGGCAGATAACAAAATGCCTATTAGTTTCTTAATTGGTAATTCTGTTTATCCTTATCTTCTTAGAGTTCCAGATAGTGATTTGAGGTTCAAACTATTTTTTCTAAGAAGTCTTGTAGGACGCCGTTTAAGAAGTGACAAGCACTGTTATGGCTTTCATGATATTTCAGAAGTAGAACAATATGCATATAATATTTATTCTAATTCAAGTTTTAATAATACTTTTCAATCTTTAACGAAAAGATTTAGTAAAAAATAGGGCTTTGCTCATATTTTTTTTAGTTTGGCATATATTTTTAATGGGTGATTTTATGGAACAAGCAAGTATTGATTTAATACCGAGTAATCATGAAGTTAAAATTATTGATCGAAGAGAGATTCATTTATCTGGAGTTAAGAAAATAACGAGTTTTGACCATGAAGAATTCTTGATGGAGACAACTATGGGTGTGTTGTTATTAAAAGGAAGTAATTTAGAAATTTTAAAATTAGATACTCATGATGGAAATGTGCGAATAAAAGGAAAAATAAATAGTTATCAATATTTAGAGAATGCCAATAAAAAAGTTACAACAGAAAGTTTTATGGCTAAGTTGTTTAAATAATGGAAGAAACATTACAATTACTTTCTTTTTTCATTTCATTTGTTTTTGGCTTTTTCTTTCATTTATGTGCTAGGTTTCATTTTAAAGTAAGTGATAAGTATCCAATTCTTTTAAAATATGTTAGTACTTTTTTGTTTCTTCTTGACGGAGTCTTGTTTTATCTTTTGCTTCTTTATTATTTAAATGGGGGAGTCTTGCATATTTATTTTTTGTTTTTTGTATTTTTAGGCTTTTTCCTTTATGGCTATTTACAAAAGCGTGTCAAGTTATGTAGCTTTTTGACAAAGTGTGTTGATAAAATATTTCGGCGATGATATAATATTTTTTGAAAATAAGCGGGTGACTTAGGTGAAAAATAAAGTATCTTCCAAAGCAAAAAAAAGGTTTTTTGTACTCTCTTTTGTATTTTTAGGAGTTGTAGGTTTTTCAGTGGCTTCTATTTTTAAAGATTGGTTGGCTATATCTGAAAATAAACAAGAAATTGCTAGTTTAAATACTTATTATTCTGGGTTGTTAGAAGAAGAAGAAAGTTTAACTAGTGAGGTTACAAAATTGCATGATACGGATTATGTTGCGCGTTATGCTAGAGAAAAATACATGTATTCCTTACCTGGGGAGTTTATTATTAAATTGCCAGAAGATTAAAATAAAAGAATTTGAAATTTTCTCTTTCTTTTTTTTTCTTTTTCTTTTAAACTATTAGTAGTGGTTCATATGAGAGGTATTTTAAATATTGAAGATATAAATGTTAAAGTTGAAGATAAAGTTATTATAAATCATTTCTCTTGTGTATTTGATAAATTTATATGTGTGTTAGGAGAAAGTGGTTCTGGAAAAAGCTTATTGCTTCAAAATTTGAAAGAAATTTTTTCGAAGTATTCTTTTGTAGAATTTTATTTTGGCGAACGAAAAAGTGTTTTCGATTGGAAAGAAGAGATTGATTATTTCAATCTGAATGAAGATTTTCAGTTTTTTTGTAATCAATTTTTTTCTAATGGCCAATTTTTAGAAATGAAATGTATGATTATCGCGAAACTTTTGACAAAACCAATGGTTTTCTTTTCGGATGATTTGCCATTTAATCAAAAAGATTTTTCTTTTCTTTGTGAATTTTTGCGGGAACATAATATTTTTTTCTTTTCTGTGACTAGTAATATAGAACGAGTGGTTTTCTTTGACTATCTATATGTTTTAAAAAATAATCAGATTGCAATTGAAGGTGAAAAGCAAATGGTTTTAAAAGAAGAAAAATTGATGAAGTTACTTGGTTTTTCTTTACCATTTTATATTAATATGTCTATTCAATTAGGATATTATGGTTTAGTTCAAGAAATATATATGAACAAAGAGGATTTGGAGGCAGCATTATGGCAGTTAAAATAACTCAATTCGTGAATAAACTCTCTTTTTCAGTTCTTGTAAATTATCCTAAGATAAAACGTGCTTATAAGAGTAATCGTGAGATCGGGTATGTTAGAGATATTTTTTTACAAGATAATGCTTTTGTTTATGATTATTTAGCTAGTAAATGTAGTTGCTCTCATGAGCGTATTTTAAAAGCACTTTCTTTAGTTAAGTTGAAATCTAGTTTATGCAATGTAGAGGTTGCCAATCTTACTAAATCGGAAATGAAGAGGTTGCAACTTGCAGAAGTTATTCTTGCTCAATCGCAAATCATTGTATGTGAACATTTTTTTGAAGGTCTTATTTATAGTGAAAAAGAATACTTTAAACGTTTTTTTCGAAATTTGATGACAAAACAAGGGATTTCTATTATTTTAATTGAAAATGATATGAATTTTGTATGTGAAACAGTAAAGCAATTTTATTTATTTACAGACAAGGATAAATATAAGTTGATAAGCGATTTTTATGATGATGAAATTTATCAATATGTAGATATGCCTTATACGGTAGAATTAGTAAAGTATTTTGAATCATGTGGTCATCAGGTGGATCATGATATTACATTTAATGAGACTTTGAAATCTATTTATCGAGGTGTATCATGAAGTATTTAGCAAGAATAAGTTATGATGGAAGTAAGTTTGAAGGATTTCAACGGCTAAATAATGGGCGTGGTGTTCAAAATATTTTGGAATGTGTTTTAAGTAAAATAGAAAATAAGGAAGTATTTGTAAAGGGTGCTGGGAGAACCGACGCTAAAGTTCACGCATTAGATCAATGTATTCATTTTGAATTAAAGCGGGAAATTTCTTTGGAAAAACTTAGGTATGTTATGAACCGAATGCTACCAGATTCCATCAGTGTAAGTTCTATTCGCATTGTTGATAACAGTTTTCATGCTCGTCATTCTGTAAGGCAGAAAACTTATCTGTACAAAGTTTATGTGGGTGAGAAGAATCCTTTCTTTGTTTCTTATGCTTATTGCTTACAAAAAGAATTTTCTCTTGAAAAAATGTATACTTGTTCTAATGTTTTTTTAGGAATTCATGATTTTCATAATTTTGTATCTGGTGAAAGGGTGGACTATACAAGTCGAATCGATTCTATTTTAATTACTCGAGAAGCTGATTTTATCATTTTTGAAGTGACTGGAAAAAGCTTTTATCGTTATATGGTGCGAAGTTTGGTTGGAGCTCTTTTGGATGTTGGATGTGGAAAAAGAAGTATCGATGAAGTAAGGTATGCATTAGATAAACCAAATGAAAAGATTCGTTTTACTGTTGTTCCAGCACAAGGGTTATATTTATATAAAATACAGTATTATTCGAAGAATTTTCTTAATATGTAGCAAAATTATTGTCTTTTTCCTAAAAAGCGTTCTTTTTTGTTTGACAAGTAGGGGGTAATCGCATATAATTTTAGTTGGTACATTTTATTTGTCTTGATTAAAGATGAGCCGTGGGAAAGTGAGTCTTGAAAGAGAAAGATGAAAGGAAAAAATAGTATGAGTACATTTTTACAAAAAAAAGAAAATATTGAAAGAAAATGGTATGTTATTGACGCGACTGGAAAGAGTTTAGGACGTGTTGCAACTAAGGCTGCTACTATATTACGTGGAAAACATAAACCAACTTATACACCTTATGTAGATTGCGGAGACTATGTTATTATTGTTAATGCAGATAAAGTTCAATTAACTGGTAACAAGTTGAATGACAAAATGTATTACAATCATTCAGGATATCCAGGAGGACTTAGAGAACGTAATGCCAAAACAATGATTCAAAATTATCCAGAAGAAATGATGGAAAGAGCTATCAAGGGTATGTTACCACATGGACGTCTTGGTAGAGCTATGGGAAAGAAGTTATTTGTTTATCGTGATGAAAATCATAAACATGCAGCTCAAAAACCAATAGAAATGAAAGTAGATTAGGAGGGTATTATTTATGGCAAAACAAAGTTGGAGTGCAACTGGACGTAGAAAACGTGCTGCTGCTCAAGTAACACTTACAAGTGGAACTGGAAACATTACTATTAATGGAGTAGATGTTAATGAATATATGCCTGATGCTATTTTAGTATTAGATTTAAAACAACCTCTTACTCTTACAAATAATGAGAATCGTTTTGATAGTAAGGTTACGGTTAAAGGTGGAGGATATGCTGGACACGCTGGTGCTAGTCGTCTTGGTATA
>CAQRXS010000087.1 GCA_948874605.1 uncultured Bacilli bacterium | reverse complement strand
TTTGTTTATTTTTTGAAAAAATATGAAAAAAAATTTTACTTTTTCAGCAGCCTCACGTCAAGAGGAAAGTGGGAATTTACTGGAGACATTGAATTTGATATATTATTTTTTTTAAAGCATAATAATCTGGAACAATAATTGTATTATTCTCTACACCAACTAATACTTGGTCATATTTTTTAAAGTTTAATAAACATGCTCGATCATAGCCTAATACTGCGATATCTGCAAGATTTTCCATATCCATTTCATATTTGTTTAAAATAGAATCTAAATTACTATGTTCTTTTAAGGAAATTTCTTTACCTACATAAATTTTTTGCAAATAATCTTTTTTATTTTTTTTATAACGAATGTTTACTCCCGTTATAAGTGGAATTGCTAGGGAAAACTGTTTCTGCAACAATTCCCAATTATTTTGAATTGGATATTCATTTGTATATGAAGACTTACCAATTAAATACTGAATCCTTACATTCTTCATAAAACCCCCACCTTTATGAGTGTTTATTTTATTATAGTTGGTGGGAAATGTCAATTATTTTAAGGAAGATAGCACACTACTAATTAAATCAATATTATCAATTGCATCACTTAATTTATCCGTAGCCCGTTCGTGATAAAGCTCTTTCATTTTTTCTTGAAATTCTTTATATAACTCTGGATTACGATTTAAATATTTTATCCATAGAGAGTTTTCTTTTAAATATTGATACATTTTAGGCGTATCTAGTATTTTTTTTTGTAATTCTAATTCCATATTTTAATCCTCAAAAAATTGATTTATTGGTCTTGGTACTTTTGGAATAGTGGCTGTTAGAGGGGATGTAGTTTCAGTTTTTCCAGTTAGTTCACTCACTAAATTTAAAGCTTTCTGAGCTGTTTTAATATGTTCTTGAATAGAAGACATATCAATATTTTTGATTTTATCCGTAATTACCCCAACGGCATCTGTTGCACTGGTTGTATTAGCTGCTGTTGTTGTATTAAAATAACTACTCCATGCACTTTCTTCTTCGCCATAGATATCATATATTTCATAAAATCTTTGCCAAGACATGTCACCATTTTTAATGTATGTGACAAGTTCTGGATGTAATCTTGCAAAATTTTTGAATTGTTCTTTTTTGTTCATGAAAAAATCACCTACTACAGTTTATGTAATAGATGACCTATTTATTTTTAATTTTTTCTAAAGTTTAAAATCTTCGAAAGTAAATTGGATGTTTTCTTCTTTGGACGTATTTTCTTCTTCTTTTCTAGTTTCTCCTAAAGACTTTAAAACAACAGAACTTATAGCATTTAAAATTTGTTTTTTGGTAATTGTAGATCCTGTGCTTGCTAAGTCCATAATTGGAATTTCGCTGTTTTTAATTTCTACTTTGTTTTCTTCGGTTATATATGTAATTTCTGTTTTAGCACTGGATTCTATCACACTTAAAATTTCATAATTTACACTTTTTACTTTTTTTATTAATGAGCCTCCACGTTTAGCTCTGCCAGTTTCCTCTATTTCACTTAATTTAATTCTCTTAGCTGTATTTTGGTTTGTAAATAATGTGATATATTCAGCATCTTCGATACTTAGCGTTTCCACTACTTCATCTTCTTTTAAGGCTATTCCTTTGACACCAGAACCGCGAACACCCACAACAGGAACTTCTATTTTTTGAAATTTACAATAGTAACCATTTTTTGTAACCATTAAAATATCTTTTTTGGCTAAGCATACTGATACAACTTCGTCATTTTCTTTTAACTTCATAGCACTCATAGCTTTTGAAGTACGCGATACTTCATAATCTTGCATTTTCGTACGTTTTATCATACCGTTTTTCGTCGAAGTTACTAATTCTTCTTTGGCATCATAAATAAAGGACGCTATTACTTTTTCTTCAGGCTGCAAAGTAACAATATTGTTAATATGTTTGCCTAAATCTTTCCATTTTGTGTCTGGAATTTTATGAACTGGTAAAAAAATGTAGTTTCCTAAATTTGTAAAAATCGTCAAGTGATCCTGTGTTGTAACATCGAAAAGATTTGTAATATAATCTCCTGGTTTCATGGTAGGCTCTTCAGTATTTGCTTGGAATGATTTATTACTAACTCTTTTAATATATCCTTCATTAGTAATTACTACTACGACTCTTTCTTTTGGAATCATACTCTTCATATCAATTTTAATCTCTGTTACTTCGTCTTTAATTTCTGTTCTTCTTGGATTTCCGTACTCTTTTTTTATTACTTTCAATTCCTGCTTCATAACATGTTTTAACGCTTCTTCGTTATTTAAAATTTGTTCCCATAAGTACATATTTTTACGAAGTCGTTCCATTTCACTCTCAATTTCTACGATATCCGTGTTTGTTAAACGGTATAATTGTAATTCAACAATTGCTTTTGCTTGACTATCCGTAAAATCAAATTCTTTTACTAAGTTTTCAATTGCATTTGCTTTATTTTTACTAGCACGAATTACTTTTATTACTTCATCTAATATGCTTATTGCTTTTACTAATCCTTCTAAAATATGATATTGGGATTTGGCATGATCTAAATCAAATTTTGTTCTTCTTGTAATTACGTCTCTTTGGTGGGTGATAAAGGCATCTAATATTTCTAATATACCTACAAGACGGGGACGACGATTTACGATTGCGACCATATTGAAATTATAGTTTACTTGTAAATCTGTATTTTTAAGTAAGTAATTTAAAACTAATTCTGCATTGGCTTCTTTTTTTAGGTCAATGATTATACGTGCTAAATTTTTATTGTCTGATTCATCAATAACATCATTAATTCCTTCAATCTTTTTGTCTAATTTAATATCGATAATTTTCTTGATTAATTGTTCTTTTAGAACTTCATATGGAATGGAATGCACAATAATTTGTTGTTTCGAACCATTTTTTACAATTTCTGTCTTGGCTTTTAAAACAACTTTACCTTTTCCTTTTGTGTAGGCTTCTATGAGTCCTGCTTTTCCTTCAATCACTCCACCAGTTGGAAAGTCTGGTCCCGGCATGATTTCCATGATAGTCTCTAATCGGCAATTTGGAGATTCAATTCTTTTAATTGTCGCATCAATTACTTCGCTTAAATTATGCGTTGGAATATTTGTTGCATATCCAGCTGATATTCCTGTAGAACCATTTACGAGCAGATTTGGAAAAGCAGCGGGTAAAACGGTTGGCTCTTTTGTTGAATCATCAAAGTTCCAGGCCATCTCTACTGTATTTTTTTCAATTGCCTTTAGCATTTCTGTAGCAATTTTCGATAATCTTGACTCCGTATAACGCATTGCAGCTGGACCATCGCCATCAATGGAACCATTATTTCCATGGACATCTATAAATATTTCACGCATTTTCCAAGCTTGACTCAAACGAATCATGGCATCGTATATAGAGGAATCTCCGTGTGGGTGGAAATTCCCCATGATGTCTCCAACAGCTTTCGCTGATTTTCTATGAGGTTTATCATAAGTAAAATGTGAAGTATACATAGCATATAAAATACGCCGCTGAACAGGTTTTAAACCATCTCTTACATCTGGAAGAGCTCTTTCTTGGATGATTTCTTTAGAGTATCTTCCAAAGCCAGTTTCCATGATTTCTTCTAGACTGTAATCAAATATTTTTTCAACAATTGATTTTTCGCTTGTTTTTTTTGCCATTTTATCACTTCCTAAAATCATCTTCTAATGTAAAGTCTACATTTTCATTAATCCATTCTTTTCGAGGTGCTACTTCATCGCCCATTAAAACATGAATTCTCTTTTCTGCTATGGCAGCATCACTCAAAGTCACCCGAATTAATCTTCTTGTTGCTGGATTCATAGTTGTTTCATACAGTTCTTCGCCATTCATTTCTCCTAATCCTTTGAAACGTTGCACTTTGGCATTTCCTTTTAATGTTTTTTTTCTTTCTTCCCAATCTTCTTCGGTTGCAATGTATTCTTTTCCGTTTTTGGTTTCAATGGAATACAAAGGAGGAGTTGCGATATATAGCATTCCTTGTTCGATTAAGGGACGCATGAAACGATAGAAAAAAGTAATTAAAAGGATTTGAATATGGGACCCATCTACATCGGCATCGGTCATAATAATAACTTTGCCGTAGTTACTTTCCGTATAATCAAAATTAGCTCCAAGTCCTGCCCCAATTGCGTATTCAATTTGACGCAATTCAGCATTGGCTTCTATTTCTCTTTCACTTGCTTTTTCACAATTTAAAACTTTACCTCGTAATGGTAATACTGCTTGAGTTTCACGATTTCGACATGGTTTAGCAGAACCTCCAGCTGAATCTCCCTCTACTAAGAAAAGTTCATTTTTTGCATAATTTTTTCCTGTAGCTTTCGCAAGTTTTTCTGATAATACTCTTTCTTTATTATTTTTTCCTGTTCCTTTTCTGATTTGTTCTCTTGCTTTTCTAGCAGCTTCACGAGCTAACTTGCTTTTTTGTGCTTTTTCAATAATTGACAAAGCAATTTCTTTGTTTTCTTCTAAAAAGAATTTAAGATTTTCATAGGTTACACTCTCTACAGCACTTCTTGCTTCTGGTGTACCTAATTTTCCTTTTGTTTGTCCTTCAAATTGTAATAAGTTTTCTGGAATTTTGACAGAAATAATAGCTGACA
>CAQRXS010000086.1 GCA_948874605.1 uncultured Bacilli bacterium | reverse complement strand
ATTTCATCTTTAAATACTCTACTATGTGGTATTTTTCTTCCTGCTGCACCTCTTAAATCATTGTTTTGCTACCATCTAAAATTTTTGATAACTCTTTTGATTTATCATCACAATATACTAAATGTACCATTTTTAAATTCTCCTTTTCACTCGAAAAATTACTATTTATCTGTGAGAATACTATATCATTTAATAGAAAAATAATCTATATTCCCAATATATTTTTTATATGTATTAAGGTTATTTCTTAAAACTAGAAATAACCTTTTTAATTTTTAAATATAGAAATATTATTCCTATACTTAATTTAATCAATGCCACTATCATTATTCTGCCTTAAAATAATTGAACTGAGAAGTCTTACTCCACTCATAAGCACTCCACAAGTCTGTTTTATAATTATATGGATTAAAATATGTTTTTTTCTGTACTCCCATTAAAATTCATTTATAATATTTATAGGAAGAGAACTAAGTTCGTAACTTGTATGTGATTCGCTCCATTGACGAATCTGTTCGAACTTTTCGGACATTGATATATAGAAATCAATCGAAAGATTGGTTTTTTTGTGATTTACTAAGAAATCATCCTAAAGGAAGGATGGTGTTTATGATTCATATTATTAAACAAGAGATACCTATGGAAAACTCATTAAGAAAGAAATTAGAGTTTATCTGTCAATTTAATAAGGCTAAGCCTACATTTATTAATGGCAGTATTAGAAAGATTGATAAATCTAATTTACACTTTATAGAACCTCATAGAGTTATCATCAAAGGTATTACATTTCTTGTATTTAATTATTCTTATAATATTTATATTGGAAATCTGACAAATAAAATACAAATATCGGATTTAGAAAACTACTTACTATGAACTAGACTTTCACATGAACTTTTTCTCATAAAAATATGATTGTAATTATTGAAATGCTAATATACAATAAGACGAGAGGTGAATTTTATGAACATAGACCCAATAAACATTTTTGATTTTGATGGGACGCTAACTACGGAGACTTGGCCAAAGTTTTGGGTGTGGATTAAGAAATTTGGCTATGTTGGCGAAAGAAGAAATGGGGAATTAGAAAAAGCACTTGCTCAATATAGAAACATGCATTATGGAAATCATCTTGAAACTTTTTTTGGCTTTTTTAATGATTTATTGGTAACTCATAATGAATCTATTACATATGAAGAACTTATGGAAGGAGAAAAATATATTGAATACAATCCAAAAGTAAATACTTTTTTTGAAGAATCTATCGCAAAAGATTATATAGTTTCAGGAGGCATAAAACAATTTTTAGAGAGTATTAATATAGCAAAGTATTTTGAGGAAATTTATGGCACTACTGTTAAGCATGATAGAAATGGGATGATTGTAGGAATTGGAGAAATAATGACAGATGATAAAAAAATATTAGCAATTAAAGACATTCTTAAGAAGAATAATAGAAAAGAAAATGATTGTAGGAATGTATATTATATAGGTGATGGGTATTCTGATGCTCCAGCGTTTCAATTCGTACATGAGAATGGAGGTAAAGCAATCTTTGTTCATCAGCCGAGTGAAAATGATGACTTAAATGATTATAATGCTAATATTTATCGAATGCTAAATAAAAATGGAATAATTGATTTCTATTGTATTGCTGATTATAGCGAAGAAAGTGCCTTATCAAATATTTTGCAAAGACGAAAACTTTAAACTCTATTTTAAAAGCTTGGCGAATCTAATTATATTCAAAATATAGTATAATCATTTATCGAATCATAACTTGCATGAGATTCGCTCCAAAAGGTAAAATCGTCGCACAAAGTGACGTTATTGATTAAGTCAATCTGAAATATGATTGATTTTTTGTTGTATACAAAGAAATCACCCTAAGGATGATATTTTATGATTCATACTATTACACAAGAAATGCCTATCGAAGGCTCACTAAGAATGCAATTAAACAAAAATACTAACAAATTATCTACGTTTCTCTAATCCTACAAATTTATAAATTTGAGAATCTGGCAAGTTACTATTTAATATACTGTACTCCATCTTTTCTCGATCAAATTTAACAAGAACCTCTTCTAAATCGAATCCATCTGTTTTTTCATTTAATATAACATAAGAAGCTGTATCTATTGGATCTTTTCCATAAGCCATTCCAACTGCCCTAATAGCATAATAATTTGTTGAATTACTTGATTCATAAATTTTCCAATGAACATGTCCTTGAATAACTGCATCAAAGAAGTCAACTCTTTTGCCAGCAAACAAAGGATTATCTGTTGCTGATAAATAACCTCTCATTATTGGATTATCTTTTCCATATTTTGATAAAATCATAGACATTTTATTTAATTGTTCTTCACTATTCGTATATAAAAATTGTTGATAAGCAGGTATTCCAGCTGCAAACTTAGATTGATATGAAAACGTACTATTTTCTATATAATCAAATCGTACATCATTCGCAAAGTGACATAATGCAACCTTTTTTCCTCCAATCAATAATTCAATAGAACGAGGATATAATGAAATAAGTCCTTTCTGATGTTCATTTAATTTTGATAATGTCCATAATTGGCTTTGTGTTTTAAGTGCATTAAAATAGCAAGAAAAAGGTTCGATTCCAAGTCTCACATATTCTTCAGCATTTCCAGATATTGATTTTACCGAATATTCTTCAAGTAAATCTATTACTTCATCTGGATTAGGTCCCACCCCAACATTATCACCCAAAGAATATATTTCAGTAATTCCTTTTTGGCGCATATCTTCTAAAGCAGCTTTCGTTGGCTCCAAAAGCGCATGAGCATCTGTAAAAATTGCAATTCTCCTTTGATTTTCATTCATAAAATATACTCCTTTTCAATTTTTTTAGCATTCATTAAGTCTATCATAAAAAATCAAAATCTTTTTATACCTTTATTCTAAATTATTTACAAATGTGTTGCAATAAAAATTTACATAAAATCTGATCTTTGCTTACACTACTACATAAATTGTTATTTTTTTGATTGTTCATTAGATAAAAGATTTATATTTCTAGCTATTTTTACATGAAATGATTTTACTTCTAATCTAAATTCTACGATATCTCCGATGTTAATATTTTGGTCAAAAGATATATCTTTATAATCAAAATCAACTACTTGATTATCTTGTGTCACAATCGTTCCATATCTGCCATTGTAAGTATCTATTTTACCTATTAATTTCATATTCCATCTATAACCAATCCCAATAGAAATTATTAACTAATTCTATCGTCGATTAATCCTTTCTATTTTATTAAAATCTACATATATTTTAAACGCTTATTATTTTAATGTTTTAAACCTTGGCTTTCTCTCTCAAAAGAAATTTCTTCCTTTTTGAAATTTATTCCTAAAGTTACTTTTGTCTTTTCTATTTCTTCTAGTATTCTAGTATCATTTATGGGTAAAACCACTTCTTCTACTGTTCCATCTTTTTTGACTGCTAGATACCAATCTTCTCCACATACTACTTGTCTATAATTTCTAGCAAGAAAAGGTTCAAAATTACGTGACATCGTTTCTTTAAGCTCTAGATTTTGTTCCATAATTATCTTGAGAGCACATAACCTAGTAATTTCTGTTTCAGTAGGATGATAGGATATCTTTTTTCTAGGTTTATTATAAAGTGTTAGGGGTTTTACGTTAAAATCCAATCCTGTTTCATCAAAATCTTGTATTTTCTTGCTTGAACTCAACAAAATTGCAGAATCTAAAAAATCAGCATGAGGAAATTTAGAAACAAATCTTTTATCATTTACACAAATAAAATCATCAATTTGAGAAGAACTTGATAAACTATTTACGAATACATAATCAATATTATCATGATTAGAAATGGCCTGTTGAATAATTTGATCCGCAATACTTTTATACAAATCAATTGGATAGTTAATTCCTGATTGTGTTACCATTTGAATCACATTCCCTCTTCGAAAAAGAAGAATTCTCGAAATAAGTTTCATTTCTAAATTTCTTATTAATATTACATCTCCAGAATTTTGTAACAATACTTCATTATAGGTTGTAAATCCTGCCATTCTTAGTAGATCTATACAACTATTTTTATTTGGCTTCTTACCAATAAGTAACCTATTAGGATCAGAATACATACCAGATTCTAAATGATAATTTGAAGTTTGTAAAGTAATTGGAGGAATGCTTCCATTTTGTCTCTGTAACATTTGTAAAAAGAAATCTAAATATTTAGAACTATTATGTTCCCCAACTTCAGATACAATATCTCTACCCAAAGCAAATAAAGATATATCATCAATAGAACTATAAGCATTAGCTAAAGATATTAAATCAGCAATTCTTTTTAAAAAAATTGGCATAAAATTTACAGTTTTAGAAATACCTGTCTCGCATAAAATTTTATCTTTAATTCTACCATAATCAACTAATATATGAATAAAAGTATTTACATCTAATTCTTCAATTAAATTTAAAAACGGTAGTAAAAAAACAACTTCTTTTATTAAATCTTTATTATTTAAGATTTTAATAATAGTATCATCATCAAGTTTAACTAATAATTCTGAAACATTATTTATATATCTATCATTATCTCCTATTACATAATTATTTTGATTTAATCCTTCTACTTTTTTATCCCCTAAAGAAATATTTGCTTCATCTTCTGTCAAAATAATATTCCCAACAAATTTAAATTTAATTTGTTCAAATTTCTTTACAATAAATTTTGATGTC
>CAQRXS010000085.1 GCA_948874605.1 uncultured Bacilli bacterium | reverse complement strand
GATGAATTATATTTAAAATTGGATTCACTTCCAATATTAAATGAAATAATAAAAGAGAAAAGACTAGAAAACATAAAAAATTTCACACCAGAAAATTACATAAATGACTTTGAAATATACATGCATACAGTAAAACATAAATTAGAGAAAAAAAATCAAAGAAATTCTAAATTTATATCACAAAATATTAATCATCTTATCATATGTTTGCTAGGCCTTTGTACACTTATAGGATTTTCAACATTTTTAAAAGATTACATAAAAATAATTAACGTAACCAATATTATATTTATTTTCTTTATTAATAAAAGTATAAAAAATATATTTTCATTAACAGCAAACAAAAACAAAAAAGAAAAAGACGACATAAAAGAAATAAATAATAATCCTGAATGTATTGAAAAATTTGAAGAATTAAAATATTCATTAGGAATAAGTAATAGTTTTGATAAAGTTTACACAAATGAAGGTGCTTGTTATTTAACTTGGGTAGCTAACGGATATTTTCATGTTTTTCTAAATGTTATCTATTTTAATGTTGTCTATATGGCTATAAAGACAAGTGACGTAAACTACTATAAAACTACAGGAAAAGAGTGTCTAATCAAATTAAAAGATAAAACTCTTACATTTAAAAAAGAAGCTAATCAAGTATTTGCTAAAATATTGCCAAACAAAGACTATGATTGGCTAAAAGCTTATCAAAAACAAAATAATATGTTATAATAATTTAGAAAAAGGGAAGTGAAAATATGAGTACAGGAAGAAAACTAAATCAAAAATTCTTAGAAAATATAGATAAACAAAGAGATAAAATTTTAGAAAGTGGTCAAATCGAATCGCAACTTTCAGGAAATGTCATTGATGTAAGTGGAAACAATACAGCTTTCATAAAAGAAGATGATCAAGATAAATATAATGCAATAAACAATTTAAAAAGCTACCTAGAATTTAACACTTTTGCATTAGAAGAAACTTACGAAATTCCTGGGGTAACCATTAAAGAGAATAATGCACAGACTAAAGTCAAATTATACATAAGAAAAGAAGATATTGGCAAAATTGCTGAAGAAGCTGAAAAATTTGAGGCACTATTAGGTATCGAATTACCAGCTCAAATATATCAATTCAAGTCAAAATATAAACAAATAAATATAAATGGCGAATTAGATGATATTCCTAGACCTAAGTTAATGAGCGAAACACCAGAACAATATGAACAATATCTTTCTGACTTCTATAATAATCATAATATTAAACCAACTCAAAATCCTAACGGAATAGGTCGTGAACCATATCCTCATGAACAAATAGATTTCAAAATAAATAATTCAATAAACGAAAACTTTCATTCTGAATACTATTTAGATTACATTCGTGAAGAACATTTAAGAATATTATGGCCAGGTCAAAATAGAGGACAAAGTCAAGCAAATAATCAACCTCAAAGAAGAAATAATCGCATTAATGACGATGACGAATTAACAGTAAGAGAGTCTGATGATCTCGAAAAAACACCACTTGGACAAAAGATAGGAGCTGGGTTAACTTCATTCGCTAACTTCTTTAAAAGTGGTTCAAATTGGCAAAAAATAAAAACAGGAGCAGTAGGTGCACTATTAGTAAGTGGCGCAGGATTCCTAGTATATTCTTCACCAATAGCAGCTTTAGTCACAGGTGGAGCAATTCTAGGTGGAGTAGCAATAGCTAAAGGAATAAGAAAACCAATAAATTTCTTAAGAGAAAAAATAAATAGTTTTCTATATGGACCAAAAATAGAAAAAGATGACGATGAACCTGAAATAGAACAACCAACAAGACAACAAACGCCACCTGTACCTACACCACAACCAAGCACTCAAGAGTCACAACAACCTGGCAGACAATCTCCACAAAATCCAATCTCAACTCCAGAATCAACTCCTGCACCTGTTCAAAGTCAAAAATCAGTAATTCCTCCTGAATTTGATTACTACTTTGAAGAAGCTGGTATAAATATTGAGCAGTATCGTGAAATTGAAAAAAGAATTGCAGTTGTAAATTTAAGCTTACAAAATTTAGTTCCTGGTACACCTGAATACCAAACAACTATGATTCAATTAAACAATTTAAAACAACAACAAAAAGAACAACTATTAATAATGGAAGAACTAATGGAAGAAATGTTAAAAGGAATTAAAGATATAAAAAACGGAGGAAAAGCAATATGATGGAAGAAAAAAGGGTTATAACATTATCTAACGGTGGAAGATATCTTTTAATACACGATTTAGGGAAACTTGAAGAAGAAAATGATAAAAAATATTTCTATGCAATTGGAGTTACTCCTGATTATGATTTAGATCCAGAAGATATAATTTTTCTATCTACATATAAAAAAGATAATCAAGATGTTGTAAAAAAGGTTAGTGAAAATTCAGATACATATAAAAAACTAGCATATTTAGAAATAGTATCAACAGCTATAGATAACGTTCCTGGATATAAACAAGAACTAGCTGAACAAATAAAAAAATTAGAAGAAGAAAGTAGCCAATAAGCTACTTTTTTTGTATAATATTTTTGGTGATTTACAAATGAAAAAAGTGGAATTATTAATACCAGTAGGAAACAAAGAATGTTTATATGCTGCAATACATAATGGAGCAGATGCAGTATACCTAGGTGGTAAAAAATTTGGTGCACGTGCATACTCTAATAACTTTGATCAAGAAGAAATGTGTGAAGCTATAAAGCTATGCCATTTATATGGTGTAAAAATATATGTTACTGTTAATACTATGATATATAATAATGAGATAAGTGAAGTAATAGAATACCTTAATTTTCTTCATACAAACGGAGTCGATGCTGTTATTATGCAAGACACAGGTTTAATAGCCTTAACAAGAAAAATAATACCAGACTTAGAAATACATGTATCAACACAAGCACATAATCATAACGAATCGGGAATAAATTTTTACAAAAAAATCGGCTGTACAAGAGTTGTTTTTGACAGAGAATCTTCATTAGAAGAAATAACAAGTATAAATGTTGATATCGAAAAAGAAGTTTTTGTATATGGTGCATTATGCATATGCTATTCAGGCAATTGTCTATTTAGTGCTTTAAATGGTGGTAGAAGTGCAAATAAAGGAATGTGTGCAGGAGCATGTAGATTACCATATTCGCTATTAAAAAACGGAGAAATAAAAGATTCAGGCTATTTACTAAGTACAAAAAGTTTAAACACATTAAATAATTTAAAAGAAATATTAGATGCCAACATAGACTCTTTAAAAATAGAAGGTCGTATGAAAAGTAAAGAATATGTTGCTATCGTTACAAAAACATTTAGAAAATTAATAGATTGCTATTATAATAACGAACCAATCACTTATACAGAAGAAGATAAAACAAAACTATTAAAAACATATAATCGTGAATTCACTAGTGGATACTTATTTAATGAAGAAAATATTATAAATAAAAGAACATCAAACCATCAAGGTATTCCAATTGGTACAGTAATTGGAGTAAACAATAAAAGAATAACAATTAAATTAACCGAAAATATTCACCAAGAAGATGCTATTCGCTTTGATAAAACAAGCAGTGGAATGTTTATTAACTTCTTATACAATGAAAAAGGTTCACTTGTTTCAGAAGTAAAAAAAGAAAATATTTGTCAATTAGACAATAAAGAAAGAATAATGATAAAAGATTTACTTGGAAGTAAAGTCCTAAAAACAATTGATGTTGAATTAAATAAAGAATTAAATAATATTCAAGAAAAGAAAATTCCAATCACTATTTCTATAACAGCTAAAATCGGTAATAAATTAAAATTAGAAATAACTGACAATGTAAACAATATAATTATTGAAGGAAAAATCGTTGAACAAGCCAAAACTTCTAGTATCGAAGAATCACGTATCAAAGAACAATTAAATAAATTAGGATCAACTCCCTTTGTAGCTAAAAATATTGACATACAAATGGATAAAAATATCTTTATAAGTATAAAAGAATTAAACGAACTTCGAAGAAATTCCACAGAAAAACTAACAGAATTAAGAAAAGGTCAAAAAACAAGTGAGAAGAACATTATTGTTCCAGAACCAATAGTTAAAATAGATAACAACAAAAAAATAAGCATTTTAACACGTACAGAAGACCAACTAAAAATAGCCTTAGCAAATAAAATAGACATAATTTATACAACAAGTGAAGAACTATATAATAAGTACAAAGAATATAAAAACATATTTCTTAGATTAAAAAGAGTAAATATAAAACACAAAGAATATACAAATGAACGTCTTCTATGTACTGAATTCGGCTCAGTTCTAAAATATTCAAAATTCAATACAATTAGAACAGATTATTATTTAAATGTTGCAAATGATTACACAATTAATGAATTAAACAAATTGGGTTCAACCAGTATTACATTAAGTGTTGAGCTAACACCATACGATTTAAGCCAAATAAAAAATAAAAAAGATAGTGAAATCATTGTATACGGAACTCCAGAATGTATGATTATAAAAAATAATATATTTAATATTCAAAATGAAAAAACAGAGTTAGTTAACACTAAAGGTGAAAAATTCCTTGTATTATTCGAAAATGACTACACACATATTTTCCAACATAAGCCAATAAATCTACTCGAAAACAAAAGTAAACTTAAAAATTTTGGAACTTATAGAATTGAATTACTAAACGAAAACATTTCACAAACTCAAAGCATTATCAATAAAGTAAAAGATATGTTATAATAAACATAGTAGGTGAAATTATGAGAGATTTACAAACATGTAGAACAAGTGAACTTGATGACATTTTCTATGCAACTAAAGAGAGTCAAGGATATAATAATGCTATTATGGCAATAAAATATGTCTTATTTGATGATGAAACAGTTTTTAAAGGTAAAAAACCAGATGAAAATAAATATTTATACATTTCAAGTTCAAATAATGCTCGTAAAAAAGCAATGATACTTCAAAAAGATGATTTAGCACATATATTAATTAAATATTGTATGGCATCATTTGGATTAAGAGGAAAAGACTTTAATATAACTGATGAAGAATTTTTAATTAATCAAAAAAGAATTGATAGATTGGATTTAACAGGATATGAAATGATAGAACAAGTAGCATATGCTACAATAGGAGAGTTATATAACGCATATTCATTCCTTTTTAGTAACAAAAAACTACTA
>CAQRXS010000084.1 GCA_948874605.1 uncultured Bacilli bacterium | reverse complement strand
GTTCACCTTTAGAACAAATAGATTTTTCTGTTTTACAAAAGGGAAATGATGCTTTATCAGAATCACTATTTTTAGTGAATCATAATTTAGAAACTTTGAGTAATATTAAAGAAACAGTATTTGTAAAATATCCTGAATTGAAACAGGATGAAGAATTTTTATATTATATAGAGAGCGTTCAAGCTCATTTAAATCAAAGTAGAGAAAAATTGTTGAAACAGCAAAAGACAGTTGATAAATATTTTGATAAATCAAAAGTATTTGTTAGGCAAAGGAGTAAAATATTATGAATTTAAAGAAAGAACTATGGAGTCAAAGAGATTACCATAGTTATATTGAATATTTAAAAAGTTTACAAGATGAAAAGTATAAATTATTTCACCAAAGTCTTGTTACAACAAAATATGAAATTTTAGGTATTCCTGTACCTATCCAGAGAAAAATAGCAAAAGAGATTTCTAAGGGGGACTATCAGTCTTTTCTTAAGTTCTGTGAATTTAATTTTTATGAAGAAGTTATTATTGAAGGTTTTGTTATTGCAAATATAAAAGAAGAAGAGGTATTTTATCCTTATTTTAAATCTTTTTTATCTAAAATTGACAATTGGGCTATTTGTGATAGCTTTTGTAATAGCTTAAAGATTATAGAAAAAAATCATGAAAAATATTTTCAAGAAATTAAAAAACTTCTTTATGATTCCCATGAATTTACAGTGCGAGTTGGTTTGGTTTTGTTGCTATCCTTTTATGTTAAAGAAGAGTATGTTACTACTATTTTAGATCTTATTTCTGGTATTTTCCGAGAGGAATATTATATTAAAATGGCAATGGCATGGTTAATTGCCGAATGTTTTATCCTATATCCTGAGAAAACTTGGCCTTTTTTAAAGAAAAATGATTTAGATGTTTTTACACATAATAAGGCTATTTCTAAGATAACTGATTCTTACCGTGTTTCTCGTGAAGTGAAAGATGAATTAAAAAAGTATCGTAAAAGTGTCAAATGTTAAAAAAATTGATTGCTGAAAGAAGTATTTTTATGTTAGAATGTTGGAAGCTAGAGGAGAGTAGAGATTTAATGGAAACGTCAAGTAGAATAAAGTTATGTTTTGGTCTTTTGTTTCTTGCAATTTTGGTAACACTTACGGGATGCGGTAATGTTGATTTAACAAAGGGAGAAATAGCTAAATATGATTATGCTTTGAAATCAGAGAGTTCGACAAAACTTGCCTATGAAGAAACGGAAGAAATTACAAATTATGTTAAAATTACGACAAATAAGGATAAAGTTATTTTATTAGAGTTATACCCTGATGTTGCGCCTATAACTGTTAAGAATTTTCAAAAGTTAGTTCAAGAAAAATTTTATGATGGTCTTACTTTTCATAGAATCATAGAAAATATGATGATTCAAGGTGGAGATCCCCTAGGAACTGGTTATGGTGGAAGTAATGAAAAAATAAAGGGTGAGTTTTCTTCTAATGGAGTAAAAAATGATTTGAAACATGAGCCTGGAGTTATCTCAATGGCAAGAAGTAATGATCCGGATTCTGCTTCAAGTCAATTCTTTATTTGTGTTGGTAGTGTTTCGATGTGGGATGGAGAGTATGCGACTTTTGGGAAAGTAATTGCTGGTTATGATGTAGTTGAAAGTATATCAAAAGTAAAAACTGATTCTAATGATAAACCAACACAGACTCAAAAAATGCAAACTGTTCGTTTTGTTAACATTGAGGAAGTTTAAAAGGCTTCTTCATTTTTTTGTCAAATTTTGGTTCTAATCTTGAATATAATAGGGAATAAGTGTATACTTTAGATAGGTAAGGTGGTATTATGCTTAAGCGAATTTTAAGTGCTATCTTTTTAATTGTAGTATTAGTTCCGATTGTTCTTGCTGGTGGAAAAGTTTTTTCGCTAGCTGTGGGTATCTTATCATTATTAGGTTTCAAAGAAATACTAGATTTGAAAAAGAGTCATACCAAGTATCCCAGCGTTTTAGTACTGATTTCTATGATTTTGCTATTATTTTTAATTTTTTATGAATTAGAGCTTCATCCTTTTGGAATAAGTTATACTGTAATAGCTATTTTATGTATTATATATCTTTTACCAACTCTTTTAGAGTTTAAAAATGAAAAGTATGAAACAAAAGATGCATTTTATATTCTGGGCTTCTTACTATTCTTAGGGATTTCTTTCCATGCTGTTATTGTTTATCGAAATCGAGATTTAAATTTATTTTTATATTTAATCTTAATTTCTATTTTAACAGATACTTTTGCTTTGTTTATTGGAAAATTTTTAGGAAAACGAAAAATAGCTCCGACTATTAGTCCGAATAAAACAATTGCTGGAAGTGTGGGTGGAACACTTTTTGGGACAATAATTCCTAGTATTTTCTACTATTTTATGGTTGGTAAAAAAGAATGGTATATTATTTTGCTAGTAACGATTTTATTGTCGGTTGCGAGTCAACTTGGAGATTTGTTCTTTAGTAAAATTAAAAGAGAAAATGGTGTGAAAGATTTTTCAAATTTAATTCCTGAACATGGCGGAGTATTAGACCGCTTTGATAGTTTAATTTTTGTAGTACTCACATTTTTAATAATAGAAAGGTTTATTTAAAGGTGAATGGTTATGTGGATATTTAGTTTATTAATTTTTATTTTAATTTTAGGTATTATTATTTTAGTACATGAATTTGGACATTTTATTTGTGCAAAGAAATCTGGAGTTTATATCTATGAATTTTCTATAGGAATGGGTCCAGTTGTTTATTCTCATAAGGGAAAAGATGGGATTAATTATAACGTTCGTGCTTTTCCTATTGGTGGATTTGTGCAAATGGCTGGTGAGGTATACGAAGATGATAAAAAAATAAAAAAAGAACAATTTATGTGTAATCGTCCTTGGTATCAAAGACTTGCTATCTTAGTGGCGGGGGTTTTTAACAATTTTTTACTCGCTATGGTATTACTATTTGTGATGGCTCTTATTTGGGGACCTACTAGTAGTACACCAAAAATATTAAATGTACAAGATGGTTCGGCAGCTAGTGTTGCTGGCATGAAAAGTGGAGATACGATTACAGCAATTAATGGACATAAATTTTCTTCTTGGGATGTAGGGCAAATTTATTTATATTATAAAAATGCTGACAACGTTTATTTCTTTGATGTTATAAGAAGTGATGGCACGAAGGAAACTTTAGAAATTATTCCAAAAATTGAAAAAGATGAAGAAGGAAATGAAAGAAAGGTATTTGGATTACAGATTGATAATCGTAGACCAACTGGCTTTTTTGAAAGTTTAAAATTTACTTTTCAAAAATTCTTTGATGTTATCCATTCGATGATTATAACGGTTTGGGGTCTTATTAGTGGGCAAGTATCTATAAGTAATTTATCTGGACCAGTTGGAATTTATAAAGTTGTTGATCAAAGTGTTCAATATGGAATTCAACAATTAATTTATATTACTGCGTTTCTATCTATTAATGTTGGGTTTATTAATATTTTACCGTTTCCAGCATTTGATGGAGGACATGTCTTCTTTATGTTACTTGAAAAAATAAAAGGAAGTCCAATTAATGCGAAATTCGAATCTATTTGTAATACTGTGGGCTTTGCTCTATTAATGCTTCTTATGTTATTTATTACAGTTCAAGATATTATTCATTTGTTTTAGGACGAGCGATTCGTTCTTTTTTTTGAGAAAAATTAAAAGAAGTGTTGTTTTATGTTTGGGAACATCAAAAAAAGAAAACGTTATATTTTCTCTTAGGTTGAAATTAACTATAATTTTTCTTTTTTGATGATTAAAAATTCTCAAAATATGAATTAAAAATTGCTGGGTTTATAGGCAGTTATATTATGATTGTATCAGGATGATTCATTAAATAAAAATATAAAGCAATACATATATAATCGGCAGCTAGTCCACAATAGTTATTACATTTTGCTAATATAGTGTTATATGCAAGAACCGTAGTATCAAGTAAATTTTCATTATAATTATCTTCTAGTATTACATATGCTTCTTTAATTCTATTGAACTTTGTTAGGTATTCTTTATGAACGCTATTTTCTAATTCATTCTTATCTTGTTTATAGTAATCGTATAGGGTGTCTGTATTATAAAATGTAGTATTAGGAAATTGTTTTGATACTTTTTTTGCTACGGAGCGAAATTGGTAGTGATACCAAACATCTTCTTTCGTTGTATTTTTTAAAATTTCTTCTACTTTATCAAGGATAGTAATATCAAATTGTTGTTCTATTATTTGAGTAGTGATAATGGGTATCATTAATTCTATAATGCCAAAATTTATTTTACCACCATTTCTGTTTTTTAAACTCTCTTGTTGGGCTTTTAAAGCTAAATCGTATATTAAGTTAGGCTGTTTATAATTATTTTTTTCGATTCTTTCAACTAATTCATAAAATACACGACCTATATTTATACCAGAGATAAGGAAATATTCCAGTTTCGATTTTATTTTGCCAATCGTTATTTCTAGTTGTACATCCTTTTTTTCAGGGATTGGCTCTAGAACACTTGCTAATATAACATAATGCATAATATCTAAAGCATTGTAATTCATTTTGTTCTGACCTCACTTTTGTTAGTTCTTTTAAATTTGGTTCTATTTGCTCAAGGCTTTCTTTCTCCTAATCAAATATTTCTAAAATTTTAAAATAAGTTACTATAACTTTGTCTTCCTCTTTTA
Organism: uncultured Bacilli bacterium; assembly: GCA_948874605.1. Next base: position 513 of record CAQRXS010000084.1, on the reverse strand, counting down.
AGTTATCGTTTGAACATAAGTTTTGTATCTCTTTATAAAGTTTTATTTCTTGATAGGTATTCAACAAACATTTTAAAATTGTCTTCTTTGTCAACAATGAGCGCTTGATATTCATGGTCTTTATAAGTTTTAGGGCCTCTGTATTCAGGATACCACTTAATATATCTAAAATTTCGCTCACCATTTATAACCTTATTTAAAGCGAAATCGTTAAGTTTGTAAATATAGGCATTTTCATATTTTGAATGGATTTTGTTTCTGAATCGAGTGACTGAAGCTTTAGGTGTTTCTAAATCTTTTACACCGATAAATAACAAATATTTTTGGACACGTCTTAAGTATTCTAGTTCTTGTTTGCTATAAAATTCTTCTTCCTCTTTGGAAATATGAAAGGATTCAGGAGAGTTATATAGACATCTAACTACTGTTTCAAAAGAATGAGCATGATTATGTTCTACAACAAATTTTGAGATATATTTTCCATTTTCTTTCCAACTAATCATATGTTTATCT
>CAQRXS010000083.1 GCA_948874605.1 uncultured Bacilli bacterium | reverse complement strand
GATGAACTTATTCCAGTAACAATAGATGCAAATGGAACAGTACATAAAGCTGATATAAAAAAAGAATGGTATAAGTATGAAGAAAAAAAATGGGCGAACGCCATAATCCTAAAAGATAAAACAAAGAATTACCAAAATGAAGAAGTAATACCAGAGGATGAGATAGAATCTTATTTCGTATGGATACCAAAATATCGTTATCAATTATGGAATTTAGAAGAGCATACAGAATTAACAGAAATTGATGAGAGAAAAGTACATGAGATACCAGTTATATTCGGTGATTATAATACGAGTGATTTAACAGAAGGTGAATGTACCACCCCAATGATTTCAGGTAGTATTGGTAATTGTGAAGAAAGAGATTATATGACTCATCCAGCGTTCTTAAGTATTCCAAGTACAGGCTTCTGGGTAGGAAAATTTGAAACAAGCAAAGGAAATGATAATCCGAATAATAGCAAAAATCCAACAGGTGTACAAATCAAACCAAATAAGGTTAGTTGGCGTGATATTCAAGTGGGGAATGCATTCTATACAAGTTATGAATATAAAAGAAATTTAGATTCTCACATGATGAAGAATACAGAGTGGGGAGCAGTAGCATATCTACAACATTCGAAATATGGTTCTGGAACAAGTGTAAGGTTTAATAATAATTCTTTGTTTACTACAGGCTATGCAAGCGTAAATGAACCAACATGTGGATGGACAAATAGTAATATAGAATGTAATAAATATGGAACAACAGAAGATATAACGAAACCGTATAATACGGAAACCGGAGTTCATGCTAGTACAACAGGAAATATAACAGGAATTTATGATATGGCAGGTGGTGCTTGGGAATATGTAATGGGAGTTATGGTAGATCAAAACGGTAAGCCACTATCCGGAAGCAATGTAACCAATAATTCGGGCTTTAACGGCGTATTCGGAGAAGGCGACTATTTAACTAATGGTCAAGAATTGCCAGCAGAAAGATATTATGACAAATATCAGTATGAAGCAAACGACATTGGATATAACAAAAAAATTCTAGGAGATGCGACAGGAGAAATGGGTCCTTTTGAAAGCGTTACCTACGAAAGCCAAACTGGAATACAGATAAGTTCGTGGTATATGAATCATGCTCATGTTATAGTTCCTGCAAATCCTTGGATTCGCCGTGGCGAATCATCTTATGGAGGCTCAGAGGCAGGAGTGTTTGCCTTTGGAATTAGTGATGGCTCAAGCAATCCAATCTGGGGTTTTCGAATTATTTTGACAATGGATTAGTTTACCGTTTTATTTGATAAGCTCTATAGAAAATCTCTATTAAATAAATTTAGAGTTAAAAATAAGCTTTTTTCTAAAAACGCTGAAAAGGAATTGAAAAACTTTTTCTTTTTTGTTACAATGAAAAGGTAGATAGAGGCGGGGTGATAGTATGGCATTAAATAAATTAAAGAAAATCTTCATAGATGATGAGGATTTACCTACTATGAGTGAGGAAGAGTATTACAATGTGAGCGAAAAAGAAGCTCTAAATGAGGCAGATAAAACTGGTAATAAAATGATTTTATTAGAACCAAGAGCATATTCAGAATCACAACAAATTGCAGATCATTTAAAAAATCGTAATAGCGTGGTTGTGAATTTAAAGAGGGTTACTTCAGCACAAGCGAAAAGAATTATTGACTTTTTATCTGGATGTGTATATTCTATTGGCGGCACAATGCAAAAAATCGGCGTTGGTATTTATTTATGTACACCAAAGAATGTTAATATTCAAGGGAAAATCACAGATGACGCTGAAAAAGAAAAAAGTAAGAATAATGATGATGAAAATGATTGGATGTAATTAAAGGGAACCCATTAGTGAGAAGGTGAGACTTTGAGAAAATTTAGTACAAGTTTCCATGGATATGAAAAAACTGAAGTAAATCAGTTTGTGGCGGAAGTTGCAAAAGAATACGAAAATATGTTAAATAATCTAAAAAAGCGAGATATGGAAATAAAAGATTTAAAACAAAAATTAATTCAGTATCAAAATATGGAAACCACTTTAAACAAAGCCTTATTAATTGCTGAGGATGCTTCCAATCAAATCAAAAAAGTTGCTCGAGATGAGTCTAAATCTATTGTCGAAGAAGCCAAACGAAATGCTTCAAGAATTGTAAATGAAGCTTTAAGAAAAGCCGAAAAATTAGAAGCAGATGGCGAAACACTGCGTAAGAGAATCGTTATTTTTAAAAGAAAATTTCGCAGTATTGTAGAAACAGAATTAGAAGCAATAGAGCAAATTGAAGAAGATTATTGAAATTGTAGAAATACAATTTTTTTTTATTCGCTTGTAATTTATTTAGAAAAAATGTATAATAGAGCTAATTTTTAGTTTTTGAGAGGGAAAAGAAATGTCAGAAAAGGATAATACGACAAAAAATCAATTTTGGAAAAATGAGGAAGAAAAATATAATTTTTTAAAAAGTTGCTTTGAAGAATGTGATGGAGTCAAATGGAAAGAGGAAAATTTAAAGAAAGTTGCAAAAAAATTAGGGGTAAACAACATAAATGAATTAATTTCATACTGTAAAATGTATGCGATAGAGTATTTATGTTTAAGCGAAGAAGAATTTAATTATTATTATCAAGAATATTGTAATGAAGTTTTGATAAAACCAAATTTATTGAAAAAAACAAATGGTACATATTATTTGGCATGGAGAAATGAGAGAGAAAGAAAAAGCGTTGTTTTAAGCTGGTATGATTTGTTAGAAAAAAATGGGTGGACGTTTAAATCTTTAGTAGATTTTATTATCACACCATTTGCCTATCAAAACAACGAAATATTTATTTCATTGAGAATTTACATAAAAGAAGACAAACAGATTAAAGAAAAAATATCAAAATTGGAACAGGAAATCAAAAATTTACAACCAATTCAATTAAAAAAAGCAAATCCAGTTTTGAAAAAAATCTCAAATACAGAAGATGTTTATTTTTCTTGGCGGGATGATAAAGAAAGAAAAATTGTTACGAAATCTTGTTATCTTTTTGCAACAAAAAATTTATATTCAGAGAATGCAATAGAACATCTTGCTAAAAATTTTGGTGCATCCTCGAGAGAAATTTTAAGAATGATAAGCTTGTATGGAAGACATTATTTAAAGCAGAGCAAAGAAATTTATTATGCAAATAAAAGAAAAATAGAATCCTTCTCAATACCTTATGAAAATGAAATTTTAAAAAAGAATGGCATTCCTGGTGTTTTTGCAAATTGGCTAAATACTTCCCAGCGTCAAATTGTCTTAGAATATTGTTATCGTTTATATAGCCAAGATGAGTTTGACGAAGTAGAGTATTTAAAGCAAAATGGTTTATTTTGGTTAACAAAGCCGATAAACAGTAACACTTATTTGTATGAATTCTATGCTCGGGCATATGCAAAAAATTTACAAGCAGAAAATGAGCTTGTAAAAAGCCATCAGATTTTGCAAGCTGTAATGGAATCACAAAGTCAAGAAGAGACTAATGAAATTTTGAAAAATAGTGAGTATACTATGAATTACTTAAAAGGCATGATTCGAAGCTTCTTAAGATTTAACTTTCAGCTTTCGAAAGAAGAATTTGATGAAACTACAATAAAATTAGAAACGGCAATTAATTCGTATATGTCTCAAAAACAACAAGAATCGAAAGAAAAACGCGAAGCTGAAAAACAAGAAGAACGTGCTATGTTATTATCGCGAGAAGCACAAATATTAATACCTTTGTTTATTGAAAGCAAATGTACTGTAAAGAATTTAAAGCACAAAATCCGAATCTCGAAAAATGTGTAAAGTATGCCGAAGAATTTTTACCTGATTTATATGCCCTTTATCGTAACAAAACTATATCTCATACGAAACAAAATTATGCCATCTTAAATAAGCGTTGCCAATCTGTATTAGATGGTATAAAAAATGGGGTTCAAGATGAATTCGGTTTTAGAGCCTTTAACTTAATCGATTTTTATCAAATATTTCGCGGTACTTTCGAAGAGTTTCTTAGATTATATCAAAAATCGATGTCTCCAAGCGACTTAAGAGTATTTCGAAAATTTATGAGTAAATATACTAACGATCGTGTTCTAACAATGAAAGAACTACTCGCATTGAAAATAGAGGTGGATGTTCAAAAAGATAAAGATGGGATATTGATTCCAGGCTCTGGAAGAATGTTTACTACAGATGAAAAACTAGCTGTTGTAGAATTACTAAAACAATCACATATTCCTGTAACTTTAAACGTTTCATGAAGCGAGAAATATGCCAAAGAATACTCTTAAAAGAGAGAATACAATGTAAAAAAATTCCAGAAATGGAACTTTTTTAATTATCTTTTTTATTTTTCATAAATTCGCGTAAAATTTTGGTTAAAGCTCTTTTTTCAATTCGAGAAACGTAGCTTCTAGAGATATTCATTTGTTTTGAAATTTCTTTTTGAGTCATTTCTTTTTTATTCATTAAACCAAATCGTTTTGAAATAATATCTTGTTCTCTTTTATTTAGCACTTTTAAATATTGATTTACAAGTTCAATGTTATCTTTCGTTTGAAGAACTTCCGCGAAATCTTCTGAATTATCTTTAATAACTTCCATTAAGCTTATTTCATTTCCATCTTTATCAAGTCCAATCGCGTCATTTAAACTTATATTTTTTACAGCTTCGCCTTTGACACTGCGAAAATACATTAAAATCTCATTTTGAATACATTTTGCAACATACGTTGTTAATTTTATATTTTTATCAAAGTCAAAAGAATCTACTCCTTTAATGAGCCCTATAGTTCCAATACCAATTAAATCATCGGTATCATCGGAGTTAACTTCAAATTTTTTTACAATATGAGCAACAAGTCTAAGATTGTGTTCTATTAATGTATTTCTTGCAACTTCATCTCCTTGATGCATCTTTATAAGGCACATTTTTTCTTCTTCATCGCTTAATGGTTCTGGGAAAACATTGTTAGAATAACTTCCTGTAAAAAACATCATTTGACGTAGTAATGATAATAAAAACATAATTCACTTCCTTGTTAAAAATATATTCCAAATCTATAAAAAAATGTCGATTCATGATATACTGTTATAGGTAGGTGAAATCAATGGACATATTTCGACCAGATATATATCAGAAAAGCATTTATGATGTAGATTATAAAAAATTAAAAAGCTTAGGAATTAAATGTATTTTATTTGATTTAGATAACACCTTGGCACCCATTGATGTAAGTATGCCAGACAAAAAATTACTAGAATTTTTCTTATATTTAGAAGAAATAGGATTGAAGGCTATTATTCTTTCGAATGCTTCAAAAAAAAGAGTAACGCCA
>CAQRXS010000082.1 GCA_948874605.1 uncultured Bacilli bacterium | reverse complement strand
TGTTCAAACATTAAAACTAGTGAATCCTCTAAATATTTTAGATAAAGGATATTCATTAGTAAAAAAAGAAGATAAAATCATTAAAGATAGTAATGATATCAAAATAAAAGATAACTTAAATATTCGCCTTTCGAAAGGTGAAATCAAAGTAGAGGTAAAGGAGATTATAATATGAAAGAAATTACATTTGAAGGTGCATTAAAAGATTTAGAGATAATTATTAAAGATTTAGAAAGCGGAGCTATTCCTTTAGAAGAGGCCATTACAAAATATACAGATGCAATGAATTTGGTAAAACTATGTCAAGAAAAATTAGACAAGGCAACAACTCAAGTAAACAAAATTCTTTCTGAGAATGGAGAATTAGAAGATTTTAAAATAAATGATGAGGAGGAATAATATGGCTAAATTAGTTACAAAAATTACTGATAGGGATACTGATTTTGCCAAATGGTATACTGATATTGTAAGAGAAGCTGATTTAGTTTCCTATTCAAACGTCAAAGGAAGCATGATTATAAGACCTTATGGATATGCAATATGGGAAAATATTATGAGCATTCTTGATAAGGAATTTAAAAAACTAGGACACGTAAATGTTCAAATGCCAATGTTTATTCCAGAATCCTTACTTAATGTTGAAAAAGAACACGTAGAGGGTTTTGCACCTGAAGTTGCTTGGGTTACACATGGTGGAGACACTCCCTTAGAAGAAAGAATGTGTGTAAGGCCAACAAGCGAAACTTTATTTTGCGAACATTTTAAAAATATTATAAAGTCATATCGTGATTTACCAGTATTATACAATCAATGGTGTACAATTGTTCGTTGGGAAAAAACAACAAGACCATTCTTGCGGAGTCGAGAAATTTTATGGCAAGAAGGTCACACAATGCACGAAACAGCAGAAGAAGCAAAAGAAGAAACCTTAAGAATGCTAAAAGTTTATGAAAATTTCCAAAAAAATATTTTAGCATTGCCAGTTTTAGTTGGGAAAAAGACAGAAAAGGAAAAATTTGCTGGAGCAGAAGAAACTTACACATTAGAAGCTATGATGTATGATGGTGTAGCTCTTCAAAATGGAACAAGCCATTATTTCGGAACTCATTTCGCAAAAGCCTTTCATATAGAATATTTAAATAAAGAGAATAAATTAGTTACACCATATCAAACCAGCTGGGGAAGTTCAACAAGAATGATAGGAGGGCTTATTATGACTCACAGCGATAATAATGGGCTTGTATTACCTCCAAATATTGCCCCAATCAAAGTAATTTTTATTCCTATTAAAAATACAGAAGAAGTTCAAAATGTAATTGGTTCTATCAGTGACAGTTTACCTGAAAATATAACATACAAAATTGACAATTCTGATAAATCCCCTGGTTTTAAATTTGCAGAAGCTGAAATTAAAGGAATCCCGATACGTGTCGAAGTAGGGCCAAGAGATTTAGAAAATAATCAAGTTACTCTAGTAAGAAGAGACACATTAGAAAAAATAAATGTAGAAGTAGAAAATGTGGCAAGTGAAATAGAAAATCTTCTTCCAATAATTCAAAAAGATATGTACGATAGAGCAAAAGCACGTCGCGATTCCATGATATATGAAGTTTCATCAAAAGAAGAGTTTCAAGAAGTTGCTAAAACAAAGCCAGGTTTTCTATTAACTTCGTGGTGTGGCAATACAGACTGCGAAGAGAAAATTAAAGAAGAGACTGGACTAAAAAGCCGTTGTATCAAAGAAGATATCGATACAGGCATTTGTTCATACTGTGGAAGACCAGCAAAGCATAAAATCTATTTTGGGCGCCAATATTAAAAAAGCAAATATTTCATAAAATTTTAAAAAAATAACCAGTTTTTATTGGTTATTTTTAATTTTATCTCCATTTTCTAACATAGTTGTTATTAAGATTCCATAACCCGTCATAGGATTATCTACAATTACATGTGTTACTGCTCCTATAAGACGACCATTCTGAACAATAGGGGAGCCACTCATCCCTTGAACAATTCCCCCAGTTTTTTCCATTAATTCTTTATCTGTTATTTGAAATGTAATATTTTTAACTTCATTATATTCATTAATATTAGTAATTTCAATTTCATATTCTTGCTTATTCATCCCATTTATTACAGTATATATAGATGCTTTGCCAATTTGAATATCATCTTTTGTTCCAACAGGAATTGTTTCTAAATCTGTATTTTCTTCATAGACCCCAAAAATTCCATGATTATTATTTTCTCGAATATTTCCATAAACATGATCATAATTAAATTCGGCATTCTTTTCTCCAGCCATTCCGTTTTCACTTTTTTTGATACTGGTTACGCGACTCTCAAAAATTTTACCAGTTTTAACTTCTACAAGTTTGCTCGAAGTACTTTCTAAGATTTCATGACCAAGTGCTCCATATACCTTAGTATCTGGGTCTATATAAGTTATGGTTCCTATTCCTGTAATTCCATCCTTAACATATAGTCCAGTTTTATATATTCCATCCACTTTATCAAGTTCTAAATTAATTTCAAGCGGAGCTTTATTTCTATGTACCGTTAGCGTGATGTGATTGTCTTGAATATTTTTTTCAATAGCGTTTGTTAAATCAGAAATATTTGAAATAGAAATATCATTTACTTTAACAATGAAATCACCAACTTGGATTTCCGGAGTTCCTTTAAGAAAATGGCCATTCACTTTATAAAAACCGATTACCATGACTCCAGGGGTTTCGATGTGAATACCAATATTTTCTCCTCCAAGTATTACCTCACTGGAATAAGCTAACACCGTGAAAGGGAAGAGGAGTATCAATAAAATACTGCTAAAAAATAATCTTTTTTTCATCTTCATCACCTGTTTTTATTATGGCATAAATTATGGTAAAAAAAATGGTAATAACTGCTAACCCAGAAATTACCATTACAGTGCATATATTAATATTCCGCCTAAAATACCAACTACCATTATAATTAGCATAATCCAAGCAACAATTTTACGAACCTTCGTGTTCATTTTAATAACCTCACATTTCACAGTTAACTTTATCATAAAAATGCTACTTTGTAAATATACTTTACTAGGTGATACTATGCTAAAACTAAGAAAATATATCAGCAAGAAAAAATATATTTTGTTCTTCTTATTATGTCTTTTTCTGTTTGGAGCAAGCATTGGCTTATTTTTAGGTATTCGTAATATAGACTTTTTAAAAGAAAGCGTTGTCTATTATGTTTCTAATATTTCCAGTCAATCTTATAATTACATGCTAATACATTTTTTTCTATTAGTCCTTTGCTTCGCAACATCATTTATAGGTATTGGTGTACCACTTTTATGCACTGTTTTATTTTATGAAGGTTTAACAAGTGGTTTTTTAATTGGCATATTTCTTATGACTTATCAAATTGGAGGCTTTCTTTTTAGTTTAATCTTTTTAATAATTACCAAAATGGCTTATATTTTAATTTTGACCTTATTCTTTTTAAAGACCTTAGAAATTGCCAGAAAAATGATTGGAAAATATATTTATAAAACTGATCCAAGTATAGCAATAACTCGCTTAATGAAAGGATGTATTTACTTAATTTTAATAGCCTTTATAAATGATATTTTTGTGTTCTTTTTTGGAAATAAAATCTTGCCGCTTTTTCATTTTCTTCTTTCATGATATAATAATTCCATTGGGATGTGATTAATATGTCAAAAGTTATTGTTGGGATTAGCGGAGGAGTGGATTCTGCAGTAAGTGCGTATTTGCTTCAAAAAGAAGGGTACGAAGTAGAAGGGCTTTTTATGCGCAACTGGGACGCTATGTTAAACAATGACATCAACGGGAATCCTACTTTAAATGAAAATATTTGCCCGCAAGAAACGGATTACAATGACGCACTAAAAACATGTGAAATTTTAGGAATTAAACTTCATCGCATTGATTTTATCAAAGAATATTGGGATAACGTCTTTATGTATTTTCTAGAAGAACTAAAAAAGGGAAGAACACCAAATCCTGATTTACTATGTAATAAATATATTAAATTTGATGTTTTCAAAAAAGAGGCGAAACGTTTAGGTGCAGAATACATGGCAACAGGACATTATGCTAGAATGGAAAATGGACGTCTTTTAAGAGGGATAGATTCAAATAAAGATCAAACATACTTCTTAGCTCAACTGAACGAGGAACAACTTAAAAATGTTCTATTCCCGATTGGAAATTTAACGAAACCAGAAGTACGCGAGATTGCCCACAAAATTGGTTTAAATGTTGCTGATAAAAAAGATTCAACTGGAATTTGCTTTATTGGGGAACGTCATTATCAAGAATTTATTAGTAATTATCTAAAGCCAAACCCAGGTAATATTATTGATGTTCAAACAAAAGAAATAATTGGAAAACATACAGGTCTTATGAATTACACAATCGGTCAAAGAAAAAATGTTGGCATTTCCGGCTTTGCACAACGCCATTATGTCTGCGGAAAAAATGTCAAAAAAAATGAATTGTACGTCGCTTTTGAAGACGATTCGAATTATCTTCTAAGTGACGCTTGTATACTTGAAAATGTTTGTTTCAACTGCAAAGAAAGGCCTACCTTTTGCACTGCCAAGTTTCGATATCGTGGAGAAGATTATCCTGTAGAAATCGATTATATAGACGACGATCATGTAAGAGTCTCTTATCCAGAACAAGTAAAATCAGTAACTCCTGGGCAGTTTTGCGTTTTCTATTTAAAAGAACACTGTATTGGAAGTGGAATTATATCAGAAGTATTCAAAAATAACGAAAAATTATGGTATCTATGCGATTAGATACTTTTTATATTGCTAGGTAGTGTGTATTTAAAGAAATTTTCAACAAAAATTTACTTTTTCTTGACATAAAAATGTTAAGTAGATATAATTATAATGTAAATATAAGAAAGAGTAGGCAAGAGAATATGAACAAGTTGAATGAATTGTTACAAGAATTAGGAATATCGAAAGTGAGGCTTGCAAAATATCTAGGCGTTTCTAGACAAATGGTTTATAATTATTTAGAACTTGACGATATGAATAAATGGCCAAAAGAAAAAAAAATATTATTATATAAATTATTAGATATATCAGAAGAAAATGGAAACTCCATTAGTTCAATCAAAGTCACCACCGATTATTTAATGAATGTCGAAAATAGATTAAATCAAAGCGTCAAAACAAGTAGTGGAGGGGAGTCGTTTTTTGATCTAAAAAATTTAAATAAAGAGTCACAACAGTTAATGACCAATATTGTAAATTTATTAAAAGATAGACTAGGGGATGAGCGAAAGAGTGCTGAAAGTTTTCATGCATTTACGTACCTTTACCACATGTTGCAATCTTTAGATAACGTTCCAGAAATTAAATACATTTTTGGATATATGTCAAAAACTACAGGATTTACTAAT
>CAQRXS010000081.1 GCA_948874605.1 uncultured Bacilli bacterium | reverse complement strand
TTAAATTAATTTGCCATAATGCAAAACTTACACCACTTATCATTACAATTGTTAATACAATGATTCCTATCATTATTGTTTTCTTCTTATCCATATCTTACACCTACTACTTCTTATTATGACATTTTTCTTATAATGTATTACATTGTACTTTACACTATCTACAATAATTATAAAATGTCTTATTTCCCAAGTGAAGATATTTATACATTCTAAATCTATACATTAACCTTTATTTTTTTAGTCCAAATCATATAAAAGATAGTCCATAAGATATTTATCAGACAAAGACTTATATAAGCTCCTTCAGTCAGATTTAAAATATGGATAAACACAAAGCTAAGAAGACCTATTGCTATTCCATATATACGTTGAAAAGTTGTGGAAACAGGGGAATTCTCATTGATTGGTACAAGACATACCGCCATGAATAAAACCGAACTGTTCATAGCGTCTTTTATTTGTAAGTTATTTTGAAAGAATAAAAAGTCACAGAAAAACAAAATTAAAAAACTTAAGTAAGTATATAATGGTAATTCTTTTTTATAGTAAAAATCATTTGCAGCTAAAAATAAATATAGTAGAACTATTAACAAAAAACTTGTTGTCCCTATTGTTCCTACACTTTTCCCAAAAAAGACATCCAGTGTGCCATACAAATAAGGTGTTGTTTTTTCGACTTGATTTTCTAAACCAATATGGAAGATGTGAGTAATCATAATAACGATACATTTAAATATACATAACCAAGAGATTACTGGCATTTTCTTTTTTAAAATATCATAAATAAGTAGGAAACAACTACAAAGTATAACATACCAAACTATTGGAAATTCTACAGGCATAAAAAGACCTAAAAATATGCCCAAAATAATATTATTTGAATTTATCGATAGTTTTTTTCTTTTTATACTTTCTATTCCTAATACTATTAACACTCCGATTATTGGAAAAAGTAATGGTCTAAGTGAAGCAAAAAGGGACATTTTGCCAATAAGATAATAGTTAAAGCCATTTTTATAAAATCCATAGAAAGCAAAGAAAGAAAAAAATAATGTTAAAATAGATTGAAAGTTCTTATCCTTTTTATAATGCATCTTCCTCTTCTCCTTTCTCGAGATATTTTTCCATATTAATATAGCTTGGACATACAAAACTACAAAGTCCACAGTGAATACAATTTTTATTTTTGAATTGGCCATTTGATACGACACTCTTATAAGGATTGCATTTCATAGGACATACTATATTACACTTACCACAATGCATACATGGAATCTCCTTTTTAAAGTTTGGTTTCATAAAATAAATAGCATGTATCTCATCTGTAATAATAATATTACTAATATTACTTTTTTGTTTTTTTAAAAGAGAATTTACAAATACATCACAGTTTTCTTCTACTTCAATCAATGGTAATATATCATTTAATAAAGCACCCTTTTTTATCTTAATAACGTGTGGTTCTTTTATCGCATCTCCTGTTAAAGTTATATAATAAAAGTCTTTTTTTCTCATTTTTACAATGTCGTAATATAGTTCTAATATTTCATCACAATGAAAAATTGTTATTTCTTTAGGAATTTTTAAATACTGTTTTAAATAAAAATCGTTTCCTATAGGATAGATATCTGGTACAATTTCTAATTTTATATTTGGATATGTTTCTAAAACTTGATTTAATTGTTCAATACTCTCACATTCGTTTTCTTTTAAATAAATTATCACTTTTCCGATTTTATAAACCGTTGCTAAGGCATCTAAGAATAATAATATTTCATCTTTGTGATATTTTATTAAGAATGGATTATTCATGTTGTAAGGTTCATCTTCAATCGCATTCAAATAAATACTTTTTGTGTTTTGTAAATTGAATTTGGTAATATCTTTATTTTCTTTTAACAATTTTTTAATATCTCTTACTAAAATTGTTGTTGTTTCTAAAGAGCCTTTATATAAATCATTTTCTTGAAAATTATTTTGGATTTCTAAAAATAGTTGATCTTTTTCTAAATAATTTTTTCTTTTTATTATTTTTATTATTTTTCCAGATATTGGGCTATGTATTATCTTTTGATTTCTTTGATATATCGGTGTCCCTTTGTATACTTCTTTAGATTTTAAGAGCATAGTTACATCTTCACTAATAGGAATATATACTTTATTAGGAACAAGAAATTCTAAAACCGTATTAGAGATTTTTATATTTGGATTTTTCATTTTTGATACTAAGTTTCTCATGTTACCACCTACTACTTAAGAAGATTATACTAAAAAATGAAGCTTTTTACTATAATTATTGATTACCAATTTATAGTGAAACAAAAAAAGAATACATGCATTTTATAAATGTTTTTTGTATTCTTTAAATTCACTACTATTTTCTAAATCTGTTTCTGCTAATTTTTCAAATAGTTTTTTTTGTTCCCGTGATAATTTTGTTGGTGTAATAACATGAATTACCACATATTCATCTCCTTTACGGATGGAATTTGGAACTTTAAGTCCTTTCCCTTTTAATTTATATTTCGAACCACTCATTACACCGGCTTTAATATCCATGACAACATTACCATAAATTGTTGGAACTTCTTTTTTACATCCTAACACAGCTTCTGCTATGGTAATTGGAACACTTACGTATAAGTCTTCGCCATCTCGTTCGTAGAACTTACTTTCGCTTACATGAATTTCGAAATATATGTCACCATTGGGTCCGCCATTTGTGCCAGCTTCCCCTTTCCCACTGATACGTAGTTGATGTCCTGTATCTACTCCTTCTGGAATATGAATGGAAATAGTTTTCTTTTTTTTCACTTGTCCTGCACCTTTACAAGAAGAGCATGTGCGTGCAAAAGTTTTGCCTGTGCCACCACATTTTGGACAGCTACTTCTACTTTGAACCATTCCGAAAAGGCTTCTTTGTTCTGTTACAACATAACCACTTCCATGACATGTGTCACAAGTTTTCTCTTCAAAACCACCTTTTCCATGGCATTCATCACAAGTGTCATTTAAGGATAACTCTATTTCTTTATTGATTCCAAAGGCTGCTTCTTCAAAACTTAAATCTAAACGTACTAGTGTATCTCTTCCTTTTCTAGCGCGAGTAGAAGATGAGCCGCCTCCAAAGAAATCTGAAAAATCACTGAAGCCTCCTCCGAATCCACCAGAGAATCCGCCTCCAAAGACACTTCTTAAAATATCATTTAAATCAATATCGCCAGGATCAAATCCACCATATCCCGAAGAACCATCAAATGCAGCATGACCAAATTGGTCATATTGTGCTCGTTTATTTTCATCGGAAAGAACAGCGTATGCTTCCCCTATTTCTTTGAATTTTGCTTCCGCATCTGCTTCCTTATTCACATCCGGATGATATTTTTTTGCAAGGCGTCGAAAAGCTGATTTTATTTCTGCTTGCGTGGCACTTTTATCAACGCCTAAAATCTCATAATAATCTTTTTTCATCTAATCACCTACTAACTCTTTTAATTCTTGGTATTTCTTTTCAATGTACCTGAAGACCTTATCAAATGTCTCTGTTTTTTTTAAATCTACATCAACAATTTCTAAAATATCTAAAGGATTTTTACTTGAACCACTTGATAAAAATTTAATGTATTTGTCTACTGACTTTTCTTTCCTTTCCAATATGTCGGTTGCTATTGAAATGGCACTGATAAGACCTGTGGCATATTTATAAACGTAGAATGGTGTGTAAAAATGTGGTATACGGTAACACTCATAACGAATTTCTTCATCAACGATTACGGAATCTTTGAAATATTCTTTATTCAAATCATAATACGTATCTGTAAAAGAAGATTCTGTTAAACTCATCTTTTCTTGGCACTTCTTGCTCATGATATTTTCAAATTCCGCAAACATTGTCTGGCGATAAATCGTGGCTTTTACACGATCTAAAAATTCACATAAGTAATAGATTTTTTCACTCTTCGATGCGGCATGATCCATCAAATACGAAGAAAGTAATACTTCATTTACTGTTGATGCTATTTCCGCTAAGAATATGTCATAGGAAGCATAAATGTAAGGATTTGAAGTATTTGAGTACATCGTATGAACAGCATGGCCCATTTCATGAGCTATGGTAGTTACTGAATCATAAGTCCCATTAAAATTTAATAAGACATAACTAGGAGAGTCGTAGCACCCCCATTGGTAAGCTCCAGTATATTTACCAACACATGGATAAAAGTCTACTGTATGTTCTTCAAAAATTTTGTGAAAATGTTTTAAATAATCTTCCCCTAAAGGTTTTAGGGCTTCGCTAATTAATTTTATTGCTTCTTCTTTTGTATATTCGTTTTTCGGTTTCTCTACAACGGATACATAACTATCATATAAATGATATTCTTTCAAATTTAACATACTTGCTTTTAATTTTTGATAGTTTATATTAATATCCATATATTTATGAACAGAAGCAATCAAGTTATTGTACACTTCATCCTTAATATGTGATTCATCCAAAGCCATACTAAGAGCACTTGGATATTTACGAATTCCTCTTAAAAATTCTAATTCCTGATAATTGCCTTTTAAAAGAGACGCGAACGTATTTTTATGCTTTCCATAAAAGCCATTGTAGCTTTTAAACGCATCTTTTCTAACTTTTTGATCTTTATGTTCTAACATTTTCGCATAATTGTAATGGGTAATTTCTGTTTCTCTGCCGTCAACTACAATGGGGTCAAATGTAGCATCCGTAGTATCTAAAGATGTAAACGCGTCATCAGGAGTTCCGAAGGCACTAATCGCCTTTTGAATGATATTCTCTTCTTGTTCACTTAAAATTCGATCTTTATTTTTATATAACTCTTCTATATAGCGTTCATATATTTTTAATTCTTTCGATTCCTTCAATATTTTTTTGACAGTTTCATAGTCACTTTTCATAAATTCAGAAGTAATAAAAGATTCTGATTCATTTATTTCACTTGCTAAAGATTCAATTTCTAAAAGACGTTCTTTCGATTCATTAGAACGAGTATCT
The DNA here is from genome assembly GCA_948874605.1 of uncultured Bacilli bacterium. The sequence continues at coordinate 416 of CAQRXS010000081.1, read as the reverse complement.
TCATCAAATAAAAATCTTGTATAAATATGTAATTTATCGTAAGCGCGAGATTCTTCTTCCATTGTTTTTAAGAATTTTAACAAGGAATCTGCGCTATCTAAAATATGCCCTTTTAATTTTAAAATTTCTTTATTTTTCTTTTTTACGAATGAGAGTAATTCTTGATACTCTTCTTCATCTTTAATAATTTTTGTCTTATCCCAACAATCACTTGAAGCAATGTCTTTCCTTTCTTTTAATGTATCCATTTTACAACCTTTCTAATCTAGGAAAAGTTCTAGTCACCTAGAACTTAATTATTTTTCTTCGTAAGTAGCTTCTTCTACAGAATCGTCTTTTTTCTCAGTTGATTCATTTTGAGACTCGGCAGTTGTTTGGTTTTGTTTTGCAGCTTCTTCGTATACTTTTGTAGCTAA
>CAQRXS010000080.1 GCA_948874605.1 uncultured Bacilli bacterium | reverse complement strand
AATGGTCCTTGGACTCCCTGAGGTCCTTGAGGTCCAGTTGGCCCAGTAGCGCCTGGAATTCCTTGTGACCCTTGAGGTCCAGTCGGTCCAGTAACACCAGGATTTCCTTGTAATCCTTGAGGTCCAGTTGGTCCTTGAATGCCTTGTAACCCTCGAGGTCCAGTCGGTCCAGTTGGCCCAGTCGGTCCTCCAGCAGGACCAGTTGGTCCAGTTGGTCCAGTTATAACTCGACCTGAACAGCAGCATCCTTGTTGAAAATGATTATTGTTATAATTTTTTATATAATTATAAGCTTTTTGATAATCACTATTATTATTCATATTTTTTCTCCTTTCAATGATAGATTATGAAGGTTTTTCTTTTTTGGCAGTATGTTTGTCACATAATTTTATTTTTAGCATATATTTTTCTCTTATTTATTAGATGATTAATGCAAAAAGGCATGACTATCTTTATAAATTTCGATTGTATTTAATTAACGAACAAGAAATTATGAAACATAAATCTTTTATTAGATATTAAATAAAAACTTTCAAAGGTAAAAATAGTTTCAATAAGAGATTATCGTAATTTAAAATATATTGATGATTTCTAATGGAATAAAAGTGAATTTTATCAAAAAAAATGAAACCGTGAAGTTTCTCATGTGAAATCGTAAATTTTTTATTCTTGTTCTTAAATTAGAATTATTATCATCATGCTTAAAATTGTTTGCAAAATTCTCCCTTTCAAAAATTTTAAATAGGATATATTTGTATCACTTAAAATTCCTTTGATTTGTAGATGAATAGATAAACCTCCAAAACTTATAAAAATACAAGCTAGTAATTCTTTGATTTTTATAATATTATTTATTTTGACTAAGCTATTCAATCCTTGACTGATTTCTAATATTCCAGATATTATTGATAAATTATTAGGATTAATTATTTTGTTTATAAGAAAGAATAAAGAAATACTTCCTAGAATTAAAAGTTGAGTATTCATTGCATTTTTAATACTATTTGATATAAAGGTTCCAAAATTTGTTTTTGGCTGTGGTTCTAAGATAGAATTTGTTAAAGGTTCTTTTTTTGAACATAATCCTATTATTATATTTACAATATAGGGAAGTACTAATAGTTTTATCACAGAAACAAAATTGTTTGGAAATATTAGTGATAGCATTGTGTAAAGAAATAATGGGTTAGAAAAAAATGCAAATGTCATTATTTTTTCTGCTTCTTGTTTATTTAAATAATTATTAAGATATAAATTTTTTATTATATAAGCATTAGAAGGAGTTCCTGAAAAACAAGATATAAAAAATCCAAATACTCCATATGGTGAAGTAGAAAATAATTTTGAAAATGGTTTTCCAAAATATTTACACAATAATTCTGGTAATCCAAAATAAATAAAACAATCACTTAGTATCATCATTGGAAAAAGTGATGGAAAAAGTTTCGTAATATATAATGTGCAGCTTTCTAACATACTTTGTTGAATCATTTGATTGTTTTTAAATATAAAAATGGTAAATATTCCTAAAATTATTAGTGGTATTTTTTTTGCTTTCATATTAGATTTTATGAGGGATGTGACTATTTTATTTGTCAAATTATGTAAAAAATTCTATCTTAACGTATTTAAAATATCTTTTTTTGATAGAATGTATTATGGAGGATATTGAATGCATGACTGAAAAAATACAAAATTTTTTAAAGAATAATTATAAATTTTTAGTAGTTTTAATTTTAATCTTGACCATATTTCGTGTTGAACTTCCTTATAAAATATACACACCTGGAGGAATGGTTTCCTTATCAGATAGAGTAAGTGTAGAATCTGGTTATTCTTCTTCTGGAGAGTTTGGGATGGCATATGTTTCAATGGTGCGGGGGACTATTCCTTTTCTTTTGTTAGCGAATATTATTCCAAATTGGGACGTTGTGAAGGAAGAGGATATTACGCTTGAAAATGAAAGTTTTGAAGAAATGTTTCGAGCCGATAAAATAGCTACTCAACAATCCATCGATTCAGCTATCATTGCATCTTTTCGGATGGCCGGAAAACAGGTGGATGTTCAAAAAGAAGTTGTGCATGTGACATATATCGATAAAGAAGCAAAAACTAATATTAAATTATTTGATATTGTGACTAGTGTAGATGGTAAGCAAATAAAAAGTACAGATGAATTAAAAGATATTATTACTTCACATAAAGAAGGCGATCAAATCTCTTTGACTGTACTTCGTGATGAACAGGAAGTAGTTGTAACAGCCGAAGTTTATTTAATGGATGGTATTCCTAAAATTGGTATAGCGATGACAATTACTTATGAATACGAGGAAAATCCTAAGGCTTCTATTGAGATGAAGCAAAGCGAATCGGGTCCTTCTGGAGGCCTTATGATGGCATTAGCTTTATATAATTCTTTGGTTGAAGAGGATATTACAAAAGGGAAAAAAATCATTGGTACTGGTACGATTGATATTCAAGGAAATGTTGGTGGCATTGGGGGAATTCGTTACAAGTTAATTGGAGCAGTAAAAAAAGATGCAGATGTTTTTTTGGTACCTGAGGAAAATTATGAAGAAGCAGTTAATGTTAAAAATGAAAAGGGATATGATATTAGGCTTATTTCGGTTTCGACGCTTAGCGAAGCTATCGATGCTTTAAGAAAATTGTAAAGGAATTTTCCTTTTTTTTATTTTTTGAATAAAACATGATTTTACATTCCATTATTAGTTTAGGTGATAATATGTCAAAATATAAAGTGGAATTAACAGGTGTAAATACCAATCAGTTAAAAGTATTAAGTCAGCAAGAGCAAACTGAACTTTTTAAGCGTCTTCAAGCAGGAGATTTGACTGCAAAAGAAATTTTGATTGAGGGTAATTTGAAATTGGTGTTAAGTGTTTTAAGAAAATATCGCAATCAAAATGTAAATATGGATGATTTGTTTCAGGTTGGAGTTGTAGGACTTATTAAAGCAATTGATAATTTTGATTTGTCTTATAATTTAAAGTTAAGTACTTATGCTATTCCATTAATTTTGGGAGAAGTTAAAAGATTCGTAAGGGATAGTGGGAGTTCTTTAAAGGTGAGTCGCGGTTTAAAAGAACGTGCTTATCAAATTTTGAATTTTAAGGATTTTTACCGTCAAAAATATGGAATTGATCCATCTTCTGAGGAAATAGCAAAGCAATTTCAGATGTCTGTCTTTGAAATTTCTCAAGCTTTAGATTCTATTAAAGATCCCGTTAGTATTTTTGAACCTATTTATAATGATGGAGGAGAACCATTACTTTTATGTGATCAATTATCGGATACTAGGGAGCAAAATGATGATCGGGATATTAAAATATTATTAAATCGCTCTTTAATGAAATTGAAAGAACGAGAGCGTGATATTCTACTAGAGCGATATATTGTAGGAAAAACACAAATGGAAATTGCTGATAGACTAAATATTAGTCAAGCTCAGGTATCTAGATTAGAAAAAAGCGCTATTCGTAATATGAAACGTCTCATGAAATAAACACACATTTTGGTGTGTGTTTTCGTATTAGACTTGAAACTTAATCTAAAAAATACAATGCGGATATTTTAAATTTTGCACAGATATCGCATAAGAAAGCAGTTAAAATCGTATTTTTGCCATTTTCATAGGATGAAATAGTGGATTGTGTTGTATGTAATATTTCGGCTAGTTCTTGTTGTGTAAGTTTTTCCTTATTTCTAAGCTTTTTAATATTCTCTCCTATTTTTTTTGCGTTTGTATTTGTAATATTTTTAATTGGGATTTTGGAATCTGAGATTCCGATAATGTAATCAATAGAAATCTGCATCACGTTACAATAATTAATAAGATGTTTTAAAGGAATAATTTTTTCTCCAGTTTCCCATCTTGAATAAGTTGATTTGCTAACGTTTAATTTTTGTATCATTTCCTTTTGACTAAGACCTAATCTAATTCTAACTTCTTTTAATTTTTCTACTATCATTACTACCTACCTCCTTGTATAATTTTCTCATTATCAAAAGTTTTATACGTTTTTTATCCCACAAATGCGATTTTGTGTGTTAAACTATGTACTAGAAAAAGTGATTGCGGATGAAAAGAGAGATTTTAAAAACAACTGTTCAAGAAATTTTAAATGAGCAAACAAAATTGGAAATAGAATTTGTTAAAAATCAATTAAATAAATATCAACAGTTAATCTTGCTTCATGATGAAATGGAGCCTTTAAAAATTTTTAAAAAATCTTATATAAGTTGGATTCACAGAAAGAAAGAATTAGAAAGAGAGTATAAAAAATTTCAAAAAGAATTAGAAGAACTTTATTTTAAAAATAACAATTTGTAATTTGCTTTTTTAATTGTCTTTCTATATAATATTTTTTAGGAGGCGCGTATTGCAAATTATGAAAAAAATTGTATCTTGTATTCTTGTATTATGTATATCTTTGAGTGCCATATTTTTAACTATTACTTTTTTACTTCGTTTTAATTTACAAGAAGCTAGAGTAGTTTCTTATGTTAAAAATGCAGATTTAACTTTTATTTTAAAAACAAAAGATGGTAAATCTAATAATTTGCTCGATGATACTACTGAATTTTTGAAATTGATTGGTATTCCAGAAAGTACTATTTCGGAAGTTGTAAATAGTGAACCTACGAAAGAATTTGTTGGAAAGTATACATATAAATTACTTTATTATATGATTTATAAGAAAGGGAATATTTTTATTGAGAAAGATGATATTCTTAGTTTAGTAAAAGAAAATTTTGAAATTATTGAGACTAGCTTGAAAAAGCATAATTTAACTTTTACAAAATCTCAACAAAATACTATAATAAGTTTAGTTGAAAAATACTCTGGAGAAATTATGGAGTTATTTCCAACAGCAAATAATCTTTTGAAAAAAATAAATGAGGATTCACTTGTTTTATATAATGGTATTACGATACGTCAAATCGCTGATATTTTGAGTACTTTTACGAGTAAAACATTGGTTTATTCGTTAGTTATTATTTTGTTTTTTAGTGTTATTTTATTAATTCTTATTTATTGGAAGAGTTTTGAAAGTATTTATTTTATTCGAGCTTCTATTTTTCTTTATACTTTTGTATTTTTAGGAGTAGAAATTATTTTTGGAACTTTAGTGAAAGACGTTTTGATGAGTGGCTGGGAGAGCGCTAATACTTTTATGAACTATTTGGTAAATGTGATTAGTAAAAGTTTATGGGTATTTCTTCTTATTAGTTTTCTTTTGTTAATTGGTTTGACTATTATTTTAAGAAGAAAAGAAGAATCGCAAGTTATATCACAAGAAAGCGCAGAAACTCTTGATATTTCAGAATAGTATAGATATAATAATTTTTATTTAAACAAAGGAGTGGTATTATGTTTTATCGTCCATTGAAAAAAGATAGGGTTTATTGGATGACATTATTTTATTTTAAGCAACCAGATG
>CAQRXS010000079.1 GCA_948874605.1 uncultured Bacilli bacterium | reverse complement strand
GAAGAATACGGAATGGGGGTCTGTAGCATATTTACAACATAGTAAATATGGTTCAGGAACAAGTGTCAGAATCAATAATAATTCTGATTGTATAACAGGTTATGCAAGTGTGAATGAGCCTGAATGTGGATGGACAAGTGATAACAGGAATTGTAATAAATATGGAACAACAGAAGATATAACCCAACTATATAATACAGAAACTGGAATACTAGCAAGTACTACAGGCAATATCACTGGAATTTATGATATGGCAGGTGGGGCTTGGGAATATGTGATGGCTATAATGATTAATGAAAGTGGAAATCTGTTAAGCGGAAAAAATGCTACTTATAATTCTGGATTTATTGGGAAATTTGGAGAAGAGGGGGAATTGCTTTTCGGATATAATTGGCCAGAAGAAAAATATTATGATATACATGAGAATGGAACTAGTTATTCAGAGTATACAAGAAGAATCCTCGGAGATGCAACAGGAGAAGTTGGATCATTTGAGATGGTCTCATATGGGAGTAAAGATACTAGACATATAAGTTCATGGTATAACAATCAAGCTTTCTTTTTATTCAATCTAAATCCTTGGTTTATGCGCGGAGGTGCGAGTAATACTGGTTCAGAATCAGGAGTATTTGCTTTCGATCATGGTCATGGCTCTGTGTATCCTAATGGAAGTTTTCGTTTAGTAATTACACCTTAATTGTTTTTGAGGTTGTTTTTACGTTATATGTTATTATTTTTTAAAATGTTTGTGATTTTTAAAAACCTATTGTATACTTTTAATGAAGGTAGGTGATAAAGAATGCATATACGTATATTATTATCAAGCTATCTATTAACTTATATGTATGGGGATTTAGTATTTCATAACATTTTTTTATTGACTCGTGAAGTTTTAAAAAAAGCATATAATGAGGGCCTTTATTATATTTCCAATGAAAAAAATATAGATGATATTATGAGTGGAAATATTCAAAATCGTAAAAGAATACTTGCATTTTCAGGAATTCCTACTTTTGAAGAAGTTTGTATGAATCTTTCACCTACGAAAAAAATTTCTGTATTACAAATAAATCTTTCTTATGAATCTTTGGCTTCGTTTACTTATAAAAAAGAAAAAGAAGCTTTGATTGGTTTTGTACCTACTTTTGAAGATTTAATGCTAACAAAAAAAACTTTATATTTAAGTTATGAAGAAGGGAAACTTTGCTATAGTGATGTAGATAATCGTGGTACATTAGAAGATCACTTGGAAGATATTATTAAATATTTTCGAAAAGAAATTGAAAATTATAAATATGCAATTGAAAATAAAATAAATTTTTTAAGAAAAAATCTCTTTGAATATTTGGAAACAGAAACTAGTAAATCGGATTTAGAAGATGAAGAAAAACTGAAGGTTTTAAAAGAAAGTTATGAAGAACTAATGAACTAGTTCTTTTGTTTTTTTTGTGGTATACTTTTTTGGGAAAGAGGAAATCTTATGATTGAATTTATTCTTACAATTTTTTTTCTTGTTTTGGATCAAGGGAGTAAAGCTTTGGCGGACGTTATGTTACATAATTTGATTGTTATAATTCCTAATTTCTTTTCTCTTAGTTTAGTATATAATAAAGGAGCATCTTGGAGTATTCTAGAAAATAAAATTCTCTTTTTAGTTCTAGTTGGAATTTGTTCTTTATTCTTACTTCAAACGATGAGAAAGACAATACCAGAAGGAAAATTAAAAGTTTTTGCCTATTCGTTATTAAACGCAGGAATCGTTGGCAATTTAATAGATCGTATTTGTTATCAGCACGTAAGGGACTTTTTGAAATTTGATATTTTTGGATATTCTTTTCCTGTATTTAATTTTGCAGATATAGAAATTGTAATAGGTACGCTTTTCATGATAATTCTTATTTGGAAGGAGGAAAAATATGGAAAAAATAATTGTCGAGGTAGACGAGAAAGAAAGATTAGATAAGTATTTAAGTGAACATTCGGAGTATTCTAGAAGTAGAATTGCTAAGATGTTGGAAGCTAATTGTATTTTATTAAATGGTAATATTCCTAGAGCCTCAAGTAAGGTTAGTTCGGGGGATATAGTAGAAATTGTTCAAGAATATAAGGACGAAATAGATTTAAGTCCTGAGAATATTCCTATAGAAATTGTTTTTGAAACGGAAAATGTTATTGTAGTTAATAAACCATCTGGAATGGTGGTACATCCTGGAAGTGGAAATAAGAGTGGAACTTTAGTGAATGCGTTATTATACTATACGCAATGTTTAAGTGATTGTAATGGAGAAGAAAGGCCTGGTATTGTACATCGAATTGATAAAGATACTTCTGGTCTTATGATTGTTGCAAAAAACAATAAGGCACATGAAATTCTGGGAGAAGAATTTAAGCGTCATTCTATAAAGCGAAAATACATCGCATTAGTAAAAGGGGTTTTAAAACATAACCATATTACGATTGATGCCCCAATTGGTAGAGATGATGTGAATCGTAAGAAAATGATGGTTACAGAGAAAAATAGTAAATCTGCTATTACCCATGTGAATGTTCTTAAACGTTATGACGAATATACTTTAGTAGAATGTATCTTAGAAACTGGTCGAACTCATCAAATCCGAGTACATATGGCTTATATTGGTTACCCGTTATGGAATGATCCTGTGTATGGTGTAGAAGTGATTCAGGAATTCGGTCAATTTTTACATTCCAGTGAGATCGATTTTGTAGAACCAATTACAAAAGAAGAACTTCATTTTGAAGTTCCGTTACCAAAAACATTTCAAGATTTTTTAGATTCTTTAGAAAAACGTGAGGAAAAAGAAATCGATTAATAACGTTGTGGTATAACATAGATAAGGCAAAACAAAAATAAAATTGTCTTTTTTTTCTTTTAAAATATTGTGAATGAGTAAGATTGCGTAGATGAATAAAAAGATAGAAGAGAAGAATGCAAGTAACAGTTCATTTGCTTGAAAATAAAACATGGTAGTTGAAATCATGAAAATCGCATTACAAAGTATTAAAAAAATGAGATTATCATGGTTTTTATTTTGGAGGAAAATTTTGATCACTGGAACTCCTAAAAATAAAGTTGTAAAAAAATATAGTATACAATAAAATGCCATATGACAACACCTTCTTTACTAATCTTATGTTTTCATGTAAAATAATATTACTGGAGGTAATTTTATGACACTTCAAATTAATAATAAAGATGATATTCTTATGCGATTGGTTCATTATTTTATTACAGAACAAAATTATAATCCTATGGTTGTGAATGGAGTAAAAGATGAAATTTGGCTACAAAGTCAAACGGGACCTTATAAAATTATTCGAATTAATACAAATTACATTCATAATAAAGAGCAATACGAGTATGATGTAATTAAATTACGTAATGTTATGCGGCAAGTAAAGAAAAAAACATTATCTTTTAAAATGAATGCTTTAAATATTTTATTAGATGTGAATGAAGGCGTTCAGTTAGAAGAGGTAAAAAATATTTCGTCCGTATTTGTTGGTAAAGTAGATGATATTGAGAAGACATCTTTGATTGGTGATTTCCCAGATTTGGGCGAAAAGCTTTTATTAGAAGAACAAGGTTTTGACTTAATTATGGATGTTACGAATGATATAAATAAGAAAACAGAGAGGGAAAATAAGATGTATGAACGTATATTTAAAGAAAAAAAGATTATTGTTACAAATATTTTGATTTTACTAAATGTGGTGACTTTTTTTTGTGTTTATGTTGTAAGTGGAACGAATTTATCTGCATTACATCTTCTTCGTTATGGAGCTCTTAATTCTATTTTGGTTCAAGGTGGAGAATTATGGCGACTTTTTACTGCGGGTTTCTTACATGGTGGAATTTTACATTTGCTATTTAATATGTATTCTTTAGCTATTATTGGGAATCAACTTGAAAATGTTGTAGGCAAATGGAAGTTTTTAACGATTTATTTTGTAAGTATGCTTTCGGCAAGCCTTATGAGCTGTGTAATCAACCCTAATACTGTTAGTGTTGGAGCTTCGGGTGCAATTTTCGGATTACTTGGAGCAATTGTTTATTTTGGGTATCAGTACCGTTTATATCTTGGCTCAATTATGAATAGTCAAATTATTCCTTTAATTCTTCTTAATTTAGCTTTGGGCTTTGTTACTTCTGGTATTGATAATGCTGCTCATATTGGAGGTTTAATCGGTGGAGTTTTAGTTGCAATGGCTTTAGGGGTTCAACAAAAAGAAGAAAAAAACAACCGTTTAAATGGTTGTATCGTATTAATAATTTATTTATTGTTTTTAGGATATTTGTTATTTTTCCATTAAGGTTATCAAAGATTTTTGATAACTTTTTTAAAACATTCGGAAAAGTCCAATTGCAATTCCTAAGATTGTAACATTTGGAAAAATAAATGGTGCCATTGTATCATTTTCTGGCTGTAAACGTATATGACCATCTTCTTTATAAAATGTTTTTAAAGTTACTTCATTTTCTTCCGTCATAGCTACTACTATGTCACCATTTCGAGCAGTATTTTGCTTTTTGACGATTACATAATCTCCATCAAAAATTCCCTTGTTTATCATGGATTCGCCGCTTACTTCTAAAGTAAACACGGTTTCTTTTGCAGGAACTAAATTGGCAGGTAAGTTAAAGTATTCATTAGGTCTTTCTATGGCTTCAATAGGGTTTCCGGCTGTTATTTTTCCAAGGAGAGGCACTTTTACGAGGTTTTCATCTTGAGCTAGGTATTCGTTTTCGCCAATAATTTCTAAAGTTCTAAATTTATTACTTGAATTTTTAATTACGCCAGCTTCTTTCAAATGGTTTATATGAGCTTGAACGGTTGCAGGACTAGATAAATTCATAGCTGAACATATTTCTCTTACTGCTGGAGGAAATCCGTGTTCTGCAATGTATTTTTTTATAAAATCAAAAACTTCATTTTGTTTTTTGGTTAGTTTTTTTTCTTTGTTCATAGGTATTTCACACTCCTATAATCATAATAACATACCTAAATGCAAAATGTCAAACAATTGTTCATTATGTGCTTGACACGAACAAATGTTTTTGATAAACTTTTTTTAGGAAAGAGGTTTGATATATATGGAAAAATTTTTAAAAAAATATGGGGTAATCTTGGTATTATACTTAGTTATTATTTGTGGAATTTTGATGTTGAATGAGCGAATTAGACTTTTAAATCAGAGTAGTAATATTTTAGAGGAATATTCGAGGTAATGTTGTATAGGAAATGACTATACTTTTTTTATAAAATTGACTTTTGTGATTTTATGTTCTAAAATTTGTTTATATTAAGGATAGATATTTTATAAAAAATATAAACTGAGTACATAATAAAAAGAAGTTGGTGTTTTATGGAAAGAGAAAAAAATAATAAAAAACTAATGTGGAGTATTCTTCTAGTTGCTGTAATACTTGTTGTAGGAAGTAGTACTTA
>CAQRXS010000078.1 GCA_948874605.1 uncultured Bacilli bacterium | reverse complement strand
AATTATGTCTTTTAATATTATACATATAATACATATGTTCGTCAACGCACTTAGATAAAAAGATTAGTTATTCTAATCTTTTTTGTATTCTTTTCTTATTTCTTCTAAAAAGTTTGGATTAAAATTCTTATTACGAATCATCTCTATTTCATATTTGTATGGAGGATATAAGCGTTCTTTTGAATCATCAGTATCTCCAATGTATGGTGTCTCTAGAATTTTAGGAACATTAATTAATTTTTCATGATAAATAATATTTATTAAATTATTAAATCCTATATTACCTGTGCCAATATTAGCATGGCGATCTTTGTGTGAGCCAAGAATATTTTTTGAATCATTAACATGTATACAACCTATTTTGTTTATGCCTATTTTTTCATCAAATTCATTTAAATATAAATCAAAGTTACTAATATCATATCCCCCATCAAAAATATGACATGTATCAAGACATACCCCTATTTGGTCCTGACAATTCACTTTATCAATTATGTATTTTAGTTCATCAGTTGTACAACCACATTCTGTTCCTTTTCCAGCCATTGTTTCTAGTAATATTTTACATGATGTAGTTCCATCTAAAATACTATTTAGAGCTTCAGCTATATTATTTAAACCTTCTTCTTTAGTTATTCCTACTGCATTACCTGGATGAAGAACCATTTTTGTGATTCCCATTTCATCGCATCTTTTTAATTCATTACGTATAAAATTAATACTGAAATTATACTTTTCTAAATCTTTCTTACTACCAAGGTTTACGATGTAAGGAGCATGACACACAACATTATTTATATCTATATTCTTTTCTTTCATAGTTATCTTTGCTCGAGAAACTATATCATTATCGATAGGTTTTCTAATTGTATTTGTTGGAGCACCAGTATAGAACATAAAAGTATTTGAATTATAATTTAAGGCTTCTTCTAAAGCTCCTAGTATTTGCTTTGTTCCAAATGATACATGACTTCCTATTATTAACATTTTCATCACCAAAATTAGTATAACAAAAAAGAAAAGATTATTCTATCTTTTCATCAACACATTTGGCTTCATATCTCTTTATAGATGATTCACTAGTTTTTCCTGTTCCACCTTTTTCACTGCTTGTGCCAGTAAATGATGTTTTAACTTTATCACTGAAAGTATCATTATTGTAAGTTTTTATACCATTTTTTAAAGATAAATCGTTAATTTTCTCTGAATCATATCCGTCAATAACGTATTTTTTGTTTGTTACCCAAATACCATAGTTATATCTATTGTTTGGTGCTTCTTCTATAACAACATAACCGTTCCAATCGTTGTAGTCTTTTGTAAGAAAGCCGTTTTCCTTTAAGCCATTAATTGTTATACACATTCCTTTGGTTTGACCATCACTACCAACTGTTATAAAGTCTGTTTTATCAGTCATTTTAAAAGAAGCGTAAGCATTTTTGGCATACGAAATTAAATAGCTAGAGTCTTTTTTAAAGTTACTTATATTTTTATTTTGAGTTGTTATTGAAAATACTGTTATTCCAGCAACTATAACGAGTGCTATTAAAACTATTATAAATAGTATCTCTATTTTTGAAAATGTTAATTTTTCTTTTATTTTATCCATTCTTATCATCTTTTCTATATTATTATTTTAATATAAATGGATATAAAAAACAACCTTATTAATTTAATGTATTAATGATACTACTTACTAACTCAATATCATTTATGACATTTGATACTTTATCAGTTAATCGTAAGTTATATTTTTCTTTTATTATTTTTTTGAATTTATCGTAGTTTTCTGGATGACGATTTAAGTCTTTTATAAAATATGAATTTTGTTTTAAATAATCTAGCATTTTATCTTTTTCTAAATTATATAATATTATTTTTTTCATTTTAATCACCGAAAAATTTAGATAATGGTCTTTCAATGCTAGGTTTTATATTATTAGTTATATTTTCTGTTGTTTTTGTTGCAAATTCACTAAATATATCTAGTGCCTTTTGAGCTGTTTCTATATGTTTTTGAATCGAATCTGGATCTATTTTTTCTAAAATATCAGTCATCTTTCTTGGAGAGCTATCAGGTTCAAAATTTTTGTATTTGGACCAAACAGATTCTTCTTCACCATACATATCATATAACTCATAAAATTTTTGCCATGTCATACTTCCGTTTTCAACATAGTTGGCTAATTCAGGTCTAACTCGTGCAAACTCTTTAAACTGTTCTTTTGTCATAAAAAATCACCTATTAAAATCTATGTTTAATAAGTGATTAATTTTACTATAATTTGAAATCGCCAATAAAATCTTCAATAGTTAGTTCTTTTGGGTCTTCTTTCTTTTTAGGTAATTCTACTTCAATATTCTGATTAGAATCTTTTTCTTCTGCATCATTTACTTTGATTGATGTCTCGTTAAGTTCAAGTTTTCTTTCAACTAATTCAGCCATTTTAAATGATTCTTCAATATCAGTTTTTGAAATGGTACTTCCTGTTGATGACAAATCCATTATTGGTAATTCAGTTGTTTTTAATTCTTTAAATTCCCCATCAGTTTTAATACTTATAAGATCATGATTATTTACTGAAATAGCATTTGTGATTTCATAATTTGTGGATTTTACTTTTTTTATTAAAGTTGATCCTTTTTTAGCACGAGTCATACTTTCTAACTCACTAAGTTTAATTCTTTTTGAAGTATTTTTATTAGTGAAGATAGTTAAATATTCATCATATGGAGCTGGAGAAACACAAGTTACAACAATATCATCTTTAAGTCCAATTCCTTTAACGCCAGAAGCTTTTGCTCCAACTATTGGTATTTCATTTGAATCTATATTTAAATAATGTCCTGTTCTTGTTACAAATACTGCACGACCATTATCTTTTACTACTGAAACTAATTCATCATCATCTTTAAGTTTCATAGCATTAACTGGTTTTGTATAACGACTAACAATTAAATCTTCTAATTTAGTACGTTTAGTTGTACCATTTTTTGTAGTCATTATAATATTTGTATCTTTATTATCTAAAATCATAGCTGAAATTATTTTTTCTTCGGCACTAATTTGAATTAAATTACTAATGTGTTTACCTAATTCTTTCCATTTAGTTTCAACTATTTCATGAACTGGTACATATAAATAATGCCCTAGATTGGTAAACATTAATAAAGTATCAAGTGATGTTGTACTATATAATCCTCTTATAAAGTCTCCTGGTTTTAATGCTGTAGGCTCACTGCTTGCACTAACATAGGATTTTAAAGGTATACGTTTTACATAACCATCATTTGTAGCTACAACTATTACATTTTCTTTAACTATCATGTCTTTTGGATCAAGTTTAATTTCTGTTACTTCATCTCTAATTTCAGTTCGACGAGGACTAGCAAATTCTTTTTTGATTTCAGATAAACTGTTCTTCATCTGTTTTTTTAGAACTTCTTCATCATTTAGAATTGATGTTAAGAATTCAATCATTTTATTTAAATTATTCTTTTCTTCTAATAACAAATTAATGTCAGTATTTGATAAACGATATAATTGCATTGTTACTATTGCTGTTGCTTGAGCTTCAGTAAACTCGAATTCTTTCATTAAATTTGCGATTGAATCTGCTTTATTTTTTGATGCTCTGATTGTCTTAATTATTTCATCTAATATGTCTACTGCTTTAAGTAATCCTTCTACAATATGAAGTCTTTCTTTAGCTTTGTTTAAATCATATTCTGTGCGCCTTAAAATTACATCTTTTTGATGGGCAATAAATGCATCTAGAATTTCTAGAATACCTAGTTGCTTTGGTCGACGATTTACAATAGCAACCATATTAAAATTATAATTTACTTGTAAATCTGTATTTTTTAGTAAATAGTTTAAAATAAGTTCAGCATTGGCATCTTTTTTCAGTTCTATAATTAGTTTTGCCATATTGTTTTTATCTGAAACGTCGATTACATCTGTAATGCCATCTACTTTTTTATCTATTTTTATATCTTCGATTTTTTTGCGTAATTGTTCTTTTAATACATCGTATGGTATTTCATGAATAATTATTTGATGAGTTCCTTTTTCTTTAATTATTTCTGTTTTAGCTTTAACAACTACTTTTCCGCGTCCAGTAGTATATGCTTGTAGAAGTCCTTCGCGTCCTTCAACTACTCCACCAGTTGGAAAATCTGGTCCTTTAACAATGTTTAAAATTGTATCAAGACGACAATTTGGATTATCGATACGATGAATTGTCGCTTCTATTACTTCACCTAAATTGTGTGGTGGAATGTTTGTTGCATACCCTGCTGATATACCTGTTGAGCCATTAACTAAAAGATTTGGAAAATGGGCAGGCAATACAGTTGGTTCTAATTCCTCATCAGAATAATTTAAAGTCATTTCAACGGCATTTCGATTAATGTCTTTTAACATTATTTGAGCAAGACGAGTAAGGCGTGTCTCTGTATAACGATATGCAGCAGGTCCATCGCCGTCTATTGAACCATTGTTTCCGTGAATATCAATAAAAATTTCACGCATTTTCCAAGGCTGTGACATATAAATCATAGCTCCATAAATTGATGAATCACCATGTGGGTGATATTTTCCCATTACATCTCCAACTGCTTTAGCACATTTGCGATAAGGCTTATCAAAAGTATTTTTATCTTCCCACATTGTATATAAAATTCTTCTTTGAACAGGTTTTAAACCATCTCGAACATCTGGTAATGCACGATCTTGAATGATACTTTTTGAATATCTACCAAAACGATCTCCCATGATGTCTTCTAGAGTGTAATCATATATTTTTTCAATGATGTTTTTTTCTTCTTTTTTCTTTGCCATACTAATTACCTCCTAAAATTATCTTCTAATGTAAAGTCAACATTTTCTTCAATCCACTCTTTTCGTGGTTCAACTTTGTCTCCCATAAGTACTGATACTCGTTTTTCTGCTAGAGCAGCATCAGTAATACTAACTTTTATTAAACTACGAGTCTCTGGATTCATAGTTGTATCATATAATTCATCGGCATCCATTTCACCTAGTCCTTTAAAACGTTGTACTTTATATGATTGTTTTACTGTTTTCTTTCTTTCTTCTAATTCTTCATCTGTTGCAACATATTCTTTATATTTTCCAAAGTCTAAAGCATATAAAGGTGGGTTTGCAATATATAGCATTCCAGCTTCAATTAGTGGACGCATAAAACGGTAGAAGAATGTTAAAAGTAAAATTTGAATATGTGCACCATCATCATCGGCATCTGTCATAATTATGATTTTTCCATAATTTGATTCGCTTGGATCAAAATCGTTTCCAATACCTGCTCCTATGGCATATGTTAATGTATTTAATTCTTCATTACTATGAATGTCATTATTAGAAGCTTTTTCACAGTTTAGAACTTTACCTCTAAGTGGCAGGATAGCTTGAGTTTCTCTGTTACGACCAGTTTTAGCTGATCCACCCGCAGAGTCTCCTTCGACTAAAAATAGTTCCATTTTTGAAGAGTCTTTACCAGTTGCCTTAGCTAATTTACCACTTAATATTTTATCCTTTTTTTCTTTACCTTTGCCGTTGCGTGCCGCCTCACGTGCTTTTCTTGCTGCTTCACGAGCAATCTTACTACGGCTTGCCTTTTCAACGATAGTTAGAGCTATTTCACGATTTTCTTCTAAAAAGAATTTCATATTTTCATATGTAATTTGTTCTGTTACTGTACGTGCTTCTGGTGTTCCTAATTTTC
>CAQRXS010000077.1 GCA_948874605.1 uncultured Bacilli bacterium | reverse complement strand
AAACAAAATAGAACACTTCATGTTTGTGTGTTCCATTTAATTTTTCAATTAACAATGTATTACTGTTCTATAAAAAAGTATTTACAAATAACTATTTTATTTGTTAAAATAAAACTGTTGATGATGATGTTGCCTTACAACCAACGGAGTCAAATCGCATTGATGCGTTAAAGCAATTAAAGGTAGAAATAAGGTTCTATGAATTAGGGTGGTACCGCGATGTATCAAATCGCCCCTAAAGCATAGAGCCTTTTTATTTTAGAAAGGATAATTATTATGACAGTTTATGAGGATTTAAAATGGAGAGGTTTAATTAAAGATATTACGTCAGAAGATTTAATCGAGAAATTAAATGAAGGAGGGTTAACTTTTTATATAGGGACAGATCCTACTGCTGATTCTATGCATATTGGACATTATTCCTCTTTCTTAATTAGTAAAAGACTTGCCAAAGCAGGACATAAACCATTGTTGTTAATTGGAGGGGCTACAGGAAGAATTGGAGACCCGAGACCTACGACAGAGCGCGAAATGAAATCAATTGAGGAGATTAATGAAAACATTAAAGGACTAACGAAACAAGCAAAAGGAATATTTGGATTTGATGTGGTAAATAATTACGATTGGAGTAAAGATATTAATTTCATTGATTTTTTAAGGGATTACGGGAAGTTTTTTAGTGTAAATTATATGTTAGATAAAGATATTATAAGGAGAAGATTAGAATCAGGGATAACCTATACAGAATTTTCTTATATGATAATGCAAGCTCTAGATTTCTTATATTTGTTTGAAAATAAAAATTGTACTCTTCAAGTTGCTGGAAGTGATCAATGGGGAAATATAACAGCTGGAGTAGACTTGATTAAGAAAAAAACTGGCAAGACTGCTTACGGATTTACAATGCCTTTAGTTACAGATAAAGAGGGAAGAAAGTTTGGAAAAAGCGAAGGAAATGCTATATGGTTAGATAAAGAAAAAACTTCTGCTTATGAGTTGTATCAGTACTTAATTAATTCAGAGGATGCAGTTGTGATAGATTATTTAAAAAAATTAACTCTTTTAAGTAAAGAAGAAATTGAAAATATAGAAAAAGAACATTTGGCATATCCAGAAAATAGACTTGCTCAAAAAACACTTGCGAAAGAAATTATTATTGATATTCACGGAGAAGAAGAGTGGCAGCATGCTAAAGAAATATCTGAGTGTTTATTTACTGGTAATGTAAAAAATTTAACGGAAAAAGAAATTGAAGCGGTATTTAAAGGTGTTCCAAATGTAGCTTATAAAGAAATGTCATTTTTAGATTTTCTAGTAGAAAGTAAAATTGTTTCTTCAAAAAGAGAGGGAAGGGAATTTTTAAGTAGTAATGCGATTACTGTTAATGGCGAGATTATAAGAGATGAAAACTTTGTATTGGATTCTTCTAGAAAGTATAATATTATTCGACGTGGAAAAAAGAAATATTATTTAGTAGTTAAAATGTAATTTAGTTTATTAAAGGTAATATATAATTGCTATAGTAGAAAGCTATGGCAATTTTTTGTGAATAAAAATTGAATGACGATTGTGTTATTTTTAATAGTTCGCTGTACTATTAGCATAAAATATGGTATAATACACATTAGAAGGAAGGAAGAAAATGTTATGAGTTATTGGGCAATCTGGCTAGTTATAGTAATATTACTTGCTGTTATTGAGGCTGCTACTGTGAACTTAGTTTCTGTTTGGTTTATAGCGAGTGGAATCGTATCTTTGTTTGTATCTTTAATCTGTGAATCATTCTTTATACAATTTGGAATATTTGTACTTTTAGGGATATTTTTGTTAATTTTAACAAGACCTATGCTTTTAAAAATGATTAAAAATAAAGAGCATAAAACAAATTTGGAACGCATAATAGGAATGGAAGGAATTGTAACTTCACCAATAAAAAAGAATGTAGTTGGTGAAGTAAAAGTTGATGGGAAACTTTGGAGTGCCATTGCTAATTCAGCTATTAAAGAAGGAAGCACAGTAAAAGTTAGAGCCATTGAAAGCGTAAAATTGGTTGTTGAAAAAGTGGTAGATGAAACACAAGAAATTAAGAAAACAACAACTACCAAAAAGAAACCAGCAAGTACTTCAAAGAAGAAAACAACGAGTACTGCAAATAAAGCAACTTCATCTAAAAAGAAAACGGCAACACAAAAGAAGAAAGAGAGTGAGAAGTAATGCCATTTTTCATTATTTTATTAATTTTAGTTGGAATTATTGTAATACCGTGTATTAAAGTAGTTCCACAATCAAAAGCTTATGTTATAGAAAGAATAGGTTCTTATTATACAACTTGGCGAAATGGAATCCATTTTAAAATTCCATTTGTAGATCGCATTGCAAATGTAGTTTTATTAAAAGAAATGGTTCGTGATTTTGATCCGCAGCCAGTAATTACAAAAGATAATGTAACAATGCAAATTGATACAGTAGTATATTTTCAAATTACAGATGCAAAACTGTATACTTATGGTGTAGAATATCCGATTAGTGCTATTGAATCTTTAACAGCAACTACATTGCGTAATATTATTGGAGAATTGGAATTAGACCAAACTTTGACTTCAAGAGATATTATTAATACGAAAATGCGTGCTATCTTAGATGAGGCAACAGATCCTTGGGGAATCAAAGTGAATCGTGTGGAAGTTAAAAATATTCTTCCGCCTCGTGATATTCAAGACGCCATGGAAAAACAAATGCGTGCTGAAAGAGAAAGACGTGAAAAAATTCTTCAAGCTGAAGGTGAGAAAAAATCATCTGTGTTGATTGCTGAAGGTGAAAAAGAAAGTTCTATTTTAAGAGCGGAAGCAGATAAAGAATCAAGAATTAAAAGAGCTGAAGGAGAAGCAGAAGCGATGCTTAAAATAAAGAATGCCGAAGCGGAAGGTATTCGACTTCTTCGGGAAGCAAAAGCTGACAAAGCTGTTCTACAGTTAAAATCTTATGAAACATTAGGAAAGATGGCAAATGGACAAGCAACCAAAATTATTTTGCCAGCTGAATTACAAAATGTTGCAAGCTTTGGTACAGTACTTCAAGAAACTATGAATGAGAAAAAAAATTAAGAGTATAAAGCTTCTTAATTTTTTTATAGGAAAAGAGGTAACAAAATGGAACACGTTTCTCATGCATTTGAGCCTGTATATGATAAGTGCTCGCGTATTTTAATATTAGGTTCTATTCCAAGTATAAAATCTCGTGAAGTAGGTTTCTATTATTCGCATCCACAGAATCGATTTTGGAAAATTATGGCACATTTATTTCAAGAAGAAATTTGTGATAAAAAAGAATTTTGTCTCAAACATAAAATAGCCTTATGGGATACAATTTCTTCTTGTGATATTCATGCATCTAGTGATGCCTCGATAAGAAATGTTGTTCCCAATGATTTAAGTCAAATTTTGGATGCCGCTAATATTCAGATGATTTTCACAGAAGGAAAAAAAGCCCATGAAATTTATCAAAAATATTTATATCCTATTTACCAAAGAGAAGATATTTGTTTATCTAGTCCATCGTCAGCAAATGCTCGTATGTCTTTGAGTGAGTTAGTTGAAGAATACAAGCAAATACTTCCTTATTTAAATTAATATTTGAAATATATTTACATTTTTTGTAAAAAAAATTTTCAAATATTTAAGAAAAGGAAATTTTATGATACTCTATAGATAGAAAAAATAAGGAAGGATAGTTATTATGAAAAGAGAATATGATGCAATTATTCCAAATGTTGCTGGAACAAATTTTATTGGTTATTATAAAAATGGAATAAATTTTAAATTATCTGATAATACAACAGTTATAACAATTTGGAAGCCTGGAGAATGTACTTATTCTAAAGAAGAAGTTTTTGAAGATGCCATAATCGAAATGAGTGGTAATGCAACAAATCGCTTTACATATCAAGACATGAAAAAATTACATGCGGCAATCGAATACGCAATTGATTATTTGAATCAAGAACCAGAAAATAAAATTGACCGTGATAAAGTTTCGTCTTATAACCGTGTTCCTAAAAAAGAAACAAAGAAAGTAAAAACTATTGCTTTAAAACAAAGTGAAATACAAGTTGGTGGGATTTACGAGGATAATAAACAGAAATTGTGGGTGTATTTAGGAAATGGAACTTTATTAGAAGATAATAGAACTTGTAATCGTGGGGATGGTCCGGGTAAGCCATTAACACTCATATATATGGAATATCAAGAGAATGCTTTGCTTCCAATCGGTTATAATTCTTTTCGAATCAACTCACAAGCAACTCCAGATACTTATGCTACAAGAAAAAGATTTTTTAAAAAAGTATCTGAATTAGATGTTGATAATACAAAGCCAATTGTACTTGCAAACGAATGGAATGTTTATCAATGCTTAGATGGTGTACTTCCAAGTTGTGAAAGAGTGAGAATGTCTAGATAATGGAAGTAAGAAATGTTGTGGTGTATAAAGAAATTGAAACACCCATACCCACAAAAGAGCGCTTTTATAAATTAAGCGAGTCAAGGCAAGAAGAAATTGACATAACTACATTTTTAAATGCTATAGATGAAACTGAAGATGCTTTATGTATAAAAACTATATCAAAATCGGTTGAAAGATTTTGTCCTGTAATTGCCACATTTTATGAACCCAAAAATAATGTAAATTATTTAGTGTTTACAAGTGAAGAATATGATAGGGAACAAAAATTAATGCTTTATGCGCTAAAGTATAATGAGGATTTGCCTAATCCAATGTTGGGCTTTATAAGTTCTGAATTTGAGTTAATACTTGTTTATAAGATTTTAGATAGTTTATTTTTAAATCGTTAAAATAAGTATTACTTAATTTCAGTTTTTTTGTTGTCAAATGTAAGTTTTTTATTATTTTAAGTATTCCTATTACTCTCCAATTTGTAGAGAAAATTATGAGTATTTTCGTGGTAAAATTTAATTGGTGATAAAATGAATTTGGGAAATAAAATTGCAAGATTAAGAAAAGAAAAAGGCTTAACGCAGGAACAATTAGGAGAATTACTTTTTGTGAGTGATAAAACGATTTCTAGTTGGGAAGCTAATCGAACTGAACCTAGTTTAGAAATGCTAGTAAGCATCAGTGAAATATTAGAAGAAAGTGTTGGAAATTTAATTTATAATGATAGCTCAAAAAATGATGTTGAAACAGAAATAAAAATTAAATTATCCAAAGAAGAATTTGAATGTGTGGAAAAAATAATGAAGCAAGAAGCAAAGTTTCTAAAAAGTAACCAGCAGTTAGATACCTATTATCAGCCTCTTTATCGAAAATTTTTAAAAGATGAAAAAGAAACTATAAGTGAATGGCTTAGAATTGGTATTCGAGGTAATAAAAAAATCTTGAATTACAAAAATTGGTACGAAAATAAATATTGTGATGAATATGAAGTTGAATTTGATAATGAAGAAAATTTAGATAGAATATTTGAAGTATTAGGATTAGAAAAGATTGCTGTAGTAAATAAAGTAAGAAAAACATATTTTTATTTGAATAAATATGAGGTGGCATTGGATTATGTTGATAATCTTGGATATTTTATAGAAATCGAAGTAAAACAATATGATGAAGATGCTATAAAAGAATATGATGAATTAATAAAAGTTGCTAGAAATCTTCATTTAAATTTAAGCAATGTAGATAAAAGAGGTTATCCTTATCATATTATTTATAATAAATAGTGAGGTTATTAAAAAACTATGGTGAAATGCAAAAGTAAGTGAAACACATAAAAAAAATCATATAAGTTTAGTAT
>CAQRXS010000076.1 GCA_948874605.1 uncultured Bacilli bacterium | reverse complement strand
CTAGTACGCCGACAATAGTGTATGCGAAGATAGGGAGTTGCCTTATTTTTTTTTTGCTATTTTTTTCTTACCCTAACAAAAAAATAAGATTAAAATTTCTAAGAAATTATTTTGCATACACCAATTAACATCAAATAATTTTTCAATATTAAATTTATTTGTGTTTTTAGAAACAGTTTGCTAAAATAAGTTAGAAAAGAGTTGATTAAATATATGAATTTAGGAGAATTAACTAGTATTTTGAAAAAAATGCAAAGCAGAATGAACGATATTCGGAGGTCACTTTGACATAGAAAAGAAAGAGACAAGATTAAGGGAATTAGAAGATATATCTTCGAGTCCTAGTTTTTGGAACGATTTAGAATCAGCAAATAGTGTCAATAAAGAATTATCAAATTTAAAGAAAATAATTGATTATACAAAAAAAATTGAGGAAGAAATTAACGACTATTTAGAACTAATAAATATAATGAGTGAAGAAGAAATAAATAATATTGATATAGGAAAATTACAAAATGATTTAGATGAATTAGAAATTAATACATTACTGAATGGCGAATTTGACAATCTTAACTGTTACCTAGAAATACATTCTGGTGCGGGTGGAACTGAATCATGCGACTGGGCTGCAATGCTTCTTAGAATGTATAAAATGTTTTGTGAAAAAAATAATTATACATATGAATTAGTGGAAGAACAAAAAGGAGAAGAGGCTGGAATTAAAAGTTCAACAATATTAATAAAAGGTGACTATGCATACGGATATTTAAAAAATGAAAAAGGTGTTCATAGACTAGTTAGAATTTCACCGTTTGATTCGGGAGCTAGGAGACATACTTCATTTGCTTCAGTTCAAATTATTCCAGAATATAACAAGAATATAGATATTGAAATCAAAGAAAGCGATTTAAAAATAGATGTCTATCACTCCAGTGGAGCTGGAGGTCAATCTGTGAATACATCAAATTCTGCAGTTAGAATTACCCATTTGCCAAGTAAAGTTGTTGTAACATGTCAAAACGAAAGAAGTCAATTGAAAAATAAAGACCAAGCAATGAAACTTTTAAAAATGAAGTTATACCAATTAGAAGTCGAGAAGAAAGAAAAAGAGCTAAGCGCTTTAAAAGGAGAAAATGTCGATATTAACTTTGGAAGTCAAATAAGAAATTATGTTTTAGAGCCTTACAAACTTATCAAAGATTTAAGAAGCGGATATGAGTCAAGCAATACAGACAAGATTTTAAATGGTGACATATTACCTATTTTAGAATCTTTACTCAAGAAGGGAAAATAAAAAATGGAAAAAGTTAAGCAATATTGCTCCGTAATTATTGGCCTTTTTTTAGTTTCTATTGCTTTTAATCTTTTTCTGGCGCCTTATAATCTAGTGTCAGGCGGTGTTAGTGGTATAGCAATAGTAATGCACAAAATATTTAATATAAAAGAAAGTGCTTTAATACTTGTTATGAACATTTTTCTCATACTAATAAGCTGGAAATTTTTAGGAAAAGAAAAAACCAAAAATACTCTACTTGGTTCCTTTTTATTCCCAATTTTTACTTTGTTAACAGAAAATATAACAAAATATATTACATTAGATATAGATCTACTAATAATTTCAATTCTAGGAGGTACGATAAGCGGAATAGGTTTTGGGCTTGTATTCCGTAATAATTTTACTACTGGAGGAACAGACATTTTAAATCAAATAGCTGAAAAATATTTAAAAATTCCTATGAGTAAATCAATTATATATGTTGATGGTTTAATCGTACTTTTAGGCTGTATGACTTTTGGAGTGACCACTATGATATATTCGTTAATCGCCTTACTATTAATAAGTGAAGTTTCTAACCGTACTCAATTAGGAATCAATAAGAATCGTGTCTTATATATAAATTCGTCAAAAATAGAAGAAATAAAAAAATATTTACATGAATTTGGATATGATATAACTATGATGGATTCCAAAGGCGGCTATACTAAAAACAAGAGGCAACTTATAATGAGTGCCATTCACGAGAAGGACTACTACAAAATAAAAGAAGGCCTCGAATATATTGATCCAAAAATCTTTATCATAGTTACAAATGCTTATGAACAAAAAAACGCTAATAGGACATTACAAAATAAATTAAAAGAGCAAGTATAAGAATAACTCGTTATAAGAATGAGTTTTTTTTTATAATTTAAATCTTATATTGAAAAAAGATTCATTTTAAAGCAATGAAATTGACGTTTTTTGTCACTCGAGAAGACAAAGTGCTAAAAAGATATTGCAAAACATTACAGAATAAAGTACAATATTCATGTTTCAAAGGAGATATATGAAAAGTACTATACAATATTTAGAAAATTTTTTAAAAGAAAATGACTCCATCGTCCTAGCGTTATCAGGTGGTCCAGATTCGATGTGTTTATTACACCTTTTATTAGAAATAAAAGTCAAAAAAAATCTCAATATAATTTGCGTTCATATTAATCATAATACGAGAGAAGCATGTCAGCGGGAAATGGAATTTGTTCAAAAATATATGAAAGAAAAGAACATTAATTTCGAATATTTTAAAATAGAAGAATATAGAAAAGGAAAATTTAGTGAGACGGAAGCTAGAGAAAAAAGATATCAATATTTTAAAGATGTAGTAAATAAATACCAAGCAGACTATTTATTCACAGCCCATCATGGAGATGATTTAGTAGAAACTATAATTATGAGACTATTAAGAGGAAGCACATTAAAAGGTTATGCCGGGTTTAAAAAAGACAGCACTTGGGATAACGTCCGAATAATAAGACCTCTAATAAACTTAAAAAAAATAGAAATCATGGAATACTTGAAACAAAATAACATACCTTATGTAATAGACGAATCAAACAATACAGATATTTACCTAAGAAATAAGATTCGCCATAATATATTACCTTTATTAGAAGAATTAGAACCTAATTACAACAAAAAATTTTTAAACTTTAGTGAAGTTCTATTAAAATCAAATATTTTAATAGAAGAAGAAATAAATCAAACGTATGAATTAATTCGAAAAAAAAATAAAATTCTAAAAAATGAATTTCTAAAATTATCACTAGAATTTCAAGAAGCCATACTTATGCGACACTTCAAAGATATCTATAGAGATAAAATAAATCAAATCACTGAAAAACATATTAAAATAGCGATAAGCTTTATTCGAAATCCTAAAAATAAATCATCGATAAATTTTCCTTGCAAATTTATTTTAATAAAAGATGCAGAAAATTTTTGGCTTCAAAAATTAGAGTTAGCCGAAAAATATTGCATAAAACTAGAAGAAAAAGTCATCCTACCAAATGAAGAACTAGTTATCCAAAAAAACACATATCAAGAAAAAAGTAATTTTGAAATACATTTAAATTCTAAAGAAATCGTGCTTCCATTATATTTAACAACTAGAGTACCAGGAATGAAAATGGAAGTTAAGAACTTAAATGGCACAAAAAAAGTAAGTGATATTCTAATTAATAGTAAGATTCCAAAGGAACAGAAAGATAGCATTCCAATATTAATTGACAGTAATGGAACTGTTTTGTGGATACTTGGAGTAAAGAAATCAAAATATGATTTAGAAAAAAATGAAAATTATGATATAATATATCAGTATATCAAGAAGGAAGGAATAAATTAATGAAAAAAACAAATCAAAATACAATGAAAAACTTATTTCCTTATTTAATATTAATCATTGTGATATTTGCAGTATTAACAATATTGAATATTGGAAGAACTGTAACAAGAAACTTAACTACTGGTGAATTAATGGCCGAAATAGGTAGTAAAACAGTTACAGAAATTACGATTACTCCAAGTGGAGAGGAAAGCGTTTATTATATTGAAGGAAAATTAGCGACCTATAAAGAAAACGAACGTTTTAAAGCAACTGTCGTAGAAGCCGAACTTTCAAATATAGTAAAATATGCTGAAGTGAATAACTTAAAAGTGTATGAGACAAACCCAGATCCAGGGTCAATATCTTGGCTATATGTGTTAGTAAATGTTGTGCCTCTACTAGTACTAGTTGGAGCAACTTACTTTATTTTCATGAAAATGGCTAATTCAAATAAAGGAAGCATGGATTTTGGAAAAAGTCGTGCTAAATTATCTGCTGATGGTGGAAAAGTAAGATTTAAAGATGTAGCAGGATTAAAAGAAGAAAAAGAAGAAGTTTCAGAATTAATTGATTTTTTAAAAAATCCTAAAAAATTTCAACGTCTTGGTGCAAGAATTCCAAAAGGTGTATTATTAGTTGGGCCTCCTGGAACTGGAAAAACATTACTTGCTAAAGCAGTTGCGGGCGAAGCCAATGTTCCATTTTATTTTATAAGTGGTTCAGACTTTGTAGAGCTATTTGTTGGAGTTGGAGCAAGCCGTGTACGTGACATGTTTAAAGAAGCAAAAAGAAATGCTCCATGCTTAATATTTATTGATGAAATTGATGCCGTTGGCCGTCAAAGAGGTTCTGGTATTGGCGGTGGACATGATGAAAGAGAACAAACGTTAAACCAATTATTAACTGAAATGGATGGATTTGGCGCTAACGAAGGAATAATTATTATTGCAGCTACAAATAGACCAGATGTATTAGATCCAGCATTGTTACGTCCAGGACGTTTTGATAGACAAGTAACTGTAAACTTACCTGATACAGAAGAACGCGAAGCAATGTTAAAACTACATTCAAAAGATAAAATCTTAGCGCCTTCTGTTAACTTGAAAAGTATTAGTCAAAGAACTTCTGGATTCTCAGGAGCTGATCTAGAAAACCTAATGAATGAAGCAGCACTACTTGCTGTTCGTAAAGACGAAGATGCTATTACTCTACAAGATATTGATGAAGCAACAGATAGAGTACTTATGGGACCTGCAAAAACATCAAGAAAAGTAAGTGATGAAGTTAAATGGCTAACCGCAGTACACGAATCAGGTCATGCAGTTCTAGGTTTAAAATTAAAAGATGCTATGGAAGTTCAAAAAATAACAATTGTGCCTAGTGGAATGGCTGGTGGTTATACTGCTTATACACCAAAAGAAGACAATATTACAAGATATACTAGAAATGAAATGATAGCAATTATTACTAGTACCTTAGGAGGACGAGCAGCAGAAGAATTATTCTTAGATGATATTACAACCGGCGCAAGCGATGACTTTAAACGTTCGACAGAAATGGCTAGAAGTATGGTAACAGAATATGGTATGAGTGACTTAGGTCCAATTCGTTATGAAATGTCTTCTGGAGAAAATATCTTTTTAGGAAGAGACTATAATAAAACAAAAAATTACTCAGACAAAGTTGCTTTAGAAATAGATCAAGAAGCAAGAAAAATAATAATGGAATGCTATGAAAATGCTAAGAAAATTTTAAAAGAAAACAAAGATTTAGTAATGCTATTAAGTAATACTTTAATTGAACGTGAAACAATTACAAAAGAACAAATTGATGAATTAGTTAGAACAGGAACTATTACTGATGAAGATTTTGAAATTAGCGATGAGCCTACTTTAACAAAACTACGAGAAGAAGCAAAAGAATTAAAAGTAAAAGGCTATACAAAAATGAGTAAAGAAGAATTAGAAAATGCTATAGAAGAAAAAGAGAAAAAAGGTTCGGATGAATAATTCGAATTTTTTTAATTCATATTCCCAATAAAATAATTGCTTTTTCGATTGTAATAAAAGTATATTTTTGGTAAAATTGAAATAGAAAAATACAAAAGGAGGCCCTCGAAATGAAAAATTTAGGGGGGGGGGGTTGTTTAGACAATCACCAAAGAAAATAATAGGAATAAGTATAACTTTGTTATTG
>CAQRXS010000075.1 GCA_948874605.1 uncultured Bacilli bacterium | reverse complement strand
GCAAAAGCAGAGATGGAAAAAATAAATAAGCAAAAGCAATTTTACTACCAATTTACTACTTTTGAAAGCGAAAATATAAGAAATTATAACAATTTATGTGAACATCTTCCAAAATTAAAAATGTCTTAAATGCTTATAAATACAGGTTATAACGACATTTAAGAACTTATAAAAAGATAGTTAAAAAAATAATTAAATTTTTATAGTAAAATTTATAGTTTTCGCCACTTCCAATGCAATAACATACTGACTGGTCAATTCCAAATGCAATTTGTTTTTTTATAGCTTCAACAATAAAATTATATAAAATCTTTTCTAATTTTTTATTCTCATAATAATTTGCGTTCACTTCATTTCCTTTCGAATTAATATTTACTATTCCAAGAGGACAAACAAAGCTCATGAAAAAATCACTATAAAACTTTTTACATCCACCATATTGTTCCATAACATCATATAAAAAGTCTGAAGATGATTTATTTATATAAAAGTCTTGAATCATAATTCCTGTAGATTTATAAAGATGACTGGCATCCTCAAAAGGAATACCAGTAACCGACGTACCTTTTCGGGCTGGCGAACTTCCAAGAATCAAAATACGTTTATTTTTATCATGATAATATTTTTTATAAAATGTTGCTGTAATCTCTTTTATTTGTGCTTTATTTTCCCCACAAAAAGGATTATTAATTCTATAATTATCAACTAATGTTATAGAGGTATTAGCTAACCAGTTATTGAATTCCAATACACTTTCATAAAAATATTTATTCATGATTCGCTCCCCATACTCTATCCAAATTAATTTTCTCTTTCTCATAAAAAGCATCAAAAAGATCAATATCATAATAATCACATAATGCTAGTAAATAGATAAATATATCAGCTATCTCTAATTCCAAACAAGAAATGTATTCTTTTTTTATATCCATTTCCATATTTTTCTCTTTTTTTCTAATCTCTTTAGCTAGTTCACCGACTTCTTCCGTTAAATAACAAAACAATTCCAAAGCACTATTTTGAAATCCATTCGTTTCCATCATTTTCGTAATATATTTTTGGATTTCAGGCAAACAACTATTCGTATTTAACTGACGAAATGTTATCTTCAACTCTTCTTTTGTCATTTTTCTACTTATTATTCAAGAAGACTTATACCTTTAAAAATATATCTATCTTCATATTTTTCGAAAGTATATTCGTAAATACTACCTTCATCAATGTAACTTTCTAATTTAAAAGGAGCTGTATTTTGAGAATCTGTCTCGACATAATCTAATAATTTTTGTTGATTACAGTTGTTATAAATATATTTACGGCTCATCTCAGTATCCCAATCATTATATAAATAAACAGATTGCTCATAAATTAATATTTTGTTGTCAATTTGTTTTGTTTCTTTTATTCTGCGTGCAAAAGACTCATTAGAATTGCCTCCACAGCCAGGTATTAATTCATAAACATTTAAATCTTCCTTATATTTAAATCCACAAATGCCATCGCTTAATATATAAGTAGTTGCATGTTGATAATTTAATGGTCCAAAAATCTCTTTTATTTTTTCTTCCACTTTTTCTTGCTTAATCGTTGGCAAAACAGCATCAAGAGGTAGATCTGTTTCCATATCTCTTGGTGTTGCAGCTTTTAAAGCAGTTGCTAAAATATAGCCATTTCCCATAGTTTTATCTTTATAAAGTTGAGAAAGAACCGTAGCATCCGTACTAGGATTTACCTTAGAATATAAAGCTAAGATTTCTTCTTCACTTAATTCAGTTGGATTCTTTTCAATAAATTTATTACGTTGAAAAGAGAACACAATGCCTAAAGTAGCTACAACTGCTATAGCTACAGCAATAATAATAATTGGTATTTTTTTCATATTTTTTTTGTATAATCGTCTATAAAAAATTATTTATTCTATAGTTGATTAAATCCTTTCTATTTATTTTTCTATTTATCAAGCAATATTATAAGGCATCAATTAACTAATTTATCCTATTCCTTATAATATATCGCCCTTTTGCCGAATAAGTTATACATTCGCTCAAACTGAGCGCGGTCGTATCCCTTAATACTGCCATGATATGGATCTGATACATAAACAGTAGATGAATTAAATCCAGTAATTACCATGCTATGCAAATCACATATCCAGCTAATTTTAATTCCTGTATTTTTTTCTTTCCAAGATACACAAACTTTAGTATCTTTTAAATCGATCGAAGCCCATACTTGAACAGGAATACCATTCTTCACCAATTCTAAAACAGAATCAAAAGAACTTCCAGAATAATTTATGATTCCTGCTTTAAATTTAGACGCTACATCGATAATTGGTCCCTCATAAACTCCATATCCACGAGCATCTCTTGGGTCACCTACGAATTCCACCTCTGGATTTCCTCCATAAAGTACTCCATTTTCATAATGAGGGCCCTCCCCCATTCGTAAAGTATTTACAATTTGCTCAGGTGTAACATTCACTTTATAATATTTTAATAATGTATATAACGCAATAGACTCACAGCCATTTGGGTAATTAGGAAATTGATTATAAGTAGGAAAATTATCAATTTGATAGGTGATATCTTTTTCTTTAATATGTATACTTCTTTCTTTTCTGACAGTATTTCCTGCTTTATCAGCAGCGGAATAAAAAATAGTATACCATCCAGTTTTACTGTAATTAACTTTGCTATCATCAACAGTAAAATTAACATTTCCATCTCTATCATCATACGCAGAGACATTTAAATAAAGATTTACTTTTTTTCCAATCTCAGTTTCAATCGCGTTAAGTCCCGAAAAACGAGGGGCATCAGAATCTTTTAAAACTGTTAAGGATGCATTTTTTTGATAAACATCACCATATTCATCTATAACTTCAATAGTAACTGTTTGAGTACCAACCTTCTTTGAGATATTTAATGGTGATATTTTATAAGATGCAGAATTGATAGAAGCAATAAAATCTTGGACATTAATTTCTTCATCTTCAAAAATAGTAACATCTTGTACTTCAAATTCCAAAATATTTGTTTTTTTCATCACTAACGTTATTTCAAAATCATACCCATCTAATTCGATTGGGATTTTGTATTCCCCAACTTCCTTAATTGCTTTTAAATCGCTTTTTACAAAAAAGCTTTCAAAAGTTACGTCTTTTTTCAAAAAGGAACGAAAGTCAATTTTTTCTCCATACTCTACCTCAATATAAAAGTTAATCTTTTCCATTAATTCTTTTTCTTTTTGTTCTTTATATTTAAAAATACATCCAGATAGAATACATATGAAAAGAATAGCTAATGGAACTAGAAATAAAAGTTTTTTATTTAACTGCTTCATGAATTCACTCTTTCATAAAAAGATTATAGCATGTTCTTCTTAATTCACAAAGAGAAAAATAAGTTACAAAAGCATTTCCTTTTCTAAATTCTAATTATCTAAAAATCTAGAAACAATTTCTTTTGTTAAAACCGGGTTTGCCTTACCTTTTGTTTCTTTCATAACAGCGCCAACAAAGAAATTAAATAAATTCGTTCTTCCATTTTTATAAGCTTCCACTTGACTAGGATTTTCAGAAACAATCTTAGAAACTAAATTTTCCAATGTTGCATTATCTGATAACTGTGAATCAGTAGAGTTTAAACACTCTTTTACTGATTTTTTTTCTTTTAAAACGGTCTCAGCTATTTCTTTAGCTTGCTTATTCGATATATTTCCTTGAGAAATTTCAGCTAGTAATTCATGCAAATCACATGGTGTTAAAGAGATTACATCGATTGCGGTTTCTTCTTTTTTCAAAAAAGACAATATAAAGCTTGTAATCCAATTAGATATTTGCTTCGGTTCACTTCCTAGGCGAACACACTCATCAAAATAGTCAGAAATATTTCTTTCTTTCGTTAAAATATTAATTTCTTCTCTACTAAGCCCAAATTCTTCATAACGTTTCATCCGTGATAAAGGCATTTCCACTACTGTTGCTTTAATTTCTTGAATCCAATCTTCTTCAATTTTTATTTTAGGAATATTTGGCTCTACAAAATATTTATAATCAATAGCATCTACTTTACTACGCATACGAATCGTTGTATTAGACGCTTCATCATATCTTCTTGTTTCTTGCTCAATTTGCGCTTTAAGACCAGCTTCAATTAATTTTGTTTGACGTTCAATTTCAGCATCTATCACAAGCATAATGTTATTAAAGGAATTTACGCCTTTAATTTCAACACGAGTCCCAAGATTTCCTTCTTCTGCTAAAGAAATATTTACATCACATCGAATTTGACCTTTTTTCACATCCGCATCTGATATATCCATGTACTGATAAATCTTTCTTATATATTCTAAAAAAGCTAACACTTCTTCTTTTGCATGAAAAACAGGTTCTGTAACAAGTTCTAGTAATGGTACGCCAGCTCGATTATAGTTAACTAAAGTCTCATCCATTAAATGATTTAAAATCGCCGTATCTTCTTCTAAATGAATATCATGAATTTTAACTTGCATAACGCTATCTTGATATGGGACATCAATGACACCATTTATCCCTATTGGTGCATGGCTTTGCGTAATTTGATATCCCTTAGGCAAATCAGGATAATAATAATTTTTACGATCAAAATAAAGATATTTAGGAATCTCACAATTTAAAATAGAAGCCATAAGGATTGATTTTCTTACACATTCCTTATTTACTGTTGGCAAGATACCAGGAAGCGCTATATCAATAGCAGATACATGATTATTAGAATGTTTAGAATAAGTATTTGCTGCTGGACTAAAAGCTTTCGTATTACTCTTCATCTCACAATGCATTTCTATCCCTATTGTCGGAATTAAATTCATATTATTCACCACCTTCAAAATTTATAACATCTTCAATACGATAAGCAAGATTCAACAGCTTAGCATCTTCTTTAATATTGCTAGTCAAATTAACACCTACAGGCATTCCATTTATTATGCCATTAGGTATAGTTATACTTGGAAATCCACCAAAATTCCCTATTACCATATGATTTTCTAAAACAGCTAAATCTTTTTTGATAAAATCATTCGCGGTATCAATTTGAGGCGCAACAGAAGATGCACAAGGAAGGATACAAGCATCAAATTCCTTAAAATAATTCTTCATAGTTGTCACAATCTTATTTCGGATACGTTGAGCATTCACAAAGTACTTTTCTTGATTTTCTTTTTGAAGTACATAAGAACCAATAACAAATCTTCTTTTAATTAAAGGAGAAAAACCTTTTGTCCTATGAGATATCATTTGTTCCATAATAGTTTTTCCTTCGCCACTTGGACCATATATAATTCCTGTTAAGTTTGACATATTACTTGTTGCCTCTGCACTAGAAATGCAAGTATAAACAGAAGGAAGCGTTTCTAATAATTCTTTAGAAACAGATATCTCTTGAATCTCAACTCCTAAAGATTTAATTTTTTCAATAGTTTCTAGAAAAAGATTTAAAATATTCTTTAGTTCTTCACTTGGATTTTCATAATTATTAATATCTACGATTTCTTTAATATAACACAACTTTTTTCCAGAAACATTAGCTTCTATATCTTCAATTAAATTAATGTTTTTCGAATCCCAAGAAGTCATATCATGAGAATCGATGCCTTTTAACTCTTGTACTACTATAGCCGCATCCATTACATATTTTGATAATACTCCAACATGGTCTAAACTAGAAGCGAAAGGTAACATTCCATAACGACTAATCATTCCATAAGTTGGTTTATATCCAACTATACCACAGTAAGCAGCAGGCTTTCGAATAGAATCCCCTGTATCTGTACCAATTGCAAAAGGCACTACATTGTCTGCAACCGAA
>CAQRXS010000074.1 GCA_948874605.1 uncultured Bacilli bacterium | reverse complement strand
CTTAGTATGGAAAATAATAACTATAAGAATAATTACCATAAGGGCCCATTGGTCTTGGTGGCGGCATTCCAGGTCCTGGTCCAGGATTTGGAGCTACATTATAGATTGGTCTAGGTCTTGTAAGTCCTACTGCAGCTCCACCCGTCAAGGCTCCTACTAGGAATGGAAATACAAATTGTCTATCGCCACTTGCGTTTCTATAGTTTGGATATTGATATGGATACATAATACTCACCTCGTTAATAGCATATGTGAAAAAGATTATTGCACCCTTTCATTTGCCTAATTTCTCGCAGCGCCATCTACAGACAAGATAACACCTGTGATGTAACTTGCCATATCACTTGCTAAAAATAAGAATGCATTTGCTATGTCCTCTGGCTTTCCTATGCGGCCTAAAGGAATTGTTTGAATTAATGGTTCTATTAATTCTTTTGGTAGTTTTTTTACCATATCGGTTTCAGTAATTCCAGGGGCAACAGCATTTACTCTTATACCGAAAGGCGCTAATTCACGTGCAAGTGATTTCGTCATTCCATTCACTGCAAATTTACTAGCTGGATATATAACTCCGCTTTGTTGACCATAAATACTTACCATAGAACTTGTGTTTAATATTACACCTTTTGATTCTTTTAGAAAAGGTAAAATTTGTTTGGAACAAATAAATACTGATTTCATATTTAAATCGCTTATTTTATCATACTCACTTATTTCCAAATTTTCTAATTTGGTACTTGAAGACATACCAGCATTATTTACTAAAATATCAATACGATTGTATTTTTTATAGATAGTTTCGAATACCTTTTTTACCTCTTCTTCCTTCGTTAAGTTTGGATAATATCCGGTTACTTCATAAGAAGAATTTTCTTCTTTTAATTCTTTAAGTGCCTTTTCCACACTTTCGGCGCGCGTTCCAAAAAGAATGACCTTAGCGCCATTTTCTAAAAATTTTTTTACAATAGCAAGTCCTATTCCTCTTGTACCGCCTGTAACAATAGCTACTTTATTTTCTAACATATACATATTCCTTTCTTTTTTATAGTTTGTTATTTTTTTAAATCTTGGCAAGTCGTTTTAATTATTTCCTCTACCAATTCGATATTGTCTAAATCTTCAATTAAGTACATTTGTTTTGCACCTTTATAAGGGATTTCTTCTTTTAAATGGTATTTCTCATTATTTTTTGTCTTTTTAATCAAAAAATTATCTTGTTCGTAGATTCCTCCAAAATAAGTATTATCATGGTAAAATAAATAACCGCCCATCATTGGTTTGCTTTTTATATTTAAGTTTACTAATTCTTTTGTAATATATTCTTTATAATCTTTGGTATGTGACATATAATTTCCTCTTTCTAATTTTTTACTTTTCGTTCTATTTTTGTTGAAGCGTCGATGTGATTTCTCATTTCAAAACCATTTATATGGTATCTCGGTTTTGTGTATTTATAAAGTTGTAAATTGTTTTTTTCTATGGTATTTCCTAAATATTGAACGAAATAATTTACAAAATCCTCTAATAGATAATCTATGGAGGAGTATTCAAAGATACCATTGTGAAAATTTTGCATCATTGGTTCAAACCAGTATACTTTATCATTACGATAAAATACTAAAATAGTATGGCAGGGACAACCTGCTGAATCAGCATACATTAAATAATAGGTTTCTATTTTTAAAGAAGTCATTTCTTCGAAAAAAGTACGACATAGTTCCGTAATATCCCAGCAAATCCCAATATGACTTTTTAATAATTCTTCTGGTGATTGCAAATAATAACTTGCTCCGTTGTTTACACCATTGTGAATTTTTCCTTTTTGATCTTGCCAACCATAGTTAAAATTATTTGTAACAAACTCTAAGAATGCCTTAATAGTTACTAAATTTTCTTTTTTAAAATATTCTTTATAATTCATAATACTCCTACTCTATACTTTTTAATGATTCTACCATATCGATTTTTTTTAAGTGAAAGTGCGTGATTACACTCATGATTATTGTAAATAAGAAAGATATAAAGAATGTTAACGCATAACTTAGTGGTTTTACTTCTCTTAAAAACATCATATTATCTGGTTCACAAGTTGAGATAACATAATAACTTAAAAATAAACCGAAGATTAAACCTAAGAGTATTCCAACTATACTTATTAAATAGTTTTCTTTGGTAATATACTGATCTACTTCTTCATCGTAAAAGCCTAAAACTTTAAGTGTTGAAATCTCTCTTTTTCGTTCGCTTATATTAATTGTTGATATATTATATAAGATTACAAATGCTAAAATAGCTGAAGAGGAAATCAATACCATTACAACAGAGTTTAAGGAAGATAAGACTTTCTCCATTAAATTGGAAGAAACTTTTTTATGAATGAAATTAGATACATCTTTATTTTTTTGAATTCTTTGATCAAAAGATTTTTCGTAATCTTCACTTTGTTTGATAAAAATTACATTATTTTTATAGGAGCCTATTTTTTCGGAATAGGTATTTTTAGTCATGTAAGCATAGTCATTTATATAATTTTCTACAATATGGGAAACTTTTATTTTTTTACCATTATCAAATATTACTTCATCGCCAATTTTTACATTCAAAATTTTAGAGAGTTTTTCACTTAAAACAATACTTCCGTCTTCTAATGTAATCTCGTTCTTTTGATGATTGACATCATTTAATTTGATGACTTCTGTTAATTTTTTATTATCTTCGGGAACAATTAAATTAATCTCCTTCTTTTTATCATTCACTGTAAGATTTAAATATTCATAACTTGCTTTTACATAGGAGGAAATTGTTTTTTCATTTTTTAAAACTTTTTCAATATCATCGGACTCCTCATTTTTTAAACGTATCATAGAATCATAAATAAAAATTTTGTTGTAATTATACTCTACGATATTTTCTACGGAATCTTTTACACCGAAACCAACAAGAATTAAAGCAGTTGCACCCGTAATACCAATCATTGTTACGAATACTCTTTTTTTATATCGAAAAATATTACGAACGGTTACTTTATTTGAAAAACGAAGGTTACTCCATAAAATTGAAATTTTTTCTAATACTATCTTTTTACCTGGTTTTGGAGAGGCAGGACGCATGAGTTCACTAGGCCGTTCTTGCAAAATTTTGTAAGCACTGATGATAGTTGCCACTAAAATACATAAAAGAGAAATGCCAATACCTATACAGGCATAATAAATATTAAATGTACTTATAAAGTTTGGAATTTGGAAAAGGGCTGTGTAAATACTCCATATAATGTTTGGAATTAGCTGAAATCCTATAATGCTTCCAAGTATTCCACCAATGCTTGTTGCTAACGTTGCATAAACTATGTAACGTGACATAATTTGTTTTCTAGAAAATCCTAACGCTTTTAAAATACCTATTTCACTACGTTCTTCCATTACCATTCTAGTCATTGATATTAAGCTAATTAATACGGAAACGAAAAAGAACAACAAAGGAAAAACTGAGCCGATTTCTTTTAGACTTTCTGTTGCATCTACAAATGACATATATGTTGGATTATCCATTAAATCTAAGCAAATCCACTCTGCTTGATTTTGGGGCTTCCTATTTTTTAAATCTTCACATGTGTTATTTACTAAATTAATATATTCTTTGCTATTGTGTTGAAATTCATTTTGTAGTGTCACTTCTACGCTTGTAAAAAAAGGAATTGTAAAGGCATTTTCTTGGACATACGAATAATAATTTAATTCGCCATTTCCTTTGTCTGTTGTCCCACGATAGCTCGAAAAATATAAAGGGCTTTTGATAATTCCCACAACTTCATATGACTTATCTTTCAAATAGTTATCATTAATTTTTAGAAAACTACCGACTTTTAAATTTTGCTCTTTGGCCATTTTCTCTTCGATTAGTATTTCGTTTATTTGAGTTGGCATGTTTCCTTCTAGTAATTCTACTTGATTAATATTTGATAAGGAAGTTACTTTTAGTGTTTTGTTATTTTTCAGAAGAACATCTATCGATTTTATTCCAATTAATTCTTTGATATTTGGCGTGTCTTTTATCGCATCGATATCTTGGCTTGTAAATCCTAATGAAGAAATTATTTCAATATCATAAACGTTATATTCTTTATAATATCGATCTAAAGTTTCCATCATATTTGGACTTGCACCTTTTATTCCACAAAAGAAGCCAACTCCTAACAAAGATAAAAAGATTAGAGAAATAAATCTTTTGTAAGATGACTTCATTTTTCTTAAATTACTAATGATTAATTTATTTTTCATAACTCACCACTCGATATCATCAATACTTTTTGGATGTTTATTTTTCTTGATGCTTTCGACTTTCCCACTGCGAAATTTAATAACTTTATCCGCCATTTCAGCAATAACACTGTTGTGAGTAATAATTATGACTGTCATTTGTTCTTTACGGCAAACACTTTCTAAAAGTTTTAAGATTTGCTTTCCTGTTTTATAATCTAAAGCACCTGTAGGTTCATCACATAATAGTAATTTTGGATTTTTTGCGAGAGCTCTTGCAATAGAAACTCTTTGTTGTTCTCCCCCAGAAAGTTGAGAAGGAAAGTGATTTATTTTTTCTTTTAAGCCTACTTTCGTTAAAATGTCTTTTGGATTTAAATGGTCTTTACAAAGTTGAACTGCAAGTTCAACATTTTCTAATGCAGTTAAATTTTGAACTAAATTATAAAATTGAAAAACAAAGCCTATATTGTGACGACGGTATTCTACCAACTTTTTCCCTTTTAATTCATGTATTTTTTTTCCATCCACAATTAAAGAGCCGCTTGTTAGTCTGTCCATTCCTCCTAATATGTTTAAGCATGTAGTTTTACCTGCACCGCTTGGACCTAAAATACAAACTAATTCCCCCTTTTCGATTTCGAAGGATGATTTTGATAAAGCCTGTACTTCTACTTCGCCCATTTGATATATTTTTGATACATTTTTCCATTCAATGTAAGCCATTTTAATCACTCCAATCTCTTTTATTTTAACAAAAAAATGCCCAATACACTATCTTAAGTTTTGA
This sequence comes from uncultured Bacilli bacterium, assembly GCA_948874605.1. The sequence continues at coordinate 1,137 of CAQRXS010000074.1, read as the reverse complement.
ATCTTACGAATTTTAAGAAAAGCAGTAAACTTCAATTAACATCTTTTTTAGTTTATTTCTGAATTTTTATCACAATTTAAAAAGATAGATTTTCTTATCTACCTAAATATGTCACCCTTGCATAACCACTTCCTGTATGCCCGATGCCTAATTCATAATAACCACCTTTTGGATTTGGCATTGCTTCTTGATTTTGTTTTCTATCTGTCCAAGCATATCCTGTTCCATCTATCATCTTTGTATTTTCAAATATATATCCAGAATAGTGTTTTGGTTGTCCTGTGTGTATAATATTATTTATAGTGGATTCTTCTTTTATTGCATCACATCCATTATGTCCTGATATGAATGAAGAACCTCCGCCTCCACCAATTATATAGCAATTTCCTCCTGTTTGTATTCCTCCAAAGCCACCATAGTAACCGCCTCCGCCTCCACTATGACCGTGACAAAAATTGCCACCACCGTTATTATTTCCAATTTGTCCATAACCAAAGGCATATCCTGTTGTTTGTGTTGCACCTTTTCCACCATTAAGTGGGTGTTCCGAAACAGTCATTCCGTCTGAGCCAATTAGACCTAAGTTATTTCCTCCAGGAATTTCGGAGCTAGTACTCTTTCTACCATAGCCACCACCTGCTCCAGCGACCATGATTCTAGTCTTCAAACTTTCAAAATCATTCCAATTCCCATTTTTTAGTCTAATATCTGTAGCTCCGCCTCCGCTAGACCCACCGACATAATTTGTTGCAGGATGTTCTAGACTACCTCCAGGATTTCCTCCAGCTCCACCTCCATTAAATGTTGATTTCGCACCACTCCCAATTGTTGTAATTCCTGTACCATAATTCCCAGTTTTTCCTTCTTCTCCTACATAAATATAGAACAAATTACTAGCTGATAAATGAATTACTCCACTTACATATCCACCTTGTGAAGATACATTAGTCGCTCCGCCACCTGAAGCTCCCCAAAGCTCAATTTGATAATATCCATCTTTAGGCACAATAAATTCTTGTTCACTTCCTGTATATTCAAACTTATATTCTTCTTTTTTAAAATATAAATTACAATATGTTCTTTCTTTATTTTGTAATTTGTAATCAGTAAAATCTATATTTGCTGACCATAAAGAAT
>CAQRXS010000073.1 GCA_948874605.1 uncultured Bacilli bacterium | reverse complement strand
CATTTCCGAGTGTTATTGGATTTTCATCCGTAAGTTCTACCTTAAAACATCCTGAAGTTATAATATTTGTACTTTCTTGTTTTAAAGTTACTTCCCATAACGCATACGATAAACCGACTACCATCGTAAATGCTACAACAAGTAAGCCACTTAATATCATTATTTTTTTATTTCTACTATCTTTTACCACTTTACTTCACACTTCTTTCCTTTCTATAAAATAAGTAAACTTTTTTTCAAAAATAATTCATTCAATCACTTCTCTCCCACTATTTACATATTCTGATTATACTATCCCAAAAAATAAATGTAAAGAAAATATTAATAAAGTGGGAACAATTGTAAAAAAAGTTCTTTTAAATCATTTTAGCGAACAAAAAATTAGCAGAGTTTTCAAGAATTTACTAACTCTACTAATCTATTCAAATTTTCAGTGATTACACTAGGAAATGAATCTCTATTTTTTCCAATTTTTCTTATCTTAAACCGCTTTTGAAAAATAGTCTGCAAGGACGACACGAAAGCTATCATTCGAATTCGCTGAACCGGCATTGTTACTGAATGCAAACACTCCTGCCTCTGTACCATTGTTGTACGCATTGCCACGATTGAACCAAGGATTCGTCGAGTACACAAAGAACGCGTGGTCGGCATTTGATTCATTCCCAACCAAAAGTATATCAAAAATTAAAACAAAAAACTATTTATTAAATATGAAACAAATTAAAAGAACTTTCGAAAATTCTACTCGTCCCATTAATCTATTCAAATTTTTAGTGCTTTACACTAGGAAATGAATCTCTATTTTTTCCAATTTTCCTTATCTTAAATCACTTTTGAAAAATAGTCTACAAGACGACACGAAAGCTATCGTTTGAGTTTGCTGAACCGTTATCATGACCGAATGCAAACACTCCTGCCTCCGAACCATTGATGTACGATTCACCACGATTGAACCAAGGATTCGTCGGGTTCACAAAGTTCGCGTTGTCGGCATTTGATTCATTCCCAGCCAAAAGTATATCAAAAAAAAATTTCAAAGAAAATCCATTTTAAAATATTTCTTAAGGCAAGGAATTTACGAATAACCATAAAAGTTTTCAAAATCACTTGAATTTATTTATTTTTTATATTATAATCTTCTTGTTATTGCAAGATGTTCTGGTAGCTCAGCTGGATAGAGCAATCGCCTTCTAAGCGATCGGTCGTGAGTTCGAATCTCGCCCAGAACACCATTATAGACTTCAAACTCGAAATCTTAAATTTCGAGTTTTATTTTGCCTTTATAAAAAACTCAAAAAAAAATTAGGAATCCCTAATTAATTTTCTTCTTCTTTTTGAATATGTAAAACATCTTCATTCTTATAGAAACCACACTTTGCACATGCTCTATGAGGTCTTAATGCTTCTCCACATTTTGGACATGTAGTAATTGCTCCTACTGTTTTCTTCAAATGAGTACGACGCATTCTTTTCTTTGTTTTACTAGTTCTTCTGAAAGGAACAGCAAATAATTGAAGGTTTAGTTTCATAGTTTCACTCCTTTTCTTTATCAAGTAACTCCAAAAGTGGAGCTAATCTTGGATCAACTTTCTCTATACTTTCTTCCCCGATGATTCTATAGGTTTCATTCGTACTTTTTAAATCTTCCGCAACCGTATAACTAATGGGGATTTCCAGTACAATATTTTCCCATAAAATTGCAAGAATATCAAGTGTATTTTGAGAATTTATTAAAAATCTATCATAGAATTCACTATCTATAGTCAGCTTTTCTTTCAAATGGATTTCAAATGGGTATTCTACTGGTTCTAACGTTCTAGCATCTTCGAGTAAAAAAATTCCCTTAGAATGTAACAAAAATACCTCATCTTGATTTGCATCTTTAGTTATAGAAAACTCTAAATCAACATTTTTAACATCCAATACTCCAGTTTTCTCATAATACTTTTTTTCAATATTAACAATTCCATGAAATTCGATTTCTCGAATTGGAACTTTTTTCAAATCCAATTGCATCACCTTCTTTAATTACATTATACTTTAACAAAAAAAGAAATACAACGGAAATATAAAAAAACAATTCCCTATCTTCTTATAATTTATAAGAATACATTTTATTTTTACTACACTTCTATAAAAATATTTTTGAAACTTTTTTCTACTTATGTTAGACTATGCATGGTGATTCCTATGACAATTGGCATAATATGTGAATATAATCCTTTTCATAACGGACATATTTATCATTTAAACGAAATTAAGAAGCAATATCCAAAATCAACAATCGTACTATGCTTAAACGGATATTTTTTAGAACGAGGAGAAATATCTATTCTAAGTAAAGAAGCTAAGGTTAAAATAGCTTTATCTTTTGGTGTAGATATAGTAATCGAGCTTCCTGTATTATACGGAACTCAATCAGCAGATAAATTCGCAGAAGCAAGTATCATCTTATTAAACTCTGTAGGAGTAGAAAAAATTGTTTTTGGTAGCGAAACATGCGATATAAATCATTTCGAGTCTCTTGCCAAAAAACAATTACAAGAAGAATTTAAAATAAAACAGGCATGTGGTTTAAGCTACCCAGCTCTCCTAAATCAAGCTCTAAATGAACATAGCCAAATAATGCCAAATGATTTATTAGGAATTTCTTATATTAAAGCGATTTTAAAATTAAAATTACCAATACAATATGAAGCTCTAAAACGTACAAACGACTATCACGATACTACTTCTTGTAACGAGATTATTAGTGCCTCAAATATTCGTGAAAAAATTAAAACAGAACAAAACATAACAAAATACTTACCTAACGAAGCACTTTCCTCTATTACACACATTGACGAAAAATTACTATTTACTCTACTGAAAGTAAAAATTATAACAGATAATCACTTAGATTCCTACTTAGATGTAACAGAAGGCCTAGACAATAAATTAAAAAAGGAAATCGAACATGCAAATAAGCTAGATGACCTTATATTGGCTGTCAAAAGCAAGCGATATACCTATAACCGCATCAAAAGAATGATTATTCATATTCTCTTGGGAATTCAGAAACAAGATGCAAATGAAAAAATTGTTTATATGAATATATTAGGATTTAGCCAAGAAGGAAGAAATTATTTAAAAAAGAATCGTCAAAAGATTCTTCTCCCAACAAAAATTAACTATAATAGCAAACAATATTTATATGAAAAAAGAGCAAGTGAGCTTTATGCTATTTTAAGCCACTCTGCATCTTCACAATTTGATAAAAAAAATCAACCTATTGTACTCAATTTACTCAATGATTCTAACCAAAAATAATCTTTTGATTCGAAATCACAAACAAAAAAATTAGGATTTTCTTGTAGTTCCTCTAAAAATCTTGGTTTCACAACATTTGTTTCTAATTTAAGATACGTTTTAAAGAGCTTTAATGTTGTGTTTTCTTTGCGATACACATCATGCATACTATGTGTGTTTCTGTATTTCATATAAAAATAGTTATCTTTATAATGTTTAAACAAACGTATATCAAGTTCTTTTGTAGCAATTGGTGAAATTAACTGCTGCAAAAACATATAACTAATGCCGGTTTCTTCTCGATGATAGTAAATAGTTTCCAAAGTATGAAATAAATCATAAGAATTATCTTTCGTTAACTTTTTCACTTCTTTTTTTATTTCAAATATATAAAAATGACGCATTCTCTTCACCCTAAAAATAGTATAGACGAGACAATGCGTATAATATGTCGAATAATGTTATTTTCGCAATAAAGCTTCAACTTTCATTTTCAATGTATCATAATCATAGTTCATATTTTGTAATACTTCGACAGGCAATCCATTCAAAGCATAATCATCGATTCCTAAAATATGTTCTTCACTAGATGCATAGCGATTCCAAACGGATGAAATACCAGCTTCAATAACAATTCGTTTCACACTCTTTGGTAATAATTCGGTTTCATACTCAACTCCTGCACTTCGAAACAATTCAACCGAAGGCATGGAAACTACTCTAATATCAAGACCTTTTGCATAAAGATCAAAAGCAATTTGCATACTACTGACTACTTCGCTTCCTGTTGTAAGAATAATCCCATCCAAACGGGCAACTTCTTTTTTTATAATATATGCTCCGCGTGCAATATCAACAGTAGATCCTGGTAATTTAGGAACACTGTTTTTTGTTAATACCAATGCACTAGGTTTCCCACTTGTTAAAATACTTTGCCAACATCCCATAAGTTCTAAAATATCTGCTGGTCGATAGACTGTTAGATTTGGCGTATTTCGAAGCATGGAAATTTCTTCTACAGGAACACGAAGTGGCGATGGATCATTAGTATACAAAGAATCATGCGTAAAAATATAAGTTACTGGCAAATTTTGGATTGCACTAGAACGAATACCAGACTTCATTTCATTCGCATAGCATAATTCAGTAGAACCAAATACGCGAAGTCCCATAAGTGCCATACCAGTTAAAATATAACTCATGCCGCGTTCCCGAGCTCCAAAACGAATATTTTTCCCTTTTTTATTCAGAACATTTAAATATTCACTGCCACCAATAATGGTTTGTGTAGTTAAATGCAGTCCTGCACTTCCTCCCAAGAATAAATTACTTTTAGGAGCTATTAAATTCATAATTTTATAGTTAGACTCAATCAAAGATTCTCGATATCCATCATTTATTTTATAATTTTCAGCATAAAAATCAATCGAAGTTTTACCAGTTTCCAAAAGATTTAAAATATGATTTAAATTAGGACTATTAATAGTCTTTACTCTTGCATAATGTTCTTTCCATTTAGAATATAACTTGAGTGTTCTATCACTCATAGATTTCTCAATATGTAATATAGAATCTTTAGATACTTCAAAAGGAGGTAAAAATAAATTATATTTTCTTCTTAGTGTATTTGTATCATCTAGTGATAATACTCCACTGTGAACAATATTCTTTCCTTCATTGAAAGAATCAGCTCCAATTTTTGTTTTAAAAATCAAAATGGAAGGTTTTCCACTATTTTTTGCTGATTCAATGGCTCTAGCAATTTCTTTAATGTTAGTTGCATCTTTTAGAGTATCCGCATAAAAACCTTGAGCAACAAAACTTTTCTCAATATCGGTTTCTAAAACTGTCTGGATATCTCCATCTGCTCCCATTCCATTTGCATCATACAAAAAAATCAAATTTTCTAAATGTTGAGATCCAGCAAAAGAGAAAGCTTCAGCACTTGCCCCACTCATCATATCGGCATCTGATAAAAAACAATAGGTAGTAAAAGATAAAAGATTAACCTTATTATCTTCTTCCTTAATCAACGCATCTAAATATCTTCTTGCAAGGGCAATTCCTACAGCCATTCCTACTCCGTCACCCGCGTATCCTGTAGTTGCTTCCACAGGGAAGGGATTATGTAATTCAGGAAATCCTGGAACAATAGATTCCATTCTCTTAAAACGCATCAAATCATCTTTTGAAATAGAGAATCCTGCCATATGAAGCATTGCATAATAAAGAGGCGTAATATGTGATGAAGATAAAATCACTCGATCTCGATTAAAATAATTTTCACCTTTTGGATTTACATTTAAAATACGCGTAAACAAGCTATACATTACGGGTGCCATGCCAAGACAAATACCAGGGCTTCCCCCGCCAGCTCGATTAATAGTATCTATTGTAAGCATTTTTAATTCATTTAATGCTCGAATATCATTTTGATTCATATTCCCACCTACTTTTATTCTCAAAATAAGTATATCAAAAAAATAAAATTTAGTAAATGAAGTATCTATAAAAAAATTGTAACAAAAAAGCACTAGCAATATACTAATACCTATAAAGACAAAAGATATGGAATGTCTTTTGTTCCTAAGCCGTTCGCTATTTGTACATTCGGTGATAAAAATAATACTGGAAACACTTCGTAGGAATTAAATGCTCCATTTATAACAGGATGTTTATGAATAGAAAAAGGAATATAAGAATACTGTGAATCTGCATAAGGCATCATCGTCCAAAAGAAATTATTAGAATTATTTAACCAATTATAAAAAACACAATCCCATTAATTCTGTATACTCTTCTAAATTCCATAACTGATATCTATACTTTGGAATCCATACAAAATAAGACTCGATATTATCTTCTGGTATGATTTCTCCTGAACAATACGTTTCACTGTTTTTAAGTATTACTGCATTCGCCCATTCCTTCTTTTCATAACTATACCAATCAT
>CAQRXS010000072.1 GCA_948874605.1 uncultured Bacilli bacterium | reverse complement strand
CACCAACTTCTGTGACTAATAGTTTTAAAAGTTCTCAATTATATACGGATGAGCGTAGTGAAAATATAGGAAAATCATGTGTGTCAGGAAATGAGTGTAATGATAGTGTAACCAGAACGACTACGTGGATTGGATCGGTTGGTCTAATGTATCCAAGTGATTATTTTTTAGCAACTGGTGGGCAAGCCGATGTTAGAAATCAATGTATGAATTTATCTCCATATGATTATCAACAAGCCGAAAAATGCTATTCAGGGAATTGGCTTTTTACAAATGAACCAATAGTTTGGACAATGACTCCAGCGAACACTTTAACGATTGCTGATACTGTATTTGATATTCGAAGTGAATATGGGCTTTATGCTGAATGGGCTTGGGTTTTTGGTGACATTTATCCTACGCTGTATTTAAAAGGACAAACAAGAGTAATACATGGATCTGGAACAAAAGATAGTCCTTATAAAGTTGAAATATAATTTCCACTTACAATTTAAAGTAATAAACGATAACATTAATCTTGCTTTTTTTCTATAAGAAAAGATGTTATAATTACTTTAGATGGTGGGTAATGAATATGCAACAGAAAAAAATTCCAATCTTCTTATTTTATTTTTGTGAATTACTGTATTTTGAAATTTTGTTTCGATTTTTAGGAACTAAAATAATTTTTTCAGAAACATGGATTTATACAGTGTTTTATGTTGGCTTTCTTAGTTTACTTTTTACTGTTGTTACTTCAATTGGTAACAAAAAAATCAATTCTAATTTTTTCTTTCTGTTTCAAGCATTATTCTTTGTTTGGTACTGTGCTGAAATTATTTTTAAAAATAGTTTTCATGTGTATTTTAGTATTTCTACACTTTTCTTTGCAGATCAAGCACTTTCTTTTGCAGATAAAATATTAGAAATTTTGTTTTCTTTTTTTCCTATTCTTATTTTCCTTTTTCTTCCTATATTTTGTTCGGTTTTATTGAAGAGAAAGATTAATTTTGAGAAAAAAAATTATAATACTATTGTTATGTATCTCTGTATTTCCTTCATAAGTTTTTTGATATTTCAAGGTTTTTTGCAAAGTTCTAGTGATGAACAATATTCGCCGAAGAATTTGTATTTTCATATTTATAATAATGCACTTAATAAAGAAATTTTTGGAGCGTTACCTAGTTTGTTTATTGAAGTGCGGAAGTTAACGTTTCCTAAAACAGAAATTATTTACCAAATTGTCAAGGATGATAAAGTGGATGAGGATATTCCTCTTGTTTTTGACAAAAATATTTTAGATATTCCTTTTGCTGAACTGAGTCAAAAGGAAACGGATGAGACTTTACAAGTAATGCATCAATATTTTTTTAATGACGTTGGTACTGACAAAAATAAATATACTGGCTATTTTAAGGATAAGAATTTGATTCTCATTATGGCAGAAAGCTTTAATTCGATTGCTGTTTCAGAGACTCTTACGCCAACACTTTATAAACTGTCGCAGGAAGGATTTGTTTTTGAAAACTTTTACTCTCCAGTGATATTAAGCACTATAGGTGGTGAATTTCAAGAATTAACTGGGTTATTTCCTAATTTATCTATGTTATCAAAGGTTTGGAGAAGTGGGATTAATTATTTTCCTTTTGGAGTTGGTAATGTTTTTCAAAACTCTGGATATAAGACTTATGCTTATCATAATCATAAATACGCTTTTCAAAATCGTGATAAGTATTTGAAATCTATTGGCCTTTCTAATTATTTAGCTTGTGGAAATGGGTTAGAAAAACGAATAAATTGTAATTTATGGCCGGAGAGTGACTACGAAATGGTTGAGTCTACTACTAGAGATTTTTTAAATAAAAATTTATTTTTTACTTATTATGTTTCTGTAAGTGGCCATATGAGTTATAATTTTACGAAGAATGACATGGCAATAAAGAATCAAGATGCGGTAAGTAATTTACCATATTCAAAGGATATTAAAGCTTATTTAGCTAGTCAAATGGAACTTGATAAAGCACTTGAAAAATTATTGCAGGATTTGCAAGACTCTGGAAGGCTTGATGATACAGTAATCGCTTTGGTAGGAGATCATTATCCTTATGATATTTCACTTGATCATATTAATGAAATTGCTAATCCGAAGCGAGACGATACTATTGAAATTAATCGAAGTAATCTTATTTTGTGGAATTCAAAGATGACACCTGTGAAGGTGGAAAAAGTTGGTGGTAATATGGATTTATTGCCGACTTTACTAAATTTATTTGACATTCCATATGATTCTAGGCTTATAATGGGTAAAGACTTGTTATCTTCGAGTGAAGGACTCGTGATATTTGCTGATAGTAGCTGGGTAAGTGATTCGGGGACCTATTTAGCTAGTAGTAAACAATTCTTTCCTCGAGGTGAAATGGTTAGTGATGATTATATTCGAAAAATGAATCAAATTGTATCAAATAGAATAAATATGAGCAAATTAATTTTAGAAAAGGATTATTATAAGAAAGTGTTAGGTGAATCATAATGTGTGGAATTGCAGGATTTATAGGAAATGTTAAAAATAAAAAAAAGGTTTTAAAAGCTATGACAGATAGAATTGAACATCGTGGTCCAGATGCTGAGGGTTTTTACGTTCATGGAAATGTGGCATTAGGGCAAAGAAGGTTATCTATTATAGATATTGAAGGTGGGCGTCAACCAATGTTTAGTGTTGATGAAAGCCTTGTTGTAGTATTTAATGGGGAAATATATAATTATAAAGAATTGAAAGAAGAATTAATTGATTATGATTTTCAGACAAATTCTGATACTGAAGTCTTACTTGCTGGTTATAAAAAATGGGGGAAAGAGCTTCCAACGCATTTGAGAGGTATGTTTGCTTTTGCTTTGTATGATATTAAGGAAAAAGTACTTTTCTGTGCAAGAGATCATTTTGGAATTAAACCTTTTTATTATTATAATAAAGATGGTGTATTTTTGTTTGCGTCTGAAATAAAAGCTTTTTTAGACCATCCAAATTTTAAGAAAAAATTTAATGAAACTATTTTGTCTAGTTATTTATCTTTTAGTTTTACGCCTACAACTGAAACGTTTTTTGAAGGTGTTAATCGCCTTGATGCTGGTTGTACTTTAACTTATCAAGATAATTCTGTTACGGTAGAATGTTATTTTGATTTGAATTTTCCTATTGAAGAAAAAGATTATGATAGTGTTGTAAAAGAAATTGGGACTGTGATGCAAGATAGTACAGATCATCATATGATAAGTGATGTTGAAGTAGGTTCCTTTTTATCTAGCGGAATTGATTCTTCCTATCTTGTTTCGATGGCTAAGCCAGATAAGACATATACAGTGGGGTATGATTTACCTAGATACAATGAAATAGATTATGCTAAGGATTTAACGGATAAATTAGGTATTAGTAATACGAATAAAAAAATTACTAAGAAAGAGTATATGAATATTTTGGATAAGATTATGTATCATATGGATGAACCAGCAAGCGATCCGGCAGTAGTTGCTCTTTATTTTGTTGCAAACCTTGCTAGTCAAGATGTTAAAGTTGTTTTATCTGGAGAAGGAGCCGATGAGTTCTTTGGCGGCTATAATTATTATCGGGAAGAGGTTGATATGTCTTTTTACAATAAAATTCCTTTTTGTATACGACATGCTATTTCAAAATTCTTTTCTTTATTTCCACCAATGCGAGGAATTAATTTCTTAGTTCGAAGGGGAGAAAAATTAGAAGATTCTTATATAGGTGTTAATAAAGTGTGGAGTGAAAAAGAAGTTAAAAAGCTTTTAAAGGTTCCTGTTACTCTTTCTAATCAAGAAATTACAAAGCCTATTTATAATAAGTTTAAAGGACAATCTAATATTGTGAAGATGCAAGCTATTGATATTAATTTTTGGTTGATGAAAGATATTTTGCAGAAAGCTGATCGAATGACTATGGCAAATTCTATTGAAGGAAGAGTTCCTTTTGTGGATAGCGAAGTTTTCAAAGTTGCTTCTAAATTACCATTAGATTATAAAGTAACAAAAGAGAATACTAAAGTTGCTCTTCGGGATGCTGCTAAGAAAGTAATTCCGAATGAATCTTATAAAAAGAAGAAATTAGGTTTTCCTGTACCTATACGAGATTGGATGAAAGAAGAGGATGTTTACAATAATATTAAAAAGACTTTCTCTTCTGCTTCTGCAAAAAAGTTTTTTGATACCGATTATTTAATTCATTTACTTGATGAACATAAAAATGGTAAAAAGGACAATTATCGTAAAGTTTGGAATGTATATTGTTTCTTACGGTGGTATAAGGTATTTTTTTAAAAGGCATTAATTGTCTTTTTTTGTCTTTTTTTGTACTTAAAGCACTACTTTTTGATATACTTATACTAGGATGTGATGTTATGAAACCAATTCAAAATCTTCATATTTCTTTGATTAGTTTTTTGCTATTTTTCTTTTTAACAATTTTTATTATTAATGGTAATCCAATTTTTTTTGATATGCCCGTTTATGAATTTTTAAGAAAATTTTCGGCAGTCAATTTTTTTCGATTTATTACAGATTTTGGGAATGTACATTACCTTTTAGTATTTTTATTTTGTTCGTTTTTCTTTTTGAGAAAGAAAAGTGACTTTAAATTTTTATGTGCGATGATGTTATTTGAATTAGTAGCTAATATTGTATTGAAACAATTTTTTAGTAGACCAAGACCTAATATATTATGGTTCGTAGAGGAAACAGGCTTTTCTTTCCCAAGTGGACACATGATGGCTTCTACAATGTTTTATGGGTTAGGTATTTATTTTTTATGTAAATCAAATTATAATAAACCGTTTAAAATTATTGGAACATGTTTTTTTAGTTTGCTTATATTGATAATAGGTATTAGCAGAATTTATTTAGGAGTTCATTATGCAAGTGATATTTTGGGTGGTTTTCTTTTAAGTTTTTGTTTATTAAACTTTGGGATATTCTTTTATCAAAGTACGTTTTTACAAAAGAAAAAGACATCCACTAGTTTTATTTCTTAGAAGTTCTGTCTTTTATTTTCTTTTTCATATTTATTTTTTTTAGTTCTAAGTTAGGGAAAGCATGAATAATACGCTTTTCAAATATTTTTTTCGATTTTTCTATTTGAGAACGGACAAGTTTTGTAATTCTTTCGGTATCATCTTTTTTGATAATTTGTTTTTCTTGTGTTTCTTTACTTTTCCTTTGAATATTTTCAATGATTTTAAAGGAAATGATATTATCTATGATATAAATGATTATTAAAACAGGCACGATAATAAATAATATTGTGTTTGGTATTTTTTCTAATAACGAATAGAAAAATGGATTTATTTTATACATAATAAGTAATCCGAATATTCCAAAAGGAATCATGGTTTCTAGGCAAATTCTACCATTAATATTAAACCTTTTTTGAGAGTAATCCCACCATCTTGTATGAAAGAGTTTTTCTAAAGCAAGGCTTGTATAGTATTCTAGAATGGAACACGATAAAATAATCATGATAAAAAGGGTAATAGGATCCTCCAAATATTTTGATAATATAATCGTCATAATTAAAGCTCCATAACCATAGATAGGGCAATAAGGGCCGATTAGAAAGCCACGGTTAATGAATCTCTTCTTTTCTATTAATTTGCAAGAGACCTCTAAACACCAACCTAAAACGGAATAGATAAAAAATAATAAAATTAAAATACAAATATTTCTCATACTTTTATTATAACACAAATTTTCTTTGTAAATAAATAGTCAAATTTTAAGTTTTGTTGGTTTAAAAATCTTATTGTGCGTGTATAATAGTAGTATCGAAAGGATGATGGCAATGAAAAAGAAAACGGTTGGAGCATTACTTGGAGGAGCGGCTATTGGTGCTGGACTAGGAATTTTGTTTGCGCCTAAAAGTGGAGCAGAAACAAGAGCAGAATTAAAAACTAAAATGGATGAATTAGTGAAAAAAGCAAAAGAAGTTGATATGGACGATGTGAAAGAATATGTGGTTCAAAAATCAGAAGAAATTGAAGCTGCTTTGAAAGATTTAGACAAAGAAAAGGTAATGAAAATCGCAAAGTCTAAAGCAAAAGATATTCAAAATAGTGCGAAGGACTTAGTTAATTATGTAAAAGATAAAGGCGAACCTGTTTTAGAAGAAGCCGCTGATGCGGTACGTGAAAAAGCAATTGCTGTAACAAAAAGCGTATTGGCTAAATTAGAAGGTTAGTTTAAGATAGCAAGATATTTGCTATTTTTTAATGTCTTAAATCGCTATAATTTCAATTTGATGATATGAAAATTCCTAAAAAAATAGTACAATATAGATAGAGATTTTATTCTGTTAGTGAGGTAGAGTTTTATGTATCAGGAAATTTTAGATAATTTAGAAATGCAATTATCTTCAGAGGAATTCCAAAATATTACAAATAGGAATATTCATTTAGGTGTTTTTAGTGAGCCATATTTAACTAAAATGTTGAATGGAACCAAAACAATTGAATCCAGATTTAGTAAACATAAAATTTTGCCTTATCAAAAGATAGCGAAGAATGACATTGTTTTGGTAAAAAAATCTAGTGGAATGGTTGTAGCCTATTTTA
>CAQRXS010000071.1 GCA_948874605.1 uncultured Bacilli bacterium | reverse complement strand
CAATTCTTCTAGCCTTATGAGCAATCTTATTAAAGTTTTTCTTCATTCTTTTTAATGCTGCTTTATTATTCTTATGTTCCATTCCTTCTATAAAGACTTTAGCATCATTAGTAATACTTGACCATATATCTTTTTTCTCTTCATCTAAACTATTCAAATAATTCATCCAAGATTCTGCTGTCTCAAATCCTTCAGCATCTTTCTCAATTAATCTATCCAAACCATTCTTTATTCTATTGGAAACTCTAGCTCCTTGCATATGATTTCCATCTTTAAATACTTCCGCTGGATCTTTTCCACCACGTATTTTTTCATATTCAGCTTGAGTTTCATCTGTTTGATCTTTAAAGGCTTTTACATCTTTCTTTTTCAAAGACTTTTCATTATCAATAAGCTTCTTACACGATTGATAGTATTTATAAGTTAAGTAATCTTTATATCTTTCTTCTTTTTTCTTACCATTTCCAGCAAATAAACGACTGAATAATGATTGTTTAGCAAATAATTTTGTAAGCGTTTTTTTCTCTTCTGGTTTAACCTTATTTAAAAATTCACTAGCGGACAGCTCATCACAATTTGGTAACTTATCATAATAAGAAGATAAAACTTCGTACGCAGAACCCAATTTAGTTTCATAATCATCAACGATAGCTTTTTTCAGCATCATTTAAAAGATTATAAGTTTCGTCGTCGATAATCTCTTCTGAAAAATGACTAGCCACCAAATCTTTCATTTTAGCATTGCTTTTCCAAAAGTTTTTCCATGCAGTTTTTTTAGTATTTATTTTTTTTAATACATTTTTTATTTTTTTATCAATTTCCGAATTTCTCTCAACAGGTTCCTCTGGATCTTTAGTGTCTCCATCTAAATCTTTGCTAGGTTCTTCTGAAACTATTCCCTCAACCTCTTCTGAACCACTACTCAAAGCTCTTAGAGCAACAGACGCGCTTACATCTCCAGCACCCCCAGAGAAATAAGTCCCCAAATAAGACGCAATATCATCTGGATTTTCCAAATAAATACCTGATTTGACACTACCTTTTACTTCTGCAAACTCATCGTCACTTAGTTCTAAGGTATCACCAGTCAACGATTTATATGCTGTTATAAGATTTTCAGGACTTTCCAACATATAATTTTTCTCAAATTGACTTCTACCATTTAGCATAGCTAAAATACTATTTAATTTATTATTATCCATAATAAAATCCCCCTTCAATTAAATTAAACACTATTATACACTTTTTTTCTAATTTGTCAAATATTTTTTTTGCTTTTGGAAATTAAAGTTGGTTACTATTTTCTGCCTAACAAAAAAAATAGGATTTTCTCCTAAATTTTTAAATGCCATTTTGTATTCCATTCAAATAATCTATTACTTCTACAGCCGCAATTGTTCCATCGCTTGTTGCTGTTGTTAATTGCCGAACGCTTTTCTCACGAACATCTCCTGCCACATAAAACCCAGGTACTGAAGTTTCTAACTTGTGATTAGATAAAATATAACCATTAGAATTTAAAGAAACAAAATCTTTTAATATATAGGTATTCGGAACTGACCCAATTGCAACAAAAATACCATTAACCAAAATTTCTTTCTTACCATCATCCATCAGAATCTCTACTTTTTCTATATTATCTTTCCCTATTATAGAATGTACCGTTGCTGATAGGAAAAATACCACATTCTCCTTTTCTTTTAAAAGTTGAACTTTAATCGGCTCTGCTCGGAATTCAAAACTCCGATGAATAAAATATACTTTACGGCAAATGTTCGATAGATATAATGCGTCATCTACTGCTGTATTGCCTCCCCCAACAACTAAAACTTCTTTATCTCGAAAAAAAGCTCCATCACAAGTTGCACAATAACTCACACCGCGACCTATAAACTCACTTTCTCCAGGAACTATTAATTTCCTTGGACTCGAACCTGTTGCATATATTACAGCTTTTGCAAGATACTTTTGATTCGCCACTTGAACATAGAATATCTCATTTTCATTAGAAATATTAGTTACTTCTCCATACAAAGATTCCATTCCAAGCTCTTTTGCTTGACTATAAAAAGACTCTCCTAATTCCACTCCAGAAATTCTTTTAATGCCTGGATAATTTTCTACTAAGGAAGATTTTAAAATTTGTCCTCCAAAAGCTTCTTTTTCTATTACTAAAACTTTCTTTTTTGCTCGTAATAAATAAATAGCTGCAGTAAGGCCTGCAGGTCCCCCACCTATAATGATTACATCATAAAGATTATTCATAAGTATCACTCTTTTCTATAATTATTATACGCTAAAAAAAATGAAAACTCAAATTTTCATTTTTTCAATTTTCTTTCTCTTTGGTAACGTTCTTCATATTCCTTAAACCAAGGAAGATTTAATGTACGATTTACTTCTTCCCAACAAGGATCATCTTCTTTCCACAACAAATCTAAATCTATAATCACATATTCTCCAGCTTTTTTCATTTGGGTATTAGCGCCTTCAAAACCAATTGTCCACGGTTCTATAGGAAATGAATAAGATCCATTATCTTTTTCTAATATTCCTAAATTTTCTGGCTTCGGATCCTTCCAAATATTCCCTTTTTCTCGTTCTTCTTTGAATACTTGATATACAGCTTCTTTCGTTATACCTTTCGTATTAGTAATTTGTGTTATTTCAATATAAAAGTTTAATTCATCTATTTGTTTACGCACCATAGCATACAAAAACGAACTCGTATTCAAAACATCATATCTCAAATGATTACTCCCCAATTTTAAAAGATAATTTTTTAATTGGAAAACAGTAACATAACCTCCTTCTTTCAAATATTGTAAATCAAATAAATTCATATTCTCTAGACATAAAATATCTTCTAATATTAAGTAAAGAGCATAATACTTTTTCCGAAAAATTCTATCATTAGTCCTTTCCAAAAGAAATCGCCAATAAATATCTTCTTTATACTGCATAAATAGTTCATCAAAATAAATAGAATTTTTTAAAATATTTAAAAAACTAGGAATTGACGCTCTTGATAATTTTAAAATATATTGAAAAAAATAAGTAACTCTTACCTTATCATTAAATAAATAAGAAAGTATTTTAGAATCTAATTGCGAAGCATTTAAAAGATATTGAAGCCAAGAATAAGAATCAATACATTCAAAATAACTAGGTTCTAACTGACAAAGTTCATAAATTTGAGGCAAACACTGATAAAACCAATAAGATTTGTTACAAGCTACTAAAAACGTACGTATATATACACAATAATCTTTATAATGACTCAAGAAAAATAAAATAAGATTTTTTTTAAAAGCAACATCTGTCTTTTTTAAAAAATTATCAAATTCATAAGAATCAAAAAGACGAAAAAAATAGGCCAAATCTTTAGCAATTATCCTATTTTTAAAATAGTCGCTACAAATGTCATTTTGCAGTAATTTTATAATTTCTTCTTTAGTAAATAATGTCAATGGTGGATTTGTTTCTATCAACCAATCTTTTAATTGCAAACTATTTAGATTTATCATTAACCATTTTTTATAAAGTGCAGTATACATAAAAACCTCTTTTTGATATGTATTCTACGAAAAAAATAAAAATTTGTAAAGAAAAAATTCAAGCCATAAAACTTGAATTTTTATTAAAAATTATTTTAAATTTGAAATTAATTCATCTTTTTTCATCGTAGAATAACCTTTAACACCTTGTTCTTTTGCAACAGCTTTTAATTCAGCCAAAGTCATCTTAGTATAATCTGTTGTAGAAATTGTTGTTTCTTTCACTTCTTTTTTAGGTGCTTCTTTTGTTTCTACTTTTGCAGTTTCTTTTACTTCTTTTTTCTTTCCACTATTTAAAGCGTCTTTAGAAGCTTGAACCAATTCTGTAAATGCTTTAGGATTATCAATTGCAAGTTCACTTAACATTTTACGATTAATTTCAATTCCAAGAATTGCAAGTCCATTCATAAATTTAGAGTAAGAAATTTCATTCTCACGACATGCTGCATTAATACGTGTAATCCATAATTTTCTGAAATCTCTTTTCTTTTGTCTTCTATCTCTATAAGCATAAGCTCCACTATGGAAAACTTGTTCTTGAGCAGTTTTATATAAACGATGCTTACTTCCAAAATATCCTTTTGCTTTTTTTAATACTTTTCTTCTTCTGTTTTTTGAAACAGTTCCACCTTTAACTCTTGCCATATTTACACCACCTTACTAGATAACAGATTTAATTCTGCTAGCTTCTCCTTTACTTAATGTTCCTTTGTTACGTCTTTGACGAATTTGTTTTGCACTATCTTTGTTTGTTTGATGGTTACCCCCACTTTTCTTATAAGTTAAAGTACCATTTTTTTTCTTTTTGAAAACTTTACTACTTGCTTTATGAGTTTTCATCTTAGGCCCTTTTGCCATACTATAATTCCTTCTTTCCTACTATTTTTTTGGTGCTAAGAGAATAAACATGTTTTTTCCTTCCTGTTTTACAGGCGTCTCAATCACGCTTACATCACTTAAATTATCTGCAAATTTCTGAAGTACCTCACGTCCAATTTCTGGATGAGCCATTTGTCTTCCTTTAAAACGAATAGAACCTTTCACTTTATGGCCTTTAACCAAATAGCCACTAGCATTCTTCACTCTTGTGTTAAAATCTTGAATATCAATAACAGTAGATAAACGATATTCTTTCAATTCTTTATTCGTTTCTCGCTGACGCTTCATTGCTTCTTTTTGCTTCTTTTGTTTTTCATACTTATACTTATTGTAGTCAATAATTTTACCAACTGCTGGTGTAGAGTTTCCACTCATAAGTACTAAATCTAAGCCTGCAAAATTCGCAATTGTCTTCGCATCTTGTAAACTCTTAATTCCCATTTGCTCACCATTAGGTCCAATTACCATTAACTCTTGAACTCGAATCTCATCATTGATAGGTAATTCATCATTTTTCTTTGCTATATAAATGCACCTCCATACAATTAAAAAGGCAGATACATAGTATCCACCTAAAGCTTTCCAGAAAAAATAAAACAATCACTAAAAGCCTTAACCCAGCACTATTTGCACTCAGGTGAATGGTGGACCCATTTCTTTCCTTTTTTTATAACAAAATTAGTTTACAAAATTATTCTATGATTGTCAACCGTTTTTCTTCAAAAAAACTAGCCATTAGAACTAATATGTTCTTTATAATCATGACATGCCTTATCTAAATCTTGAAAGAGATTCTCAACATCTTTCTCACTATTAGTTCGTACACCACTAGCAAATTTATGACCTCCCCCATGATAACGAGAGGCAATTTCGTTAATAACAGGACCTTTACTACGAATATTTATCTTATAAACCGCATTTTTTGCATCATACGTAGCAAATACCCAAACGTAAACATCTTTTATAAAATTAAAATCATTAATAATGCTAGATGCCGTAGAAGAATCCACTCCAAATTCATGAATAATATCATCCGTAATCTTCACAAAAGCAAAACCATTTTCTGTTACTTCCAAATGACTAGAGATATAACCGTGAAAACGTACTTCTTCTATTGGACGTTCATATAACTTTTCATATAAACTAGAAATAGTAATACCTGTGCGCTTTACTAAAGTAGAAACAATATCAAAAGTTTCTACGGATGTATAGTAAAGTAAAAAGCGATCACTATCAGATACAATTCCACAGAACAAATTACTAGCGACTGACGGAATTAATGGTAAATTGCTATTTAATATAAGACTAGCAATCATCTGGCAGGTACTAGAAGCACCCTCGCAAATCCACTCTATACCTCCAAAATCTTCTTCAAATGGATGATGATCAATCTTTATAATCTCTTGATATTTTAGTTCTTCAACACCATCAATACGATACATATTTGGAACATCTAAAACAATAAGTAAGGCCTTCTTCAACCCAGAAACATCTACACGATCCAATACACCATATTTTTTGAATTTTGAAACTCCAACACCCACAGCATAAACATTTTTCTTAGGATACTTCTCACGAATAGTATCACGAAGAGCAATTTGACTACAAATGGCATCTGGATCAGGACCAACGTGACGTGCAATAACAATAGTATCGTATTGTTTTATTTTTTTTAAAATCTTCTTGTAAACATCACTTCTCATGCAAACCTCTTTCTATAAATTTTGATAAGTATCTCTTGCAATCATTACTTCTTCATCGGTTGGTACCACATAAACAGGTATGGTAGAATCCTTTGTTGTAATACAGCCTTCTGAAATATCTTTAAATCCAGCAATACTTTCATTCATCTCTTTGTCTTCTTTAATTCCTAAGAATCTTAATCTTTCTAAAATTGAATGTCTAGCAGGAGCACTATTTTCTCCAACTCCAGCCGTAAACACAATTGAGGTTCCCTCCGCCGAGCTGGACCGGGCGGCCAACGCCCTGGACCGGTCGCTGCGGACTATCCTGGAGGAGGCTGCGGGCAATATTCGCTCCTTCCACAGCCGCCAGGTCCGCAGCAGCTTTCTTATCAGCGAGAAGGACGGCGTTATCCTCGGGCAAAAGATTACCCCCCTCGACCGGGTGGGCCTGTATATCCCCGGGGGCACCGCCGCCTACCCCTCCACGGTGCT
>CAQRXS010000070.1 GCA_948874605.1 uncultured Bacilli bacterium | reverse complement strand
ATTAGAGATGAAGCTCCTTCATCAGTGGAATTCATGATTGTATCGTAACAACATTGATCAATAGCCACAGGATCTATGCTTGCAAATATTCCAATGTCTTTCATTTCTGGATCATGAGGATTTGCATCACAGTCACAATCAATAGAAATTTTAT
Organism: uncultured Bacilli bacterium; assembly: GCA_948874605.1. Next base: position 6,468 of record CAQRXS010000070.1, on the reverse strand, counting down.
TGGCAACGTTAATATAAATTAGATTTTCTGGCTTGAAATATTCTACTACCGCTTTATCTGCTTCAGCCATTGATTCTAGAAAACCATCTTGATTTTCCGTATGGCTCCACATTTCGTCTGGGTCTTTCGTAAATCCAACAGAATGAATCCAGGCTTTTCCATCACGAGAGGCAACACCAATACTCATGTTTTTTAATGCTCCGCCAAAGCCACCCATAGCATGACCTTTAAAATGAGAAAGCATTAACATTGAATCATAATTTTTTATGTGTGAACCCACATAATTTACACCTTTAAGATGTTTTCCACCTTCAAAATGAAGTTCTAGCTCGCCTTCTTCATCTAGAATATCGCATGGTGCGATTGCACGAAAGCCATGACTTTCTATTGCTTCCCAGTGACTTTTGGCATCAAATCTTTTTCCACGGTATGCTGTATTGCATTCTACAATTGTACCATTTAATTTGTTTACTAATCCTTTAATTAAATTTGGATCTAAAAAATTATGTCCTCCAGGTTCTCCAGTAGAAATTTTTACTGCAACATTTCCTTTTAGTTCTCTACCTAATGCTTCATAAATCTTAATTAATCCAACACTACTGATATCTTTTGTAAAATAAACTTTTGATTTCATTTTTTCACCTTCCTATTTTTATTTTACTATAAAAATGACACTTTTGGTAAGAAAATAAAAATAGTAATGAATTTTAAAGACATTCATTTATTTTTGAATAAAAAAACATTAAAGAGAAATAGCTGGTCTTAGACAACTTTTTCACTTAATGCATGATTTTATAGTTGTTATATAATATTTTAATTTATTTTTTCAATTTTTTAAATTTATAAATTATTGTACTTGGACAGTTTACTGTCTTTTCTTTTCTCCAAAAAGTACTTTTATAGCCATTTATATCATCTTTTAATATAGTTTCTTCTTCTAATATAACATCAAGATAAAAGCCAGCATTTTTTGCTATATTGATTATTGATGAAATCATTAAATTTTTTTGAGCTAAATTAACTTTATCTGGACCTTTTGTTATGATTTCACTATTTTCGTCAAAATAAGATTTACTTATAAAAACATTCGTATCGTTTATATCTAAGCAATAATAGAATGGATGAGTCCAACTTATTATTAAACATCCATCATTTTTTAAATATTTGTTTGCATTCGTTAAAGTTTTAAATAAATCTGAGGTATATCCAATACTAAATATTGAAAAAATATAATCAAAATAATCATTAGGTAAATTTAATAAATCTTCCATTGGTGAAATAATGAAATTATTTTTAAATTGTGGAAATCTTTTTTGGCTTTTTTGATTTGCTCTTCAGAAATATCTATTCCCCAAATATCAGTTGCTCCCTTTTTATATAAATATTCCAATGACTCACCTTCGCCACAGCCAAAATCTAAGATTCTTGCATTTTTTATATTATCGAACAATTTTATTTGCTCCTCATTTCTTTTTAAAAAGGGACCATATTCAGGTAATATAGTGTTTGAAAAAGCTTTTTTAGATCTAATTAATTCATTCCAACCATCCTTGTTAGTTTTTATAAAAGAATTGACATCCATATTTTTCCTCATTTCTTATAATATATGCTCATATTATAGCATGCTTTGCATATTATGTGTGGAAAGAACTACAAAATAATTATTCAAAAATAAAGAAGACTAAATTAGCTTTTGTTTACTAGCATATTTAGTCATTCTTTTTTATTATTTATCTCTTAATTGCGCATCAAACTCTTTCGTAACACTTTCAATAATTGCATTAAATACTTGCATGACTTCTTCTTCCGTAAGTGTTCGTGCATTATCAAGGAAAGTTAAATGGAAAGCAATTGATTTTTCATCATCCTCAATATTTTCACCAGTATAAACATCAAATATGTCAATGTCTTTCAGTAATCTTCCACCCTTTTTTTGAATGAGTTTCATGATGTCACCAGCTAATATATCTTTTTTCACAATGAAAGCCATGTCTTTTTCCATACTAGGGTATTTTGGTGCTTCTTTAAATTTAATTGGTTTAATTATTTTCATGAGTTTCTGTAACGAAAGCTCTGCTACATAAACTTCATCCTTTAAAATACTTGGATGTACTCTACCTATGATACCAATTTCTTCACGATCTAATAAAATGCTTGCAGATATTCCTGGATGTAAGCCGGATATTTCTTTTTTCTCAAATGTATAACGATTTTGTAATCCTAGTGAATGGAATAAGTCTTCTACCATTCCTTTTACTAAATAAAAATCAACTTTTAGGGAATTACTATTCCATGAATTTGTTATATAATTTCTTTTTAAAAGCATACAGATTTTGGATTCCTCGATAAAATTTTTATCGTAAGTTTTGCTAATTTCGTATAGTAATATATCTTCAACTTTTCGAGCTTTGTTGTATTGATATACATTTATTAAGGATGGAATTAGGGTTGTTCTTATTATAGATTTATCTACACTCATAGGATTTGGTAATACTACTTGTTCCTTGTTTTCATAAGAAAATAGTTGTGCCATTTCTGGAGATACTAAGGAATATGTTTTAGTTTCATTTAATCCTAATGCACGCATGCGCTTTGACAAGAATTTACGGTATTTTACATCCCCAATATATTCTCCTTTTCGAATAGCAATTTTTGGTAAAGTAGATACTAAATTATGGTACCCATAAAGTCTTCCTATTTCTTCTGCAATATCATTTACATTTGGCTCAATATCAAGGCGTCTTCTCGGAATTGTTACGGTAAAGGTTTCCCCCTCCAATGTATATGGAAAGTCTAAGCGATTTAATTCAAATTCCATATCTTTGGTATCTATTACGATTCCAAGAAGTTTATTAACATCATCAGCTTTGAATGTTACCGTTTTTAATGAATTGTCTATTACATCATGAGAAACTGTTCCTGATAAGATTTTTGCTCCAGCATATTTCTCTAATAAATGGCAGGCACGATCTATTGCCATTTTTGTATATTCAGGGCTTAGTCCTTTTCCATAACGAATTGAAGCTTCACTTCGAAGATTCAAGTGACTTGCAGTATTACGAATACTTACGGCATCAAAAATAGCACTCTCTATTAATATTGTTTTTGTATTTTCATCTACATCTGTATTTAATCCGCCCATTACACCCGCGATACAAACGGGTCTTGTACCATCTGTAATAACAATGTCTGAAGATTTTAAAATTCGATTTTTCTCATCTAAAGTGATAATTTCCTCGTTTTCTTTGGCGTCTCTTACAACAATATTATTGCCAAGTTTTTCTTGATCAAAGAAATGAAGAGGCTGACCAAACTCTAACATAACATAATTTGAAATATCAACTACGTTGTTAATTGGACGCATTCCAGCATCGATTAGACGTCTTTTTATAAATTCGGGCGATTCTTTGACCTCTACATCTGTAACCATTCTCGCTAAATAATAAGGGCATTTTTTTGTCTCTACTTTTAAAGAAAATTTATTTTCAATAGAATCTTCTATCGTTTTAAATGTTCTATCTGGTAAAGTTACTTTTTTGTTTATTATTGCCGCAATTTCATAAGCAAAACCAATATGATAATAACAATCATTATTTCTATGCTTATGGATATCTAGCTCATATACACAAGAATCTAAATTTAAATATTTCATTGCATCCATGCCAAGAGTTGCATCGTCATTTAATATGTGAATTCCTTTGTTGTAATTTTCTTCTGTTTTTTCTTCTAAGCCTAATTCAAATAAAGCACAAATCATACCGTTTGATTCTATTCCGCGAATCTTACTTGCTTTGATTTCAAAATTCCCAGGTAGTATTGCTCCAGGTAATGCTACGATTACTTTTATTCCAGCACTAACATTTGGAGCTCCACAAACAATTTGCGTTGTGGTAGTTTCATTTATTTTTACTTTGCATACATGAAGATGATCACTATCAGGATGATTCTCAATCTCTAAAACTTCTCCGATAACTAAATGATCGATATGATTTGTAATTACTTTTTCAACATTGATACCAGCTTTTGTTATTTTTACAGCTAGTTCTTTTAAGTCTTCGTTTGAAATATCAATGTAATCGCTTACCCATTCTAAACTAATCATTGTCTTTCTCCTTTCTATCAAATGTTTTAGCATTTCTTAAATCTGTCATATAAAATGTTCGAACATCATTTATGCCATATTTTAACATAGCAAGTCTCTCTGCTCCAAAGCCAAAAGCGAATCCACTCCAAATGGCAGGATCATATCCACAATTTCTTAAAACATTAGGATGAACCATCCCTGCTCCTGCTACTGTAATCCAACCTGTTTGTTTGCATATCGCACAACCATCGCCACCACAGTTAAAGCAACTTATATCTAATTCCACAGAAGGTTCTGTAAATTGATAGTAACTTGGACGTAATCTCGTTTCGGTACTTGTTCCGAATAAGTGCTTCGCAATTACATCAAATGTTCCTTTTAAATCGGATAAACTTATGTCTTTATCTACCAATAACCCTTCAATTTGCATGAATTGATGAGAATGTGTAGCATCATCATCGTCTCTTCGCCAAGTTTTTCCAGGGCAAATCATACGTATTGGTATTTCTCCTTTGGCAGCTAGCATAGTTCTTACTTGTACTGGTGAAGTTTGGCTACGTAAAAGAATATCTTCGTCTTTAATATAGAATGTATCTTGTGCATCTCTTGCAGGATGACCTTTTGGAATATTTAATAGTTCAAAGTTGTAACGATCTTCTTCGATTTCCGGTCCATCTACAACATCATAGCCCATGCTCATTAAAAGAGTTTCAATTTCTTCAATGATTTTTTCAAGGATGTTTGGAGCACCCATTGGAATCCGTGTTGCTGGTAGGGTAATATCAATTGCTTCATTTGCTAATTTCTCATTCAAAGAAGCTTCTTCAAATTGTAATTTTTTTTCTTCATAGAACGCATTAAACATATTTTTTAAATTATTAATTGCTTGACCAAATTCTTTTTTTTCTTCTACTGGGATAAGCTTCATTTGGGCGCTTAATTCCGTAATAATTCCTTTTTTACCCATGTATTTTACTTTTAAATCACTTAACTCTTGCAATGATTGCACTATTTGAGTTTCCTTTTGTAGTTGTTGTTCTACATTTTTTATTTCGTTCATATTTTCCTCCTCACATATAAAAAAAACTATAACATAAGGGCGCGTTTTCGCGTGGTACCACCTTATTTTATAGTTTTTACTATACTCTCTTTGTCGTAACGTGACTAGACGCTTAAAGTTTTGCTTTAAGACTCCGTAAGTGAATTCATAACCAACGTCTCATTGTTTTCACCAGCCACAATGTCTCTTAAAAACGCTTCGATTATTACTACTCTTACATCAACCGCTTTACAATGGTTATTGTAGCATAAGATAATATCCAAAATCAAGAAAATTTTATAAATCATTTTTTTTCGTTTATTTGTAAAAGTTACAAATCATCTACCTAAATATGTCACCCTAGCATATCCATTTCCAGAACTTCCTGGGTTAGGAGGTAATCCTACGTGTTCTTCTTTCTTTGTTGTCCAAAGGTATCCTGCTCCATCTATCATTTTTGTGTTCTCAAATTTGTACCCACTGTAGTGAATGGAACATTTTATATCTGTAGTTCCATCCATACATCCTGGTTTTGGACTTTGATTGTTTTCTCCTTGTATGGCAACACATCCATTGTGACCAGAAATAAAGGATGAGCCACTTCCTCCGCTACCATAACGACTTGTACACAAAGTATCTGAGCTTCCGCTTCGACCTCCTCCTCCGCCATAATAGCCTCCTCCTCCGCCAAATGCATCATTACAATTGGGTAGATATGGAGTACTAATAAACCCATTTCCACCTTTGCCGAAACTACCAGCAGTAGCATCTGAAGTAGCTTTTCCACCTTTCGTTTGGGTTCCTGCTCCACCGTTGTCATAATCACTTCCTACATAACCGACTAGTCCTCCTCCTGCGCATACACCTTCACAAACGCCTGAACCAGCTGCTACCATAATTCTAGAATTTAAAGAAGTAAAATCATCCCAACTTCCAGATACTAAACGAATATCTGTTGCTCCACTTCCACTGTGCGATCTACGCATATAGTTAGTTTGTTCAAAATGTCCACCTTTACCGCCTCCATTAAAACTATTTCTGTTACATTCATTATAAACCTCACAAGTGAAAGGCGATTCCCCAATATAAAGATACAATAATTCACCTTTTGTTAAAGAAATAATTCCAGAAGTATAACTTCCATTCTGTTCCCATGATATAAGAAAACTTGCTCCCCATAATTCTACTTGATAATAGCCCTCTTCAGGTACTACAAATTCTTGAGCATTTCCTGTATACATAAATTCGTATTGTTCTTGTTGTTTAAAGTATAGATTACAATATGTTCTCTCTTTATTTTGTAATTTGTAATCAGTAAAATCTATATTTGCTGACCATAAAGAAT
>CAQRXS010000069.1 GCA_948874605.1 uncultured Bacilli bacterium | reverse complement strand
TATTTCCCAACGGATAAAATTAAGCCAGTTGTAAGACAAGTAGTAAGCGATAATGTATTATCAATGATTAATAATAAAGCAAACGAAAATAACCATGAGAAAGAAATTGAGATAATGCAATTTACTAACGAAATGGAAGCTTTATACACTGAATATGATCAAGAATTAGAAAATGTAATTCGCACTCTTCCAGAATTTTCAAATCTTCCAACTTTAGATAAAAAATTAGCTTCTTTATTAAACGACGAAAAAAAATATACACGTTTATCTTATACTGAAAAATGTAAAATAAAAGAAGAAGTTGAAGGTATCCATAACACAATGCTAGATGCAAAAATAGGTTACGATTTTATGGGATTTGTTTACTCTGTAGTTTTAAAAGAAATGAACAAAATCGACTTTAAATCAATAGAAAAATATAAATATGGAACTCTTAAATTTGATTTATGTTACAAGGAATTGTTAGACAGCGTCCAAACTTTTAGAAAAAATGTTCTTTCTAGTCCAGGAGCAGAAAATTTTATTTCAAACATTTCATTTGATGATAATACTCAAGTAATAAGAATAGATTATAATAATAAAGTAATTAAATCTTTTGAAAGACCAATTATTAGTAATGAAATCCTAGCACAAATAAACGCAGGAAAAATGCAACAACAACCAAGTCAAGTTCCTTCTGGACAACAACCAGCTCCAGCACCACAACCAGTTCCACCTGTTCAACCAGTTCCGCCTGTTCAACCTAATCCAAGACCAATAAATCCACTTGAAAGTGATGTTATTCGCGATTATATTAATAAAGTAAATGAAGTTAATTACTTAGTAGAAATGCTAAACGAAATAAATTCAAAGTTAGAAGCACAAGCAATAATTAATTTTCTTGATAGCAATAACATAAAAATGGCAATTTCTCTAGAAAGAGAAGCAAAAGCTTTAGATGAACAATTAATTAATTTAAAATTAGAATTATCAAGAGATAGAATTGAAATAAAGAAAAAACACAATATTTTCGTTAATTCTTTACCAGAAGTTAAATCTATACCTATTCAAAAAATCAATTTTAGTGGAGAATTGGCAGAATTTGTTCGACAACATGATGAGATGATTGTTGATGCTGAACAAGAAATACTATCTTTAGATTTTGATAGAAAAAACAATGCACATAATGAAGAAGAATTAGATAACATTAACGCAAAAATAAGTGAATTAGTTGAGTTTATTGACTCACAAAACTCTTTAATAGGTCGACGTCTTGTTAGTGAAGCTCAAAATATAGATATAGTTGAGTTCCTAAAAAATAGACAAGAAAAGAAAAAAGATATGCGTGAACATTTACGCAGAATTAAAGATGAAAAAATAACAAAGCCAGTAGCTCAGCCACAACCTGTTAATAGTGATTTAGAGAAAGAATATACAGAAAAAGCTAGTATGTTAGCAGACAAACTTTTAGAAGAATGTATAATAATAACAAGAGAAAAACTAATTTTTGATGCAACATCACTATTTAATAATTCAACAAATTATTCTGCTTTAAAAAATCTAGCTTTAGATCCAAAATATAGTAGTATTAATGTAAATGAAATTGAAAAAATTATATTAGAAAGTACATATTTAAAATATGATGAAATAGTCAGAATAGAAAATTTAAAAGCTATAGTAGACTTCAGTGATAGAATATTTACTATAATGGATAATTTAAGTGATGAAGAATTAAAAGATGATAATCTAATTAATATAGTAAATCAAAAGATTGAAGCAGAAAAGAAAAGTTTATTTAGCATTAATCAAATAGAATACACAATTGATTTAGAAGATAATTCTTATACATTAAGAAATAATGGTCATATATACTACTTTGATGAAAAAATGTTCGGTCTAGGTGTTTGGGAAAGAAAACTAAGTGGATTGATGAATGAAAACATGTTTGCTAGATACCAAAACTATAAAAATAGTCCATCTAATGACATAGATAATGATAAATCATTTATAATGCCAAATTCAGATTTAATGATACCAGTAGAAGCAATTAGAGATGTCGGTTTATATATAATATACAATGATAAAGTTCTTCTACAAAATTATAATGATTTAGCAAGTATAGTTAAACATAAGTACTCAATAACAAAAGAACAGTTTGATGTAATTATAGATTCACTAGAAAAAAATAATGTAATATTTAAAGATGAAAATTCATTAAATGCTCTTATGAGTCAAAATGAATTCCTAGATTTAATTGCCAATTTACAAGATGTAAAACCTATTATAAAAGATACTCCAGTAGTTGAAAACTCTCCTACAGAACCTGAGATAAAAATAAGTACAAGACAATTAAGCTTTAATCCTAAAAAGCAAAAGCAATTCGCAGATAGAGAGAAAGACTTTATAAGAGATGGAGATAGCGTAACAATATCTATTATAAAGAATGGCGTAAAAATAAAGTATAGCCAAGAATTAAGAGAAAAATTAAGTGAATTAAATGCTAAGATAAGCCTTGTAAATAAGAAAAACTATAGAATGAGAGCAACTGAGTCAATTCCAGCGGCTGAAGAAGAACAAGAACTTGGTTTCAAAGATGAAAGAGAGATAAAACCAGACGATTATAGAATTGAAATAAGAATACCAGATAAAGAAAAATCATCTGTCTTATTTGAATATGACTTAGAAAAAGCTGAAGAAGATATTAAATCTAGAACTAAATAATATAAAGCACCTAATGGTGCTTTTTATATTGAAAAAAAACAAAAAAAAGTGTATATTAATAATAGAGAAGAATAAAAAAGAATAGGAAGGAGTTGGTTCGTAATGAATAATCCATATGGTGTTACAAAAAAAGAAAAAGAACTAACTCCAATTGAAGAAAAAGTTACTATAACTCCAACAATGATTGATGAAAGTGAAGAGAGAACAGAAAAAAAACGAGACTTGTCAGCAATTATTCCTAAATTTGAAGATACAGAAAGCAACGAAAATTCAATAGAATTAATTAGCCAGGAAAAAGAACTAAAAGGAGATGGAGCAATTTCTATTGCTTTAATTAATGGCGACGGCAATATTACTTTAACTTCGAATGCAGCTCTTCCAGAACAAATAGATTTTGAAGAAAGAAAAAAAGAAAAACAACGTAATAAAGGAAATAAAAATAAAAAAATAAAAAAGAAAAGTAAATCTGCTCAAAAGTTTCAAAATCAAATGTCAATTATGTCATTACTCGTAATAATTGGACTAGGAATATTTTGGTATTGGTATAAAAATCATCCTACAGAAAAAGATTTTGAACCTCTTACAGTAATTGTAGAAATAGGAGACAGTCTGCCAATAAGGGTAAGCAGTTATGTAAAACCAGGAGTAGGAAAAGATATAGAAGATGAATTACAATATGGATTAGACTTATCGAAAGTTGTTTTAGAAGAAGTAGGAGATTATGAATTTTATGTAACATATAAAGGCATCGAAAAAACTGGTACAGTAAAAATTGTCGATACAACACCACCAGATTTAGAAATAAGAAATGTTCAAATCGTTGAAGGTGGAAGCTATGATGCAAGTTCATTTGTTGAAAGTTGTAAAGATCCAAGCGGATGTAACTATTCTTTCCAAGATTCAGAAACAGAAAAAAAATATAATACTAATGGCGTATATGTAGTATATGTAGTTGCAACAGACGCTTTTCAAAATAGTATTACTAAAAAAGCAAGTTTAATAATTGAATCACAAGGAACAGCAGAAATATTTAAAAAACAGACAGGATTTGATTTTAATACGGGATATGAAATATCAGAAAAATATACATTAAGATTTGAACAATTTTCTAATTATTCACTTCTATTATCTGGTACCCATGAAAGGGCATATATTTATCAAGACGAAGAAGTATATGAAAAAGCCGTTCAAACATACAATGGAGAAGTTAATTATATTTGTGATGACTCTAATAAAACTATTACTTTTAGAGAATCAGTAACTACAATAGGAAGTAATTATAGTAGAAAAGATGATATTGAAGCATATTTGTTAAGAGAAGGATTCGTGATTGAATAATTCTCTTTTTTATTTAATAGAGATTTTCTAAAAGTTGAATAAAATATAATAGGAGGTAAAATATGAATAGTAATTGTATGTTAGAAGATGCAAGAAGAAAAGTTAACTGTTATAATAAAAATCATCCTTCTACTGGATGCTGTTGTGGTTTTAGAGAACAACATAGTTCTGGTATTACAGGACCAACAGGTCCAATCGGTCCACAAGGTCCAGCTGGTCCAACAGGTCCTCAAGGATTACAAGGTGTTCAAGGAATCCAAGGAATTATTGGACCTACAGGTCCACAAGGAATTCAAGGACTTACTGGAGAAATTGGTCCAACAGGACCAACAGGTCTAGCAGGTGTAACAGGTCCAATTGGTCCAACAGGAAGCACAGGCCCAACGGGGCCAACAGGAGTAACTGGTCCTACTGGCCCTACAGGGTTAGCAGGAGTAACTGGTCCAACAGGACCGACAGGAAGTACAGGCCCAACAGGCCCAACAGGTCCAACTGGCTTAACTCCAACAATTGCAATAGGTACAGTAACAACTGGTGCCCCTGGAAGTGCAGCTACAGCAACAATAACAGGTACAGCTCCAAACTTCATCTTAAATTTAACAATTCCACAAGGCCCAACAGGCCCAACTCCATAATAAAAGATGTTCATATGAACATCTTTATTTTGAGAATAAAATAAGAAAGTGTGTGCCTTTTTGGTTTTGGAGTTTTGCAACACCCATAATTTTTAAATCAGCAGTTATCATTATGTTTCTATGGCCTTCAGAATTGTTCCACGCTTCAAAAGCATTACTAATAGTTGCCATATAATCTGGGAAAAAAGCATAAATTTCTGAATACTCTGTTTTATTTCCCTTGTTATAAGCACTGTTATAGTCATTAAAGAAAGTTGTATATCTATCACCATTTGGTCTAACATGACCAGAATGTGATACACCTTCTTTATCTACTTTCGCAGAATGTGTATTGGCTTCAAAACCTCCCATTTCAAAAGCAATCTCAGCTAGTCTTAGTCTTGCAATATCTGATAAATTATTATCTAATAATATACTATTTAATCCATTTTTTGATCTAAATTCGTTCATATTCCTCTGAAAAAAGTTATTATTAATTTCAATGGAATCAAAACTAGCACCATTATTAGAAGTTTTAAATTTCTCCCTTAAATATTCCATATATTCTTTTTTAGCACTATTATCTTCTACAGGTGGATTAGGCTTATCTGGATTAGTAGGTTTGTCAGGTTCTTCAGGTTTATCCGGATTAGTAGGTTTATCTGGATTCGTTGGCTTATCAGGGTTCGTTGGTTTATCTGGATTAGTAGGTTTATCAGGGTTCGTTGGTTTATCAGGATTCCCAGGATTTTCAGGCTTTTCATCTTCTTTTTCTTCAACAGTTAAAGTTACTATTGAATTATTACAATTATTTGAATAATCACACACTTTTATATTAAGTTCATAAATACCAGGTAAACTATAATCATAATCTCCATCTAAATAAACGTTATGATATTCATCTTTACTATTATCATCATAATGAGTTAAGAAGGAACTAAATGAAAGAATGTCACCTTCAGTAATTGTTAGAGACTGAGTTAAGAAATTAGGTGGAGTTGTATCCTTTATTATTAATTTAGTATTAAACTTATCACCATTATTAATAGTAACATCAATTTCCCCAATACCTTTTAGATAAACTCCATCTTCTGATTCAAAAGTAAATTCCTCTAAAGATATTAAATTACCATCTCTATAATATAAAATAGTAGCATCATCTTGAATTACGGAGTTTTCTATAAAATAAGCACTTATATCTGGAACTGGACTACCAGATTCAGCAATTAATTCTTCAATAATATATGTTTCGCCAACTTTTAAAAACAATTTTTTATCATCATCAATATAAACCATTTTACTTTCTTGATTGTAAAATAAAGACCTTAAACTAGAACATAAGATGATACAACTAACTATAAATAAAACAATTACAAAAAAAGATATTATAATTAATTTATTTCTTTTACTATTTATTTTTTTAAATAATTTAAGACCAGAACTATTATGTCCAATTGCCTCATGAGCAACTTTATTTTTACTATTAAGATTATTTTTTAAATTACTAATTTTATTACTCATAAACGACAACCCTTTACTATAATAATTATAACATAAAATCAGAAAAAATATTAATATATTGACTTTTTTTACATATTAATTAAATAGGTGAGAATAATGTCAAAATTAAAAATTTCTGTTTATGCAATAACTAAAAATGAGGAAAATAATGTTTTAGATTGGTATAACTCTATGAAAGAGGCTGATGAGATAATTGTTTTAGATACAGGATCAACAGATAAAACATTAGAAATGTTAAAAAAATGTCCAAAAATTAAAGCATATCAAGAGAAAATTGTACCATGGAGATTTGATGTCGCACGAAATAAATCACTTGAATATGTTGCAGAAGATACGGATATTTGTATTTGTACTGATTTAGATGAAAGATTTGAACGTGGATGGCGTAAGTCTTTAGAAAATAACTGGACTAAAGATGCAACAAGAGCAAAATATTTATATAATTGGAGTTTTGATGAATATGGAAATCCAGGAACAACATTTTATTTAAATAAAATTCATACTAGACACAATTATAAATGGACTCATCCAGTTCATGAAGTATTAACTTGTTTAGATAATGAAAACGAAATATTTATTCCTAATATGGTCTTAAATCATTATCAAGATTTTACCAAACCACGTTCATCATATTTACCACTTCTTGAGTTGTCAGTAAAAGAAGATCCAACTGATGATCGTAATATGCACTACCTTGGAAGAGAATACATGT
>CAQRXS010000068.1 GCA_948874605.1 uncultured Bacilli bacterium | reverse complement strand
CATCCATTTGAGCAGCACCAGTAATCATGTTTTTAACATAGTCAGCATGTCCTGGACAGTCAACGTGAGCATAGTGACGTTTTTCAGTAGAATACTCAACGTGTGCAGTATTAATTGTAATACCTCTTTCTCTTTCTTCTGGAGCTTTGTCGATATCTTCATATGCTATAAAGCTTCCGAATAATTTGGTAATAGCAGCTGTAGTTGTTGTTTTACCATGGTCTACGTGTCCGATAGTACCAATATTAACGTGTTCTTTTGAACGATCAAATTTTTCTTTTGCCATTTGATTTTTTCTCCTTTCAATTTACTATTCTATTTTATCTAATGCTCGAATGAAATTCAAGTATTATTTTTAGTTAATGCTGTTTTTCTTGATGATTTCTTCTGATATAGATTTTGGAACTTCTTCATAGTGATCTTTTTCCATTTGGAAGTTTCCGCGACCTTGTGTATTACTTCTTAAATCCGTTGCGTATCCAAACATTTCAGAAAGAGGTACCATTGCTGTGATTCTTAAAGTATTACCGATTGATTCTTGCCCAAGAGGACGTCCTCGACGACTTGTTAAATCACCCATTACGTTACCCATATATTCTTCTGGAACATCAACAACAACTTTCATAATTGGTTCAAGAAGTACTGGTTTACATTTATTTTTTGCTTCTTTTAAAGCCATAGATGCTGCAATTTTGAAGGCCATTTCTGATGAGTCTACATCATGATATGATCCGTCATATAGAGTTGCTTTTACATCTACTACAGGATAACCTGCTAATATTCCGCCAGCCATTGCTTCTTGTAAACCTTTGTCTGTTACTGGAATATATTCACGTGGAACTACACCACCAACGATAGCATCCACAAATTCATATCCTTTTTCATGATTTGGCTCAAATTTAATCCATACGTGACCATATTGTCCACGTCCACCAGATTGCTTAATGTATTTACCTTCGCATTCTCCAGCTTGAGTAATTGTTTCCTTGTATGCAACTTGTGGTCTTCCTTTATTACATTCAACACCAAATTCACGTTTCATACGATCAACAATAATATCTAAGTGAAGTTCTCCCATACCAGATAAAACAGTTTGACCAGTTTCAACATCTGTTTTAACACGTAAAGTAGGGTCCTCTTCTACAAGTTTTGCAATAGCTAAAGCCATTTTATCTTGATCATTTTTACTTTTTGGTTCGATTGCAATATCAATAACTGGTTCTGGGAATTCCATACCTTTCATGATACATGGATTTTTTTCATCACATAAAGTATCTGCTGTTGTTGTATTTTTAAGACCTACTGCTGCTGCAATTTCTCCACAGTACACTTCTGTAATTTCTTTTCTTTGGTTTGCATGCATTTGTAAAATACGTCCGATTCTTTCTTTTTCACCTTTTGTACTATTTAACACATAAGAACCGCTAGATAATTTTCCAGAATATACACGGAAGAATGCTAAACGTCCAACGAATGGATCCGTCATAATTTTGAAAGCTAAAGCTGTAAATGGTTCATCATCTTTTGGATGACGTTTTACATCATTACCATTTTTGTCTGTGCAATCAATTGCTTCAACATCTGTAGGTGCTGGTAAATAATCTATAACAGCATCTAATAGAGGTCTTGTTCCCTTATTTCCAAGAGCATCTGCACATAACATTGGGAAGAATTCAACAGATAATGTTGCTTTTCTAATAGCAGCTTTTAAAGCTTCTACAGTAATTTCTTCTCCATCTAGATAAGTCATCATTAATTCTTCATCGAAGTCTGCTACAGCTTCAATTAAGTTTGCACGATATTCATCTACTTTATCTTTCATATCTGCTGGAATTTCAATTTCTTCTAATTCTTGTTGATCTGAATCACCATACTTGTAAGCCTTTAATGTAACTAAGTCTACATATCCACAGAATTCAGATTCTGCTCCAATAGGCAACATAATAGGCGCTGCATTTGCTCCAAGTCTAGTCTTTATTGTACCTAAACTAAAATAGAAGTCTGCTCCCATTTTACCCATTTTATTTGCACATATCATTCTTGGAACTTTGTATTCGTTTGCTTGTCTCCACACAGTTTCAGCTTGAGGTTCTACACCAGCTTGTGCATCTAATAAGAGAATTGCACCATCTAAAACTCTTAGAGAACGTTGAACTTCGATTGTAAAATCTACGTGACCTGGAGTATCAATAATATTCAAGCGATATCCATTCCAGTGGCATGTTGTTGCAGCACTAGTAATTGTAATACCTCTTTCTTTTTCTTGGTCCATCCAGTCCATTTGAGATTCACCTTCGTGAGTTTCTCCAATTTTATGAGTTATTCCTGTTAAGAATAAAATTCTTTCTGTAGTAGTTGTTTTTCCGGCATCAATATGTGCCATAATACCAAAGTTTCTTAGTTTATCAATTGAAACATCTCTTGCCATATCTTACACCTACCATCTATAATGAGCAAATGCTTTATTTGCTTCTGCCATCTTGTGCATGTCCTCACGTTTTTTAACGGCTCCACCTGTGCCATTTGCTGCGTCAATAATTTCGTTTGCTAAATTAATAGCCATTCCTTTACCGTTTCTTGTTTTTGCATAATTAACAAGATATCTTAAAGCTAGTGTTTGTTGTCTTTCTGGACTAACTTCAATTGGAACTTGGTAATTTGATCCACCAACACGACGAGATTTTACTTCTAATGCTGGTTTAATATTTTCTAAAGCTTCTTCAAATACTTCGATTGCAGGACGTCCTGTTTTCTCAGTAATGATATCGAATGCTTCGTAAAGAATCTTTTGAGCTGTACCTTTTTTTCCATCTTGCATAATTTGGTTAATCAATTTCGTTACTACTTTTGATTTGTAAATAGAGTCAGGTAATACATCTCTTTTTTCTGCTCTTCTTTTACGCATTATTCTTTCCTCCTTCTATTATTTTTTTGGTTTTTTTGCACCGTATTTACTACGTCCTTGTTTACGGTTTGCAACGCCTTGAGTATCTAGTGTTCCACGAATTACATGATAACGTACACCGATAAGGTCTTTTACACGTCCACCACGAATTAATACAACGCTATGTTCTTGTAAATTGTGTCCTTCTCCTGGAATGTAAGTATCTACTTCTCTTCCGTTTGAAAGTCTAACACGAGCATATTTACGTAATGCTGAGTTCGGTTTCTTTGGTGTTTTTGTTCCTACACGAGTACATACTCCACGTTTTTGAGGACTTGTAGTATTTGTTTGTTTTCTTTCAAGTGTATTAAATCCTACATTCAAAACTGGACTTTTACTCTTTCTAGTTTTCTTTCTTCTTCCTTTTTTTACAAGTTGGTTAATTGTAGCCATATGTTCTCCTTTCTATTTACACACATCCTGGTGTATCAAAAATCTCTTTAAATAAGGTTTCACCTAAGTAAAACCGTGATTTAAAAATCATGAATATAATATCATTTTATGAAACCACCGTCAATAGCATTTCTTATTATTTTGCATTTACTGGTGTCAATTTTTATCAGTTTCTCTTTACTTCAATTATTTTTCGGGTTTGTTTAATATAATCTGTTAATTTTTCTTGATCCATGGCATATATTTCTGTTAATTCTTCTAAGCTAACACCTTTTAAGTATAATAAAGTTAACTTTAGCTGTTCTAAAACAGAAATCTCGTTATTTCGAACTTTATAGGTTAAATAATATTTATAAAGTTTCTTTAGAATTCTTTCAAATTCTTTTTGACTGACACCATATTCATTTCGAAATTCTTTATCAATTTCTTTTATAATCTCAGCATCACTTTTAATAGATAATGAATATTTTAAATCATTAAGTTCTTTTAAAAGTAATTCTCTTCGCTGTTTTATAGCTGAAATTTTTCTTATAATATCTTGCTCAAAAGCTTCGTGTATGCTATCTGTAATTTCTGAAAATAAATAGTTTTCAATAAAATACTTTACTTCTTCAAACTTTACTCCTGAGGCAATAATATCTTTTGTAACAGCAATTCCTAATTCTTCAAATACAAGCCATCTAAGAGGCTTTACTTCTATAAATAGAGTTTTTTTTGATGAATATTGTTTATTATTTATAATAATATTCTTCTTAGAAATATTTGGTTTCATTTGTATTAACTTTTTTTCGTCTAATCTTAACTCAATTACAGAACGAGCTAAGAATGCACTTACCTTATCTGTTATTTTTCTGCCATTTATATGATAAATCTTTCCAGTTTCTTCTAAATCAATTTTTCTTGCTACCTCTTGAATTTGATTTGATGCGATTGATTGGGGATATTCACCAAATTCTATTTCAAATATGTGATTACTTTTTTTGTTTATTTTGATAACCTTGCCTTCTATTTCGTTATAATTTATAGCAAGTCTGATTCCCACATTTCTTGAGTTTAATTGTTCCTCAAATTTATTTGTATTACCACCTGATAGCCAATATTCATCATATTGATTTTCTACTGAAGAACCTCCCCCTTGGAGTTTTGCAAAATCAGTAAACTGAGTAGTTAGTCCCAATTTTTTTAATTCTCTTTCAATGTATTGGTTTTGATTTTTGGATAATAATGCAAATGCATTCATTATAGTCTCCCCCCTTAATAAAAATATATTCTAATCTTTATTATAAGAAATAGCAAGAAAAAAAGAACCGTATTTGTACAATTCTTTTTAAGATAAATAATTTTCTTTGTATCCTCTTGTTTTGTATTTTCCACATTTTATATATGGCTTATATGTGTCTTTCCCATCTTTATTTGTTACAATAACATAACCAATACATTCTTGTTCTTTCACCTGAAGACTTTCAATTAATTTTTCTTCTAATAGTTCTTCTGTTTTAATAGTAATTGAGTCATTCTCAGGATAAAACCCTTTTTTTTCAATATAATCTTTTGAAGCAGTAGCTATTATACTTTCAAAATTCATATATTCTTTTGATTCTTTTTTATAAACAATACCGATAGCAGTTAAACCCGCGACAATTAAGAATAATAAAAGTCCCCAAACAACACTAATCATTTGCATTTTTTTTAAATCAATTGTTTTCATTTTTTAATATCCCTTTGTTTCATAATTTGTACACTTAATATATGGTGTGAATGTTTTATCATTTATTATAACATAGCCCTCACATACATCACCATTTACTGTCATATTAGAAGTATTTATCATTTTTTCATTTATCAAAGTATCTGAGGTTATTAAACTTTTTACTTCATGGGAATGATTATTGTAATATCTTTTACTTGCATCGACCAAGTTTTTCTCTACTTCTGTATAGGTTAGTTTTGAAGTTTCGTTTTTTGTTGGAGTTTGAGGTGTTAGTCCACTATAAAGATTGTTTATAAGTGCCGCGATTAAAAGAACAAAAAAAAGCAGAATAGCCATTATAAACAACATCTCTTTTAGACTCCATCCACGGTTATTCTGTATCATACTTATTCCCCTATTTCTTTCTCAATATCACTTTTTATAAAAACTGCACCAAATCCGTAAGTTGATTGTCCTTTTGTTATATCAATATATTCATAATATTTATAGCCTAAACTATTACATTTATAGAATGTACCATCTGCAGTTGTTTTGTTCACTTCACTAAAGCAAATCATTGGCTTACTTCCATTTTTCGCTCTAAAATAGTCTGTAACAAACAAAGCCATCCAAGCTATCACGATTACTAAAACTAATATTTTCAATACTAAAATTACTTTTTCTTTCATCCTTTAACCTCTTTCCTAGTTTTATTATAACGAATTTTTTTAGGATATACAACTAGAAAAGCTATGTTGTTTCTAGATATCTCGCAAACAGTAATTTTGAATTAGCAACTTTTTTTAATATTTTATATATTCATTTTTTCTAATATAGATAAGTCTTCCCCAATTGCTTCGATACTATATTTTCTTTTAACTTCTCAAATTTATCAATAAAATCCTTCGCGTCTAATAAACAAATATCTAAATAGTAGATTAAGATATCTCTCCAAAATGATATTTTTTGTTCTAATAAATAATTAAGATTCTTAAGTAAATTTTCATTACTCAAGTTTTCAAACAAACTAGAATCAAATGTATCTAGAATTTGTTCTATATCATCTTTTTCTAAATATTTTTCTAACACAAACATAACTTTAACGGTTTTTCCTCTTTATATTTTTCTACTAAATCTTTTAAATTAATATTATATTTTTCCTTCATAACACAAGGCGCCATATTAAATATTAGATTTAATTTTTCCTCTATTACAATTAGTATATTTTTATCTATTAAATAACTAATTAATGCAATTATTTGCTTTTTTGATTTTTTCAAAATACTAGAGCTAATAAATCGTTCTAAGCCATAGGCTTCTAATGTCTCTATACACTCTGTTATTCGTTTTGGCTTTATACTCCAAATACTAGGCGTTAATAAGTGTTTATATATTGGGACATTCCAATATGGTAAGTCTAATATTGCTTGAATCTGATCAGCATTACTACTCCAAATTGTTGGGGTTAATAAATCTTTATAAATTAAATTCCCTTCTTGGTCTTTCTCTTTCCAATATGGTAAATCTAATATTGCTTTGATTTGCTCTGAATTACTACTCCAAATTGTTGGAGTTAATAAATCTTTAAAGATTAAATTTCCTTCTTGGTCTGTCTCTTTCCAATATGGTAAATCCAAAATTTCTAATACTTGAGCATACGACCTTTTGAAAAGGAATTCGCATTGTAAATGCTCCAAATTTCTTTTTTCAACAATCTTTTTATCTTTGTAATTTCATCTGGATACATAGCATCTCCCCCTTTTAGCCATATATTCTATCATATTGAGTGAGTTTGTCAATCAACAGCAAATAAAAAAATTGCTGACAATAACATTTGTCAACAATTTGGAATAACTCCAAAGTTATATTTATTAAGCAAGTTCGATTTCAGCGCCAGCTTCTTCAAGTTGTGCTTTGATTTGATTTGCTTCTTCCCAAAAGTCCGTAATATCAACAATATAATAGGC
>CAQRXS010000067.1 GCA_948874605.1 uncultured Bacilli bacterium | reverse complement strand
TTTTGTTTACTAGCCTCATTAGTCTTTCTTTATTTTTTTCATGTTTTTGTCCTGACTAATTTTTTAAAATTTTCTTCTTTGAAAGATAAAAAAGAAGCAAACTTCAAAGTTAGCCTCTCTAAAATAAACTTCTCTACTTATTTTTTCTTGTATAAGGGAATGTATATCCCAAAGATATATCTACTCCTGTATCATAGGAAATGTTTGGAAATAATTCTATAAGTGTTGAAAGACTTTTTCCATCATAAAGATAACCATTAACCTTTTCAATCGCATACATTGTCATTTCTAAAGCTCTATTGTAAAGTTCCAGAAAACTTTCATAGTGAATCTCACCAGTTAAAGGAATCTGCCAAGCATTTCTATCCTTGTTTACAATTTCTTCACGTGTTAAATGATTAATTACTAAAAACTCTTCAAAAGAAAACAAGTTTATTAAAGAAGCTTTTGGTACAACACGAATAGAAGTTTCTAGCATCGTCATTAATTTAAGAGTCATTTTATAATACCGCAAAGCATTTTTAAAATTATAAGTTTTAAAATACACATTTTTAATTAAATGAATAACCCCATCATTGCTAAAATCAGCTTGATTAAAAAAATCAGCTCTCACATCTCTACATTCTTTATGTAAAATAGTTTTTGACATAAAACAATCTAAATAACCCTCTACTAAAGTATGGCTTCCCAACACCCCAACTTTCTGACATCCTTTTTCAATATAATATATAAATGGATGCGCATTCGTATCAAAAAAATAATGACATATATGCCCGTAAAGCAAAGCTAAAACTTCTTCATTTTCAATTAAATTATTCTCTTTAATATATTGCATTAAATTCATCAGAAATTCTTGTGTTTTTATACTATGAATATCTTTAAATGCTAAATCTATTCCCAAAGAATAAGTTTTTATAGAATCTTCATTCACTTTACTTCTAAAAAGAGTTCCTTCCTTCGAAGATAATTTATATAATTCATGGCCAATAATAGCATGTGATTTATACGCTGGCATAAGAATTCCCCTTTCATAAATTTAAAATATATTATATATCTTTTTTTATAAAATACAAGAAAAACCAATTTAGCATACAAATTATAGCATTCCTATTTTTCTTTTTCACTTTGGCTAGTTAGTCCTAAATATTTATTATCCCACATCTTAACTTTTTTTAATGTTAGAGATTTAGAAAAAATTATAGTCTCCTCATTGATAAGTTTTGACTCTTGTATATTCCTATAGGATTCTCTTTGCATTCCCATTTTCTTATATAATTTAATAGCAGCTACAAATTCATTATCCGTATACACTCTTATAGATAAATAGCCTTTTTTGGCCGCATCATTAACAAAAAACTGAAACATATCTGTCCCATAACCACGATTTCTATATTCTTCTAAAACACCAAACCAACTTAATCATGCATCCTTTGGATATTCATGATATGAATAGAGGCCAACGACCCCAATAGGTTTATTATTGCTATAAACAATATAATTAACCATTTCTTTTCGATACGAATCTTTCGTAATTCCATCTATATAATTTTGACGACCATCTTCACCCGGAAAAATTCGATTTTGAATTTCTACTGCAGTTTCTAAATTTTCATAAGTTACTTCAATAAAACTTAAAGCCATTAATAATCTCCCAACCATTTTAATTCATTATATTCATAATCCCATAAACTTAATTTTCCATTGATTTCAATATTTTTTATTTTTTTAACATTTTCAATTTTAAAACTATAGCCTTCTTATTCAGTATGTTTTATTATACTAGAATAAACGAAAGGATTCTTTTCTTCTAACATTTTTCTTGCCGCATCATCTATTTTAATACAATCTGCAAGATTTGCTTTAGCAATAATACAACCACTTGGATAATCAAAATGATACATTTCAAATTTTTTCATAGCTTTTTTATCAATTCCTTTTCCTGCATGAATTAATATTTCGCCTCTATACTTCGTTTTCCATGTTCTAAATTCGTATTCTTTAACTCCTTCTGCAATTAATGTTGCAAAAGGTTGCTTCACCGTTATAACTTTCATATTTCCTACTTTCTATCATTTTGATTTACAATTGCGATTTTTGATATAATCTCTTTACTGAATTTTTCTTTTCTATATTCATCTACTAAACCATTAATTTCTTGCTGTACATCTGTTAACTGAGTGTAGCAATAACCACAAATATAGTTCGTATTTTGAATTGAATCGGTAAGCCCTTCAAATCTTTCTAAAAACTCGTTTTCATTTTCAACTTGTTTCCCATACCCACAACCTTGTTCAAAACGAAGTGCAATACCACCATATTCACTCATTATAACTGGTTGACCATTGTATTTATAATTTCCACTAAATAACTTATGGATACCATTATAAGCCTTTCGATTGTTTAATACATCCAAAGGGGTATCATTATATTCATCAAATAATAGTTTTGCATCTTGTTTATAATCGTGAATTGTAATAATGTCAGATAAAGTATGTTCCCAGCCATCATTAGAAATAACTGGACGTGTGTCATCAAGTGCTTTCGTAACATAATATAAACTATTAACAAAATTTTGTTGTCTCACATCACTTCTAACTTCTGGTATTCCCCACGATTCGTTAATAGGCACCCAAGCAATGATAGAAGGATGATTATAATTTTGATGTATTACCTTAATCCATTCATCCAAAAAATACTCTGCAGATTTATTATTAAACTCATAACAATTAGCCATTTCACTCCAGACAAATAAGCCCAAAACATCACAATAATACATAAATCTTTCATCTTCAATTTTTTGATGCTTTCTTATTCCGTTATAACCATACTTTTTAGCAATTTCTATATCATTTATTATCGCCTCTTCACTAGGAGGAGTTAAATGTGATTCAGGCCAATATCCTTGATCTAAAATCATTTTTAAATAAAGTTCCTTTTGGTTTAAAAATATTTTCGAATTTTTTATAGAAATTTCTCTTACTCCAAAATACGAAGTTACTTCGTCAAGAATACTTCCCTTATAATACAATTTAAAAGTTATATCATATAAATTAGGACTTTCCGGAGACCAAAAGTTAATTTTATGATTTATTTTTGAATTAGAAATGTTCATATAAAAAGTAAAAATATTATTATCAACTTTATGTATTTCTCGATTAATTATCTTTTGATTAAAACTTATTTCTGTTTCTAATTCAATAAATAGTTTTTTCTCTACATAATTTGGTGTAGTTTTAACAGATACAATATAATCTTTTGGAACCGTTTCGAGCCAAACCGTTTTCCAAATCCCAGTAGTTTGTATATACCAACATTTAAAACTTTCATGTTTATATCTTTGCTTTCCCCTAGGTTGGCTTTTCGATAAAGAATCTTCTACTTTAATAGTAAAAGTATTAGTTCCACTAACAAGACAATTTGTAATATCAAAACTGAAACGATGATAACCACCAATATTTTTTCCTACATATTTGCCATTTATCCATACCTTAGTGATAAAATCACTACCTTCAAAATGAAGCAATAATCTTTTGTCATCCTGATGAAATAAATTAATAGTTTTTGAGTACCAAATATTTTCGTGAATTTCTTCTGTATGAATTCCACTCATTTTTGTCTCATATGTAAATGGTACATTTATTTCTTGAGATTGAGGGAATTTTTAAAAAAAGCCTTGCTCTTCCCCTACATTTTCGTCATCAAATGCAAAATTCCATTTACCATTTAAATTAAGCCAAGATTTTCTTACCAACTGTGGCCTAGGATAATCTTTTATCTTTCTCATGAAATCATCATTCCTTTTAAATTTGTTTTAGTTCGATATCATTTTTAAGCAAAACACTTTCTAAAGTTTCATCTTCATCTATAATGTATAGTTTTTCATAATTCCTTTTTAAACAATCTTTATAAAATGGTAAAAACACTGTTTTTAATCCTGCTATAAAAGATTCATTATTACCACGCTTGATACATTTTTCTTTTACCGTTTCCCAAGAATTGATATTGGGATAAGCGATACTATATTTCATATTATGTTGATCAAAATAATCAAAATGTTCTGGTTTTAATTGTACTAAAACTACATCATATTTTTTGATAGCTTTTTTAATTTCTTGATAATAATTGTTGGGCCACTCCTTATTCAGTTCTCTTTTCATTCCTTTTCTTTTTTCAACTGGAATATTTTCAAAACCAATATTAGTATGTTTAAAATTACTAGATTCCAAATCAATCACATTACTGTATTTTTTTCCTAAAAAGCTTTTTCCACAAGTTGCAAAAGCCGCAATAATTACTCCCATTTTTCACTACTCCTTCAATATTTTAACATTTAAATTTTATTTTTTAAATTAAATTTCCGTACTCCATAATCCATGCTTATTACAGTAAGCATAAAGCATTCCTGATGGAACATTAGGAAAAACAGTCACAGCAACTTTTCCAGGTTTAAAATTAACATACTCTTCCTTTTCATCCGTTTTTAAACAAATCCACTCGATATAGTGATCATTATCCATAACATGGTTTACACTTACTTTTAAAGAATCTCCCTCAACTGTATACGTTGGTACATGTTTTTCAAATGCTGCATCTGTAGAATTAGGAATCAATATTTGCATAGTTTCATTGCAACAAGTGATATCACTACATCCTTCATTTCTAAAACTTATTATAGTCCCGCACTTCATACATTTTTTTATAATTAATTCATTTTTCATTTTAACTTATCTCACTTTCTAAATTATTTCTTTAACGTATTTAAAGACTCGTATAAATCTTCTAACAAATTGATAAAAGATGTAGTCGAACTTTGAATCACTTCCTTTAATTCTTCTAGATTATGAATCTTTATAGTCTCTAAACATCTTTCAAGATTATCCCCCTTTAACCTTTCATTATATTCTTTTAATATTTCAAAAAAATTTCTATCTACTCTATATTCTTCTAAAAGATAAACCGCTAAGGGAAGTCCTAAAAAGGTCCAAGTATCTTTTAAAATCGATTTTTGATGAAAAGCATACTCTTCAAAAAATTCTATAGTTTTCTCATATTCAGAATCACAAAAGACTTTTAAATAACTTTCTTTATTTATCTTTTGCTCTTTTTTATATAACAAAATAATTTTATATATATAATAAATCCGATAAGAATACTGATAAATTAATTTTTCAAATAACTTAAAATGAATCGCACGATCTTTATCATAAATAGTATCTTTTAAATCCTCAAAAAAAATTAGTTCTTCTGCATAAGATAAGGATTCTGTTAATAAATCATTGGTAAAACTCCGTTTTTCTATAGATTGATTACGAAAATGCGTTATTTCATGAATTATAACTGCTGCATCAAAAATAGTACCTTCCAAAGATACTGCTATTTTTTTATTTCCTTGCTCATCATAAAAAGAAGAACCATCTTTCAAAGAACTATAATAATTATCTTTTTCTTTCGGACCTTCCAGTAAGATTAATATATCGTTTTGAAGTAAATCATGAATATTTAATTCAATCGAATGTCTCTCCAAATAACTTTGAACTAAAGATAGGCATTCAGATTTATTTACCGTAGTATATTTTAAGTCTTTGACATTGTAGGAACAAAATTTTTGATATTTGCTTCCTACATAATTTGTAAGAGCCCACAATTCTTCTATTGTATCTAATAGAAAAGAATTGTTTCCAAAAAAAGAAAGATTGTCAAACCAGCTTTTGTATTGCTTTAGTCGTTCTTGAGATACCATATTTCTCCCTCCTTATTTTTTATAACATTCTATTTTCGAGTAAGATAAAAAACTAATTGATCATTCCCTAATTCGAATTCATTATCGTCACGTATTCTTCGAGTTTCTATTATTTTCAAACCGCTTTGCTTTATAACTGTTTCAAATTCTTCTACTTGATAAAAATTTACAAATTCTTTTATGGAAGGTTTTAAAGGCTCCAAAACATATTGCTCTCCTTCTCCTTCTTGGAGAATGACAAATATTATCCCATCCTCTTTCAAATAATTCTTTATATTTTTAAATAATTCTACCATTTTACTCTTTTCAATATGAATCATCGAATTAATTAACATTATCCCATCGTAATATTTATCTAATTTCATATTTAACATATCCATAACTGAAAAGTTTGCGTTTTTTACTTTCTTTTTAGCAATTTGAATAAAATTTGGAGAAATATCAATCCCATCCACTAGAAATCCTTTATCTGCGACATATTTTGTAAAACTACCCATGGCACATCCTATATCTAGAATAGTATTTCCATTTAAATAATTGCAAAATTTATTGATTTCTTCATTATATGGCATATCATTCCATAATTTCTCATCATACAAAGACGCAATTTCATCATAAACATTCTTTACTTCTTCAACTTTATTTTTCATTCTATCCTCAATTCTAGCCCATTTTTAATTCTCTTTTGTTTGAACTTTTCCAAATTTAGAAAAAGGCCAAATAATAAAGTCTGTTACACCTTCTATATCTTCTTTTTTTATAGGGCCAAAAATATGACTATCCAAAGAAACTTGACGATTATCTCCTAACACAAAATATTCATCATTCCCTAAAACTACCTCTTCAAAATCCTCAGTTTCCCCATACCCGTAATCATCTTCGATTTTTCGATCATTAATATAAATAATCCCTTTTTCACACTTAATTTTTTCACCAGGAAGCCCATAAATTCTTTTGATTAAAGTATCTAACTTTTTACCATCGCTCATCAGATTAGCCACCACAATGTCATAACGGTCGATATCATCTAACTTGTTTAATATCATAATTTCATTTCCTTCTAATGTATCATACATACTTTCTCCATGTACTTTTATGGGTGTTACAATAAACGAACGAATTAGTACAACAACAATTAATATCACTACATACGGAAGTAATTCTTTTAGCCATTTCATCTTCATCACCATATCTATTTTAACATAGAATTATCAATCTTAAAATACAAAAGAAAAAAGTCCATTTCTGGACTCTAAATTACGCTCTTTCTTTAACTTTGTATTCTTTACGCATTCCCTTAATGAAATTAAGTTTAGCACGACGTACCATACCTTTTTTCACTACTGTAATTTTATCAATTGTTGGTGCATTAACTGGAAAAATACGAATAACTCCAACTCCACCAGACTTTTTACGTACAGAAATAGTTTCAGAAATACTTCCACCTTTTTTAGCAATTACTAATCCTTCAAAAGCTTGAATACGTTCTTTTTTTCCTTCTTTAACCCAAACATCTACTCTTACAGTATCTCCTACACGAATCTCAGGTACATCTTTACGAATATGTTTAGCATTAATTTTGTCAACTAAATTAGCCATATCAATCAAATTCCTTTCTAAATTATATTACATATCATCATGAAATATTTTTCAGCGGATAATACATCGCTTTCTTAAAGCAAATTGATTATAACATAATTACCTAGGATATTCAAGCTGAAATTTTTTTAATAGTTTTTTTGTTAATTGAAAAATTAAATGGAACACACAAACATGAAGTGTTCTATTTTGTTT
>CAQRXS010000066.1 GCA_948874605.1 uncultured Bacilli bacterium | reverse complement strand
ATGTCTCTAATCTTAATGATGAGAGATATAATATGGGAAAAATTAGAAGGACTTATAGTCTTCTAAATGGAAGTGTTAGAGATATATTGGATTTTGTTTTAATAGTATTGGCGATAGTTCTTATTACTAATAATTATTTAACTATTTCTAATTTTGTTATAGTTTATATGTATCGTGGAAAAATATTTAATTTGCTTACTTTAACTAGTCAATTACTTGAATGGATTAAAGATTTTAATCTATCTGCTGAACGAGTATTTGAAATTATCGATAGTGATGTTTTCAAAAAAGAAAAATTTGGAACAAAACATATTGATCAAATAAAAGGTGATTTTGAATTTAAAAATGTTCATTTTAGTTACAAAGATAATCAAGAAGTTTTAAAAGGAATAAGTTTTAAAATCAAACATAATCAGACTGTTTCGTTTGTCGGGAAATCAGGTGCTGGCAAATCTACTATATTTTCTTTACTTGCTAAATTGTATGTACCTGATAAAGGAAATATTTTTATTGATGGCATAAATATTAATGAACTTGATTGTGAGTCTATTAGAGGAAATATAAGTATTATTACACAAAATCCATATATATTTAATTTAACTATTAGGGATAATTTTAAAATTGTAAAGAAAGATATAACTGATGAAGAAATTATAGATGCTTGTAAGTCTGCAAAATTGCATGATTTCATAATGAGTCTACCTGATGGATATGATACATTGGTTGGCGAAGGGGGATTAACTTTGTCTGGAGGTCAAAGACAAAGATTAAGTATAGCTAGAGCATTAGCACAAAAAACTGAAATTATATTGTTTGATGAAGCCACTAGTGCATTAGATAATGAGACGCAACAAGGAATACAAGATGCAATTAATGAAATGAAAAATGAATACACTATACTTATAATTGCACATAGATTATCAACTGTTATTAATAGCGATTTGATAATGATGGTTGATGATGGAAAGATTGTTGCAACTGGTACTCATGAAGAATTGCTTGAAAATAATAAGGATTATAAAAAAATATACAATATGGAGTTGCGAAAACGTTGATTTTAAGGCTGTTTAACAGTCTTTTTTGATAGATTTGATATATTATTCTCCTTGTTATTGTAACGTTATTTAATGGAGTTTTATGGTATTTTATATAAGTTCATTTGACTATGTATTTGGTAAAACTTTTAATATAATGTAAAAAGACTATTTATAAATAGTCTTTTTTTAATTCATTGCTCTTTTAAACATTTTTTCTAAATCATATATACTAAATTTTATGATTGTTGGTCTTCCATGAGGACAATTGTAGGGATTATCAGTGTTCACTAGTTCGTGTAAAATTTCTTCTTGTGCTTCAATGCTTATTCTTGTGTTTGCTTTGATAGACATTTTACATGCCAGCGTTATTGCAATATGTTCGTTAAATTTTACTCTATCAAATTTGTTCCCAATACTAATGATGGAATCGAATATTTTATGAATGGATTCCTCTTCGAATCCCCTTTTTAACCATGTTGGATGTTCTTTTATAATAAAGGTATTTAATCCGAATTCTTCTATATTAAATCCTATCTTAGTTAGTGTATCAAGGTTTTCTTTTATTGTTAGAAAATCGCTGGTGTTTAATTCTATATTAATCGGAAATAATGGAGCAATTGTTGTTGTTACTTCTTCTTTTAACGCTTTTAGATATTTGTCGTAGTTTATTCTTTCTTGGGCTGCATGTTGGTCAATTAAATAAACTCCTTCTTCATTTTGAGCGATAATATAAGTACCTAAAGCTAATCCGACTGGATATAATACTATTTTTTTTAATTCTGGATTTATTATTATATCTTCTCTTTTTGTTGGATGATATTCTTCTTGTTCTTCTTTGATGCTTAAGTCTAACTCGGTTTGATAGTTTTTTTCACTAATTTTATTTTCGTTTTCTTCTAATTTCTCTGTAACAATTTCGTTTTTAATCATTGCTACAGGCAGTGAAATTTCAGTTGCTTCTTCTTTTAATGCGTTTGGAATAAGTAATTCCTTATATAGTTTATCTTTAATTGTATCAATAATCATTTTATATAATTCGTCAGTCTTACTTAGTTTTATGTCTTGTTTCGTTGGATGAATGTTAACATCTATTAAAGTAGGATCTGTTTCAAATTTTAAAACGACTATTGGAAATTTTATATCTGGTTTGTAAGTGTAATATGCATCATTAATTGCTCTATTCAAATCATTGTTTCTTACAACACGTCCGTTAACGATTGTAATCATATGGTTACGATTTGATTTTAAAATTTCTGGTTTACAGATGTAGCCTTCCATAGTATAATCATCAGTTTCGCCTTTCACTTCAAGCATTTTACTAGATACATTCAATCCATATATTTCATGAATTGTTTTTAAAAGATTGCCTGAGCCACTAGTTTTTACTAAGGTCTTATCATTATTTGTTAGTTCGAATTTGATGTTAGGATATGATAAAGCTAGCTTTTCAATAAATGATACAGTATTTGCAAGTTCATATTGTTCGCTTTTCAAATACTTTAATCTTGCGGGTGTATTGTAGAATAAATTCGATACACTTATTATTGTTCCTTTTCTCGCATCTGATGGCTCATTAATTTCTAATTTACCGCCTTTTATATGAATATGAGTTCCTATTGTACTTGCACAAGTTGTTAAGTCGACTTCAGATACCGATGCAATTGAAGGTAGTGCTTCGCCACGAAAACCTAGGGTGTTTATAAAAAATAGATCATCTTCGCGAATAAGCTTGCTTGTTGCATGTCTTTGAAATGAAAGTAAAGCATCTTCGCTTTCCATTCCTGCCCCATTATCTGTTATCTTAATTTCTTTTAATCCACCATCTTGAAGATTTATTTTGATTGAATCTGAAGCAGCGTCAATACTATTTTCGACAAGTTCTTTAACAACTGAGGCACATTTTTCGACGACTTCTCCAGCTGCTATTTTGTTTGCGAGATTTTCACTCATTACTTTTATTTTTGACATATTATACCTCCTTTTTTATTGTTTGCCTTTAAACATTGAAGTTCTTACTTCGAATAGACTGAAATCATTAGCATGTATTGTTAGTGTACAGGCCTTTTTAACATTTATAAATCCAAGAGATTTTATGACTAAGTCACTATTTGCTGGTATTTTTATTTCTTTTTTTTCTAGATCTGTTAGTTTTCTATTCTTCTCGAATACTCTTTCTGTTTTTATATCATTACTTATATAAAAGGTTAGACTATTGTTAATTGATGATTTTAATCTTATTTTATCTTCTATTAATATACTAGCAATATCTTTTAATTGATATGTTGTTGGCTTTAAGAAATTCTTAGGATTTACTTTTTTTATAAGTTCAAATTCGTCTTCATTGTAAATTGTCCTAGTTAAAGTGAATCCTGGAGAGTCAATAATTGATAAATTATCATTTAGTTTAATTTTAATGAAATCAATTGTAGTATTTGGAATTAAACTTGTTGTTATTTCATTATAGTTTTCTTTTTCATTACAACATAATTTGTTTATAAGTGTAGATTTGCCAGCGTTTGTATATCCTAAGATGTAACATTCATTTATATTTTGCTCTTCTAATTTTTTTGTAATAAGTTTTGTGTTAATATTTTTTTTGGTACTTTGAAATATGATGTTTTCATTTACGTTATAATTTTCTTTTAGCCAATTTACAATTATCGGTTCTTTGATACTTTTAGGAATAATGTCTGTTTTACTAATTATTAATGTTTTTGGAACGTTGATACTTTGAAATGTATTTATTGTTTCTTTGTTTATATTAATAAAATCGATTAAAAAATAGACATATTCGGCTTTTTTGTTTACTATATTCTTTATATAGTCATTAATGTTTTTTAATTCTGTTACTATTTTTTTGTTATAATGAATTATTTGAAAACATCTTTCGCAATAATTTGAATTAGTAATCTTGTTTGGTGGGATATATCCTTTGTCTTTTTGATTTATTGATTGAAGAATTGCTCCACATCCTGAGCATTTTTTAGTCATAGTACTTCCCTCTTTCTATAATCTTTGTCTTTTTTATTAATTTAGCTTCTTTTAAACGATTTATTTTTGTGAATATTGATTCATTAGTTGATAGTTGGTCGACTAGAATACTAGTTATTCCTAATCTGTTAGCTCCTTTGATGTCAGTATATAATTGGTCTCCTATAGCTGCTATTTCTTTTACGTTGCAATTATATTTTTTTATAATGCGAATATAATTTCTTTTTGATGGCTTCCACGATAAATAGAATGTATCTACTTTTAAATGTTTTTTAAAACGGATTGCGCGAGATGGTATAGCGTTAGTTAAAATTATTATTTTAAAACCATTTTTTTCTAGTTTTTTAAATAGATTGACAACACTGTTTTGTGGTATATATTCGTTTGTCTTGGCGATTGTGTTGTCTATATCGAATAATAATAATTTGATTCCTTTTTCTTTTAACTTTTTGTAATTTATACTATAGATACTGTTTGAATATATGATTGGTTTATATTGGTTCATTTATAAATCGACCTCGTATATATTATATCGTATAATTTATATTTTAAAAACATATTTGCAAATTAAAAAGCCACTATTGTGGTTCTTAATTTGAATTATTATTGCTGCAAGTTGCATTACTACGTGCATATATTTTTGAACAATCAGCGTCCCCACATAATAGTCCATCTTTTATATATAACATTTTTTCTTTTAAATCTTGATTTTCTGGGGTAAAAGTAATAATTCCTTTTTTTATTTTATACTTACCATTTTCTAACTCTTCTTCTTTTGCTTCGTCAGAATTTGTGTAAGAATATTTTCCCCAAGATTTTAAATTGTATAAAGAAATGTTATTTTTTGCATTACTTTGTTCTGCTTGAAATACGCCATCCATGTCTTTTAATTCTTCAATGTATGTTCCGATAAAATCATTTGAATCAAATGATACTACAAAGGTTTCATAAATATCAGGATTATTTCCTAATTCTTCTTCATAATCGTCTTTAGAATAAAAGTTTATGCCAGATATGTTTTCTAGGCTTTTTATTTTGTCTTCTATTTTATTTTTTTGTGAATCTGTTATATCTTTATCGAGTAAAATAACTATTGTAGATGTTTCATCATAACGACACCAATATCCCTTATAATTTGTTTTACATCCTGTAAGTAGAAATGTTAAATTTATTAGTACTAAAATAAGTATCTTTTTTTTCATTTTTTATCACCTTAATATGTATTGATATTCTTTTTTTGTTTTTAAGTTAATCATATCTAGATTTTCACTATCAAGATATGTTATTTTGTATGTTTCTTTATATTTCCCTGATTCTTTATCGCTGGTATAAATTATATCATCTTTAATGTAATAATATAATGTATCGTAATCATCTGGATATGAAGGTTTTTTAAAATCTTTATTATATTTGGATTTTATTAAAGCGTGACTATAAGTGTTTGAATCATAATCGAAACTTATATTTTCATAATATACTTCTTCTGTCTTGCTGTTTATGTATTCATATCTTTCCCATGATTTTAAAATATTATAATATTTTCTGGTATTAAAAGTTTCTTTTGCTTCTTCTAAGTCCCAAGCTAAATTTAAAACATTAATTGATTTAGATATTTTTCCTTCATCATAAAGTGTTTTAGCTTCTTCTATTTTTTTTAATTTTTCTTCTTTTGATTCTATTTTGATATTGCTCTTATACCCAATTTCTTTTAATGTATCATACATTGTTTTATAATCTTTATATAAATCACTTACTATAAATTCGCCATTTATACGAGCGTAGTAAGTGTTGTAATCTATACTTAGTATATCAAGAGATGAAAGAATGAAGAAAGAGCTTGTATCAATGTGATTAGAGTCAATATAATAAATGTCTAATTTAGCAGTTGATGATGTTCTTTTTAAGTCTTCTAAGAATTGCTTTGCATCTTTTAAAGAACTATTATAAAATGCAAAAATAATATTGTTATTTTCTTCTGAAAAAAGGGTTTCTGTTAATTCAGATGCTGTAAGTTCAATTAAGTTATATTCCTTTTTATCAGAACATGAACATAATGTAAATGTAAAAACAATTAAAAATATTACTCTTAAGTATTTTTTCATATTATCTCCCCTTTTATAATTATATCATTTTCAAGTGATTAAAAACAAGTTTTTAAATATAATTTAATAGGTGATATGATGTTTTTGAAAATTTTAAATTTGTTAAAAGGTTTCTTTTATTTTACAGGAAGTTATTCAAATAATGTTTTTCCTCCTCCACTTTCAAGTGAGGAGGAAGAAAAATGTATTTCTAAAATGCTAGAGGGGGATATTGAGGCAAGGAACAAACTTATTGAACATAATTTAAGGCTTGTAGCACATATAGTAAAAAGATTTGAAAATGATTCAATATCTAATGATGATTTAATTAGTATTGGAACTATTGGTCTTATAAAAGGAATTGATAGTTATAATCCAAGTAAAAAAATAAAAATAACTACTTATATTGCTAAGTGTGCAGAAAACGAAATTTTAATGTTTTTTCGAAGTAATAAGAAATTTGGTGGGGATATTAGTTTGAATGAGTCGATTGGAATAGATAAAGATGGAAATGAGATTTCTTTAATTGATGTTATCCCTAGCGATGATGAAGACTTAGCGATGCTTATTTTTAAAAATACTAATATCGAAAGACTTCATCAATATATGAAAGTTTTAAATACAAGAGAAAAAGATATTATTATAAAGAGATATGGATTATATGGAAGCGATGTATATACACAAAAAGATATATCTACTATGTTAAAAATATCGAGAAGTTATGTTTCTAGAATTGAAAAAAGAGCTTTAGTTAAATTATATAAAGAGTTTTATAAAAAAGGAAAAAATAAAGAGGATTAATATCCTCTATAATCACTTGGTATATCGTCAATATCGTCTACCATTGTTAATTGTTCTTCGATTGTCTGTTTTATACGAGCTTTATAAATTTTTAAATTTCTACGCAATTTATCAACCTCTATGTTAATTTTTTCTGCTTCAATTAAAGCATCGTTTACGATATGAGAAGCATTTTTTTTTGCATCTGTTACTATCGATTTTGCTTCTTCTTTTGCAATTTGTTTTATTTGTTTTGATGAGTCCTCAGCAATACTTACTGCTTTTGTTAAAGTTGTTTCTAAATCTTTATAATGTTCTATCTTCTTTTTTAAAAGGACTATTTCACTATCACGTTCTTTTAATTTGTTTAACATTTTTTCATATTCGTTTGTAACCTCTTTAACAAAAGTGTTAACTTCGTTTTTATCATAACCGTTTATGATTGTATTAAACTTTTTCATGACTCACCTCATCTTACGCATGATGTCTATTCTACCACTCTGGATTTTCTTCTTTTGTATCTTGGTCTTTACTATCTTCGCTTATTTTTCCTTGAACGTTAACATTTTTTGGTGTACATAAATATATTCCAACACCTATTTTTTGCATTGTTCCACCAATAGCATATATACATCCGCTTAGAAAATCTATTATACGTTTTGCTTGATCAGATGTAACTCTTTTTAAGTTAACTACTACACTATTACGATTTTTCAAATGATCAGCTATTTGTTGACTTTCTGAATATGCACGTCATGTTTGCACTTGCTGCATGTCAGAATGACGCGGATCCGATGGAAG
>CAQRXS010000065.1 GCA_948874605.1 uncultured Bacilli bacterium | reverse complement strand
TTACTATAGGAACATTCAAGAATTACAAAATATTATAGATAAAATATCAAAAAATTATTCATTAATACAATTTAATCATCCATTGTTTTCAAGATTATTAGATAATGAATTCTTAAAATTAAAAGGTTATCATTTGATTGAAATTTATAATCGTAAAGATTTTCTGGAGGAAACAGGAATGCAAAATGCAGAAAATCTCATTAGATTTCTTTTAAATCAAAAGAAAAAAGTATTAATATCGGCAGGTGATGATTTTCATGGACCATATAATAATACTACTAATGACAAGTGTTTTGGTGGTTGGATTATGGTCGATGCCAATAAAGACGAGAAAAGTATTATAAATTCTATAAAAGAAGGAAAATTCTATGCTACGATTGGACCAGAGATAATAGACTATAGAATTAACGGTAGATGTATAGAAATAAAAACCTCACCTGTTAAAAATATTATATTTTATTCAAATATGAGACATTGTGAAAATTTATATGACACAAATTCTCGGGAAATAACTGAAGGAAAATATATACTGAAGGGGGATGAGTTTTATATATGGGCAAAAATTATAGATAAAAATGGAAAGATTGCATGGACGCAGCCTATATATATTGATGCAAGTCCTTACTTTAATAATTGTAAAGAATAAAAAAAACAATGTTTAAATTGATATATAAATAACAACAATTTTACTGTATAAGTTTAGTCAGTAACCAACAAACATACTTGAGTTTACTAGTCATCACAACAAGGCATATGGTATGCGTTATATAATTAATTTGAGAAGGTTAAAAATAAAAAGTTATATAAATTAAGTTTAAAATAAAAGAGGTGCTTTAATGAGGATTGGAATAGACATAGATGGTGTTCTAACTGATATAGAACAATGGCAATTAGATTTTGGTGGAAAATATTTTTCAAAATTAAATAAAAGTGTTATAAATAAAAATGGTTATGAAATTTGTGAGATATTTGGTGTTGATGATGAATTAGATAGCCAGTTTTGGAAGAAATATTTATATGAATATGTAACAAAAGAACCATCAAGAAAATTTGCTAGTGAAGTTATTAAAACGTTAAAAGATTGTGGAAATGAAATCTATATAATAACTGCAAGATACTTAACTGATAAAAATACAGAAGAAGGACAGCAAATGAGACAAATTGTTATTGATTGGTTAAGGGAACAAAAAATTGTATATGATAAACTTGTATTTGCGCCAGAAGATAAATTACAAATATGTCTAGAGAATAGCATCGATGTAATGATAGAAGATAAGGTGACAAATATAGAAAGAATATCAACTCAAATTCCTGTCATTTGCTTTCATGCTAGTTATAACAAGGATTGCAAAAATGGTAATGTTTATAGGGCTTATAATTGGTACGATATTTATAATTTAATAAATGGTGGCAAGATATAATAAATAAAATTGAAGAAGAACAATAGGGCGTGGTGTACTAAAGATAAAAAATATTTATATCAGCTAGTGAAAGTAATTTTTATGCACACCCACATAAATTTACAAAAAAATGAATGGACTTGAAAAGCAATCTATTATTTGTTATAATAACCCTCAAAAAAGGGGGATGTTATCATGCATTCGAAGTTATATTTTGAGTGGATGAATAATGAAGAAGATGCGGCGAAAAATATACAGCGATTTTTGGATGAGAATAAAATCATTTTTTGTTTTACAAGAGAGGATATATGGGGACTCGTACAAAATAAAAATTATAAAATTCTTTTTGAACGCAAAATATTATCAAAGCAAGTTTTGGAATTATTAATCATTCTTCCTACTGAGGAAGTTTTATCTTTTTTTGAAAATTCATGTTTTAGGCTACAGAACGCAATGATTACATTATTTCTATCTCATATATCTCGATATAAAGAACTTCTCCTTCAAATACCTTTTGATGAACAGTGGGGCGAAGTCTTTTCTAAAACTTTTACCAAGATATTTTGTGTTGAGGATGATTGTTTTTTGAAAAATATTTTATCTTCTAAAGAACTTTTAGAATTAATATTTCAGTATTTTCCTTATTTTTATTTTCGAGATGCTTATAAAATATTACAAAAGGTTAAAAGTTCTCCATTTTTTGATGAACTTTATGCAAAATATAAAGAAAATGTTTATTGGGGATTTTTAAAAAAGATAAGTATGTATGAATCTTTTAAAGACACTTTTTTAGAACTTCCAATGATTATTGATGATTTGTGTCGAATGGAAAAGATGGAACTTTATGAAGTGAAACGTTTAAAGCCTGGTTCTTTTTGTGAAGTATATTGTTTTCATCATCTTATATTGAAAATAGGACATGCTCATACTTATTTTGAATTATCCAATAGTGAAAATCTGGTTTATCCGATGAAACGGTTACAACGCGAGACATTAAAGTTATATTTAGAAGTTACAGAACTTACAGATACTTTCAACATTACAGAATGGGATGTATATGAAGTATATAAGCGTGAACGATTAAAGGGACGTATTTGGTGGGATGCCAAACCTTCAAATTTAGGAAGATTATTACGAACAAATAATTCTTATGGTTTTTATGTTGATCCTAAAGCAGTGGGGCTTATAGGAGAAAATAAAAAACAACTAGCTGGTGGAAAGCTTGCTATTATTGATTTAGATCATTTGTTTGAAGAGGGTAAAATTCCTAATGATTATACTCTTCCAATATATGAAGAGTGGTTTCAAAAAGAAATGGCTATGAAAAGGAGAAGAAGTTTATGACGAAACATTCAATGTTATATTATAAATTGTTGCTTGAACACTTTACTGGTGGCAATATTTTAGATTATCTGAATGGAAAGCAATCATTTATAAAATTTACAAAGGCTGATATTTTTAATTTGGTTCGAAAGGGTTCTTATTCTAATGATTTTTCACATTTTTTACTTGAACATATAGAATCCATCTTTTCTCTTTTTACAAAAGAGGAGTATGTACATTTAATGAAAATTGTGGAAGATGCTTTAAAAGAAAAAATGCTTGATTATTTAATTCAACATATCTCTACTACAAAAGAATATTGGAATATCATTTTATCTACTTTAGAACTTGATAAGCTAGTAAATGATAATGCAGATAAGATATTAGATAAAATTTGGGAAAAACCAGATTTATCTCTTTTGGATTATCTTTCTGTAAGAGTAGTTTTCTATTATTTAAGATTTGACGAAAATAAATATTATGATTATATGGTTAATAAAGTTTTATATCAAAAGGAACCGATGGAAAAATTACTTTCTTCTTTTTCTAATATTCCATGTTTTGATTTTTGTAAATATCTTGATATTGCTAAAAAGTCTCCTTATTTTTTTGAATTATTTGAAAAATATAAAGAAGAATTTTATTGGAGTTTATATCAAAAAGGAAAAGTATATACCGAAGAACAAAAGAGAGAGTATCATGCTCTAATTTTACTTATGGATGATTTGGTTTCTCGCTCGAATACAAAAGTATTTGAGATTGGAAAATGGACTTGCGGTGGTTATTCTAATATTTTTCAGTTTTCTTCGTTTGTGTTAAAAGTTGGAGATCGACGAGAATTAATTGATATCGATAATAGTGAGAATTTACTTTATCCTTGTGCAAGATTTTATTTAAAAGAGCTCGATTTATTCGTAGAAATTACGGCTTTTTGCGAAATGGGTACTTGCACAATAGATGATGTTTACGCAATTTATAAGGCTGAGAGAAAAAAAGGAAGAGTTTGGTTGGATCCTAAAAGAGAAAATGTAGGAAGATTGCTAGTAAGAAACGACCCTAGTGAGATGTATGGATTTTATGTTGCTCCAGAATCTATTTCGTTTAAAGGAAGTAATAATATTCGGAAAGAAGCAGGAGAATTTGTTATTGTTGATACTGATTTGCTATGTAGTCCTAATGAGGTATTTTGGCGATTCGTTATGGGGCCAAGTAATATTAATTTATATTACTATTATGTAATGGAAAAACGATATCAAGAAGAACGTCAATTGGAATTGGAGAAAAAAAGAAGGTAGACTGATGCCTTTTTTTTAGTGTATAATACTTTTTAGTGATGCTTATGTATGTTGATGTTTTAGTAGAATTAAAAAATAAACATGTTGATAAAACTTTTACTTATGAAGTTCCTAAAGAGTTGCAAGACTTTGTACAGATTGGTAAAAGAGTCTTAGTTCCTTTTGGAAATCTTACTTTAGAAGGTTATATTTTAAACCAAAGAGAAGATAGTACATGTGATACTAGGCATATTATTGAGATTATTGATAGTGAGCCTGTTTTAACACATGAAATGTTAGACTTAGGGCATTTTTTAAAAGAAAGAACGCTTAGTAGTTTAAGTTCTTGTTATTCTGTGATGTTGCCACGAGCTTTAAAAGCCAAAAAAGGTGTTTTGATTCCTAAAAAAACAAAAGTTTTTTTAAAGTTGATGAAAAGCTTCGAAGAGTGTATTACTTTATGTCAAAATGAGTCTCAAAGAAAGGTCATAGCTTTGTTTCAAACAAACGAAAAAATATTAAAAAGCGATGCTTTAAAAGTGAGTTCTAGTGTGAAAACTTTATTACAAAAGAATATTTTGGAAGAAATCGTAGAAGAGGTTTATCGTTATTCTATTTTGAAACAGGAAGTTCAAGAGAAAAAAGTACTTACAACTGAACAACAAAAGGCTTATGATAAAATAAAAAATGGATTAGAAAGTGATAATGTGTATTTGCTTCATGGTGTTACTGGATCTGGGAAAACGGAAATTTATTTTAGATTAATTGCGGATGTTTTAAATCTTGGTAAAACAGCTTTGGTTTTGGTGCCAGAAATTAGTATAACTAGTCAACTTGTAAAACGTTTTGCTCAAGTCTTTGATGATATTGCAGTTTTGCATTCTAATTTGAGTGATGGAGAAAAGTATGATGAATGGCGAAAGATACTTCGCGGGGAAGCACGTATTGTTATAGGCGCTCGTAGTGCAGTTTTCGCGCCCCTAGAAAATATTGGTATTATTATTTTAGATGAGGAGCATTCGGAATCTTTTAAGCAAGAAAATAGTCCTCGTTATGATACATTAGATGTAGCAAAAAAAAGAGGAGTTACTCATCATTGCCCTTTGGTACTTGGAAGTGCTACACCAACACTTGGTACGATGGCCAGAGCTCAAAAAAAAGTTTATACTTATGTTCCATTAATGACACGAGCAAATGGTTCTTTACTACCAGATTGTGAAATTATTGACATGGCAGAAGAGGTTAAGAATCGTCATTCTATTTTAAGTCGAGAATTAGAATGTCGTATCATTGAAAAATTAAATAAAAAAGAGCAAATACTTTTACTTTTAAATCGAAGAGGGCATTCGACTACAATTACTTGCTCTAGTTGTGGGTTTACTTATCGGTGTCCGCACTGCGATATTTCGCTAACTTATCATAAATCTTCTAATAACTTTCGTTGTCATTATTGTGGTTATACAGTTTTTAAAGAAAGTAAATGTCCGAATTGTCATGAAGAAGCACTAAATTATTATGGCCTTGGAACAGAAAAATTAGAAGATTATTTAAATGAGATATTCCCGACAGCTAGAATTATTCGAATGGATTGTGATTCTACTGCTAACAAGGGAAATTATGAGAAAATTATTGAGGATTTTTATGAACATAAATATGATATTTTGCTAGGGACACAAATGATTAGCAAAGGACTTGATTTTCCAGATGTTTCGTTGGTCGGTATTTTAAATGCAGATGCAACATTAAACATCCCGGATTATTTAAGCAATGAAAAGACTTTTGATTTACTTTGCCAAGCAAGTGGGAGAGCTGGTAGGAAAGGAACGACAGGAGAGGTTATTTTACAGACATTTTATCCTACCAATTATATTTTAAATTGTGTTAAAAATCAGGATTATTTTAGCTTTTATAAATATGAAATGAATATTCGTAAGACTTTAAAATATCCACCTTTTTATCATTTAGCTCATTTAACGATTAAAAGCCGAGATTATACACTTGCTAGTAATGAATCACGCAATGTTAAGAGTTTCTTAGAAAAAAAGTTAGATTCTTCGAGTATCATTTTGGGGCCAACTACAGCAAACATGTTTTTGGTAAATAATGTTTATCACTTTGAAATTCTTATAAAATATCGCTTTGATGATAATTTAAAGAATGCTTTGCAGGAACTGGATTGGCAGTTTGTATCAAATAATAAAGTAAGTTTAGATATTGATTTTGAAGAATAATTTTTTGATGAATTTGCATTAAATGTCTTTTTATGCTAATATAATCACTATTCAAAGAGGGGGAAAATTATGAATAAAATTTATGGTGATAATTTAAAAAAATTGGAGGAATATTATCCTTTTGGAACACAAGAAGCTATTCCTTTAAGCACTGCGCAATCTCTTTATAATCATATGATGCAACTTAACGATAATAATGCTCAGAAAGAAATTAGAGAAGAGTTGTTATTCAGAACCTTTCCTATGGTATATAATTTTGTTGTTTCTTCACCGGTTATGTATGTTGCATATGGCGAATTTGATATTTTAGATATTATGCAAAATGCACTTGAGTTATGGACTCAAAAAGTAGATTCTGACATATTAAATCATATACAGTGGTATTCTTCCTTTTTTAAAGTAAATAAATTTTATTATCAGTTAGCTTTAAAATCTATTGATAATTATAGGAAGCTCAGTGATATTATTCATACGAGAACGGATAATTTCGATGTCATTTTGTATGAGTATTTGAAATTACGTTTGGTTGGAAAGTCAGAAGAAGAGTGTATTGAACAGCTTTTTTCTCGGTTTTGCTTTTCTATAGCTGACGCTTCTCTTTGTTCCTTATTAGAAGAAATCTTTATAATCTTAAGCCAAGAGATTCATTATTTTGATGAAGATAATAAGTTTAACATACGTACTGTTGAATTGATGCGTCACTATTTGGTTCAGAAAGTATACAATAGGAAAAGCAGAATTTTAGGGGTCGAACAAACAAAAGATGAATTTTCTCTGGCTGAAGAGCATATGATTTATCAAAGTTTAAACGAATATTTAAAATCATCTTCTATATCTTCATATAAGCGAGAATTGTTGGCTCGTTATTTCGGGTTGATGGGTAGTGAAAAGCAACAATTAAATGAGCTTGCCAATTTATATGGTGTATCTTCTACAGCTATTCGGAAGCGTATAAAAAAGATACTTAATAAATTTGCTCAAAGTAGAGCTTTTTCTCAAAAGTTTGATTTTGAATTTCAAGAAAATTATTCACAGAGGAAGCTAAATAAAAAATAGTTTAATAAAATTTGAGTTTCGATAAAGATAAAATTTGATATAAAAAATCAGAGAATATGAAAAATTTTCTCTGATTTTTGTTTAAAAATTTAGGCAAATATTGCCAAAATTTTGGAGGTGTTTACTTGAATAATTTTACTAAAGAACCTATCAAATGAAATAGAATATTTTAAAATTTTTGAAAAAAATGTCATGAAATTACAAAACCCCGTAATTCAAATCTTGTGCCTTGCTTTTTGTGTGCAATCATCCTATAATGCTATTAGGATAGATGATTCAAAATGTCAGGGAGAATAATAAAAATATGTCATACTAAGAAAAAGGTGTTGAAAATGAAAGATAAGAAAAAACTGAATTTGATATTAGGAATATGCTTTATAGCAATTATTTTAATGATAGGAGTATCCTACGCGTTATGGCAAATAACACTGCAACAAGAAAGTACAAACGTAATTAAAACA
>CAQRXS010000064.1 GCA_948874605.1 uncultured Bacilli bacterium | reverse complement strand
CTTCAAAAATGAAAGGAATTGCTGGTGAGAATTTATTATTCTTACTAGAAAGTCGTTTAGATAACTTAGTATATCGTATGGGAATGAGTACTACTCGTCGTGGAGCTAGACAACTAGTTAACCATGGTCATATTACTGTTAATGGTAAAAAAGTTGATATTCCATCTTACACTTGTAAAGTTGGTGATGTTATTGCAGTTAAAGAACAATCTTTATCTCATCCAGCAATTTTAGCAAGTTTAGAAGCTACAACTTCTACAAAACCATTTGTTGAATTTGATAAGAAGAAATTAACTGGTACTTATGTAAGACGTCCAGATCGTTCTGAGTTAAATCAAGAAATTAATGAAGCTCTTATTGTTGAATTCTACAATAGATAATAGAAAAAATAAGCCTTATTTACTTAGGTTTATTTTTTTGCTATTAATTCAACAAAAAATGAATGGATGACAATTGCTTTTTCTTCTCTTTTTCAGTATAATTTTTTTATAAGGAGAATCAAATATGAATCAACTAAAAAAATTATGGAGAGATCAGAAAAAAACTGTCATTTTATGTGGAGTTGCTGTTTTAATTACTATTGCTATTATTATTGTCGTTACCGTTCTACTTATACATCTTTTCAAAAAATACGATGGCCCAGAAATAGAAGAACTAATGGTCAAGAGTACAGAAAAATATTTGAATGCTAATGCTAGCTATTTACCTCAAGAAGGTCAAGAAATTATTGTC
The DNA here is from genome assembly GCA_948874605.1 of uncultured Bacilli bacterium. The sequence continues at coordinate 7,163 of CAQRXS010000064.1, read as the reverse complement.
GAGGCATCTACTCTTATTCAAGGAAAATATATGAAGGACTTTGAGCGTCTTACAAAGGACACTTGCGAAGGGTTGGTTAAGGTTTCCAAAACTTCTTCTATCATTCGCTTCACACCTCATTTAAAATGTTCTAATTATGAGACCCAATCGTTATATGAACAAATACTTTCAACAGAACCTATTGTTGTCAAAGACGAAGGGCTTTATGATATTAACAATATGTATACTTATCGCGGGGAATTTTTAAATAATTATATTAATTTTGCTGGTTTCTCATGGAGAATATTTAAGTTTGATGCAAAACAGATTTATTTAATCTTAAGTGATACAACCAATACGAAAACATTATATGTTTATGATGATCGTTACAATGAAACGATTCAAAGTAATCGCGGAAAAAATAATTTTGAAACTAGTAGAGTCTTTTTATCTTTAAAAGATATCTATAAAAATGATTTTGTAAAATATCATAAATATATGTTACCTATTGATGCTTGCGTTCATCCAAGGAGCGAGACAGATCAAAATAAATCAGGCGCTATTGAATGTACAACAACAGTGACAACTAATTTTTCAATGTTAAGTGTTTACGATTATATGAATGCTTCCTTAGATCCTTTATGTATTGAAGCTGCTTCGCGAAATTGTTCTAATTATAATTATCTTTCTACATCAACAAATAAATGGTGGCTTTTAAATGGAACAGACGAAAATACATTTGATGTTTATGGTGTCGATACTATTGGTCGAATTACCCTTGATTGGGCTGCTGCCAAAAAAGATGTACGACCTGTTATAGCATTGCCTAGTGACCTCCTTTATAAGTCTGGTAATGGTACAGTAAATAATCCTTATACTTTTTATGAATACTAATTGTATTCTTTTTTTCATCAAAAAAAACGACTCTTTAAGCCATTTTATTTCTATTATACTTCATTGCTGAATTTGGAAATTCTTGTTTTACCATAGTCCATGGTCCATTTTGTTTTTGGCTATATATTTCGTTTGCAAAACCCGTAATAACATCTACAATCCTATTAGCTGTTTCAATGGTAATCCCATATTGTTTTATTTCCTCTGCTGTAAATTTAATCACTTTCATATGAAATTCAAAAAAGATATCAGCTAAGTCTTTCCCTTCCGCAATTTTTCTCACAACAAATGGATGATTTCTTAAACTAGAAACAATTCCAGGAGCATCCATATCTATGTTTTGCTCACTTTGATATTTTATAAATGTTGTTGCTGAATGTAATTTATCAAACATGCAAACAACTTTTGCTTCTAAATCAACTCTGCCTTCATAATTATTTAAAATAGTAGAAAAATCCATTACATCTTCAAATTCTTTGGATAAATACTGAATGGCTATACTTGTTACTCTCTCTTTTTCTTCATCTGTTATACCTTCAAATTTTGTTATATCACCTGTAATTGCTTCAGGTAAATCGTGACAAATAATATAATCATTGATTTTTTCAAAATCTAGTTCAGCCGGAAGATGCTGTTTTAAAATTCTAACCATAAGTAACAAGTCTAGAATATGATTTTTCACATCTTCTAATCTTTTGCGATTTATTTTCCATAGCAAAGGTCCTGTTCTTTCGATATCCCCCAAAATATCAAAAATCATGAATAACTTTACTTCTTTATAAAAACTCATAAATGCCTCCCTTAAATTAAGTTTTATTATACTCTACCGTAGAAAAAAAGACAATGTACAAATTGTCATTTTCATTCATACCAAATACTCACAATGTCGACATTTGAGCTAGTTGGTGCTGGATTTGGCATTTCTAATCTAGCAATTAATGGGATGTGGAAAGCGCTTCCAAAAGCAAGACACATTCCTTTACGAAGAGTTTTTAATCTTTCTAAATCATCTCTTGTCACGCTAGATGTAATAGCATCAATAATTTTATAATCATCGGGATGAAAAATACGAAATACTAAAAAATTAGAACATTGAGATAAAGCTGTTTCTGATAATTCACTTGGTCTTTGTGTTATGAAGCCCATTAAAACTCCATATTTTCTTCCTTCTTTGGTAATTCGGTCAAAAATATTATATCCTATTACATCAATATCTTTGTCTTTATTTACATAGCGATGCGCTTCTTCTAAAACAATATTAATTGGAAAAGAACCTCGCATTTCTAAGTCTGTTGCATAATCGAAGAATAATTTTGAATATAACTTTGTAAGTATTTTGGCAAATCTATCTTCTAATGTATTTAGATTAATATTTACAATTTGAACATTCTCGCCATTTATATTTCGAAATAAGCTCTCAACATATTCTTTTTTACTAATCATGCCATTAAATTCAAAAAACTTTTTGTTTGGTCCATTAATAATTTGATGTAAATGAATTTTTAGGGATGTAGCTCTTTCATACATTGTTGTGCTGTTATAAACTCCTTCACTTAAAAGAGCAAATTCTAATGCATCATAAATATCTTCTAGAGAATATACTAAATTTGGAACTAAAGTATATTCTTTTAAATTCATCTTTTTATATTGATTCAAATAATCTATAATAAGTGAAATAGCATTAATTTTTCCTTGGTTGTCTATATTTAAACATTGTCTTATTGTTCTAGTGTATCCTGGTTCTTTGATTTCACTATCAACATTTAAATTTGGTGTATTATATTTATTTAAAATGGATAAAAATTGATCTCTTATTTGACTTGCTTCTTTGCCACTAGAAAGAACTTCTAATAAACTTGTAGCGATAATATTATTTTTGTATTCAATACTTGCTGGGTCTTCGCTTTTAAAAATACTAACATATTGCAATGTTTTTTCTAAAATTGGAATCAAATAAGGGTCTTCTACATTTAATAAAATAGCTAAATCATCGGCATCTAAAAATGACGGTGGCAATGCGATTACATTAGCAATATCTTCTTTTTCATTTTTAAAATTCTTTATATGGATACCTGGATAATTTTCTAATGTTTGAAAAGCAGAATGATATTCTCCGTAAACATCAAACATGACCATGTGCATATTTTTTGGTGGAGTTTCATTGTAATAAAATAGATTTTGTAAAAGTCTTGCTACTCCACAACTTTTTCCATAACCTGAATTTCCAATAATTGCAAAGTGATTACTAAAAAAGTCATTTAAATTGGCTGTAATCTTAAAATTGTCGTAAACCGTAGAAGAACCTATTAAAAGAGTTCTTTTGTCATGATAGTTTTGTTCCCCTATAAATGTTACTAGTTCCGTACCATTTACAACCCGAGGCGTACTTCCTAAAGTGGGAGCTTTATCAATTCCAGGAATAAAACCACCAGATGTTATTTCTCCGATTAAAAAAATATCAATGTATTCTTTTTTTATTTCTGTAATTTTACCAACAATTTTTCTTGCTTGCTCTTCAAAAACAACATGTACACCTTTTAAATTTAATTGAAGTTTTCCACCTATATTTTCTATTCTAACATTATTTTCTGATACATCTAAAACTTTTCCAAACATGACATACACCTCTTTATTCTACGAAAATTATACCATGGATTTTAAAAGAAAAAAAGAGGACTACCCTCTTTTAGAAAATTAATCCGCCAAGAATGATTGCAAGCAGGATATAAAGGATTAATATAATAAATGCACCATTTAAGAAGCTATTATTATTAGATCCACATCCTTCTTCAACTGGCTTTTTGCAACAACTCATAAGGCACCTCCTTTATTTAAAGACTAAATGAATGCTCCAACAATTAAGATTAATAGAATGAATAGTACTAATATAATAGCAGGTCCTACTCCATTTTCACGACAGCAGTTCATATAACTCCCTCCTTTATTTTTTGTCTTTTCAATTATAGTGTATGGTTATTTTTTTTATTGGTGCATACTTGTATTTCTTAAAATGTATTGTTATAATAAATATGCAAAAAGACAAGGAGAAGATATAATGAATAAAACAAAAAAAATATTAGTGTTAGGAGCTTGTACATTGTTTATGTGTGGCTGTGGTAGTGAGTTGCCAACGCTTAGTGATGGCTCTCAACCTGTTATTAGTTTTAAAGAAGGAATGGACGCAGTATCAGCTCAAGACTTATATAACACTATGAAAGAAAGTTATGCACTAGATTCTATGATTACTTTAATGGATACCAAACTTTTAGAAAAAGAGTATCCTAATGATTTAGAAGATGCTAAGAAAAGTGCTCAAAGTACAGTGAAGGCAATGATTGATTCTTACGGAGAAGACTATATTACAAGTTATTTTGGTTCTTCTAAAGCTTATCAAAATTATGTTTATTTGAATACTTTACAACAAAAGGCTATTTTAGATTTTGCTAAGACTAAAGTATCTGATAAAGAAATGAACTCTTATTATGAAAAAAATATTTATGGAGATGTTACTGTAAACCACATTTTAATTAAAACTGGTGTTACGGATAATACTTCTAGTGATGATAAGAAAAAACTTGAAAGTGATGCGAAAGATAAAATTAATGAAATTATTAAAAAATTAGATGAAGCAGAAGATAAAGCGAAAAAATTTAGTGAACTGGCGAAAGAATATTCCGAGGATGATGCAACAAAAGAAAATGGTGGTAGCTTAGGTGCCATTAATACTGGAACTTTAAGTACTCAATATGACGAGTTATTGAAATCTGCAAGAGAATTAAAAGACGGTGAATATTCTAAATCTGTTATTACTACAGAACTTGGATATCATGTTATCTATCGTGTTTATGCTAGTGAAAAGCCTTCTTTTGATGACAAAAAAGACGAAATCCAAGAAGCTATTGCAAATGAAAAGTTAACTGATGATGCAACTCTTCGTATTACTGCTATGGACGAATTAAGAAAAAAATATGGAATGGAAATTAACGATTCTGAATTAAAAGAAAAATATTCAAATTATATTGCTAATCAAATTGCAAGTGCTCGTAACTCTGCAAGCACAAATTAAAAAGTAGACACTATCTACTTTTTTTCTTTTACTCTACCAATAATTATTAAAACTATTTTTCGCTTCATCTGAAATCACAGCCTGATGTAAAATCTCAAATCGATTCGAATCAGAAAGGACTCCAAAGTCATTTATCCAGCCTTGCAAGGTGGCTTCACTCTCAACGCTTCTTCTTAATACGCCCCAATAAACATTTTGAACATAATTTGAAGTTGAAGTGAAATAACGACTATTTCGAAATTCATTACTGTCATAAAATTCAGCAATTATATTATAGATTGCTCGAAGTTTTCTATTATTATCAAAAGAGGACGGATATCCAGGAAAATCTCTTCCTCCTCCATTTTCTTGTTCCACAATACGCGAATTTTTTCCCTCTATTTCTTCATAGCTTCCTGGTCTACCTAAAATATTAAGATAGCACAACGCTGCAAATTTTTCGCGCTCTGTATATACTTTTATAATCAATTTAGAATAGCCTATATTACCTGCAATATCAGTAACTTTCCCATAAATGTATCTTATACCACTTGTCGGTATTATTTGATTTGCAAAAGTTATAGAATTCGCATTAGGAAAGCGAAATATATTACTCACAAATACTTCAGATACACTATCATAATTCCACGCTTCTGTATTTTTGGTACTCATTTTAAACTCCACAGATGAAATTCCAGATAAATTATCATTTACAAAATCAACAATGTCAAAATATTGATTTGTAAGTAAACCAAATTGTTGCATAGAGTCTATCGTTCTATTAGTATAATTTTCTAATATATCTGGATTTGCCATTTCTCGAGTCTTTTTTAAAGTAGTATTCATTACTAAGGTTGGAGAAGTTTTATCTATTTTTACGTTTGTTGAACTTTCATTGCTAATATTTCCTAATTTATCTACTGCTCTAAAACGCACTGTTTCATTTTTTTCATTAGAATATACAATTGTTCCAACTCCATTTTTATAAGTAATGCCCTCTCGTGTCCATATACCATTAACTAAGGTTTCATAGTGATCCACGCCTATTCCCCAATCATTTGAAACCAGAGTTATTGTTACATTCTGATTAGTCCAATTATTATTACTTGAATTTGTAATAGTTGGAGCATTAGGAGGAATTTTATCAATATTTGAAATTTTAGTATTTGTTGGATTTGATATATATCCAAAGGAATCTCTTACTTTAATAATTATATTTTCTGTGTTTTCTGCAAATGCTTTGGTATTCTCTCTTTGCCATGTTACTCCATTATCAAAACTGTAAGCCTTTTCATGAAGACCCGCTTTTTCATCTTTTGCGTCCACAGTTACAATGACACTGTTCTTTGTCCAAGTTTCTGGAGAAGAGATAACATTTACAATTTTAGGGGGCGATTGATCTAAAAGAATCGTATTTATGATGATTTCCTTTCTATTTCCAACTTCATCTTTTACATATATGGTGTAGCTTCCTTCTTTTTCATAAGTGCTTACATATACGTATTCTTTGTCCTTTGGAATAGGATTAAAGACTACCCCATCTTCACTAATTTCTATTAAATCATAATTTTTACTTTTTATTGTTGTTTGCAATGTTTCTTTTTCTTTGGAATAGGTTTCATTTAAAGAAATCGTATTATATGTAATTTCATTTTCAATATTTTCCTTATAGGTTGCTATTACGGTTATTTTACTTTTTAATAAATAGTTTTCTTCCAGCGGAGGTGTTTCCTCTGTTAGCCACAATTTTAAGTTGTATGTAACACTCTCTCCCGCTTTTAAGGAACCACTTGTAAGTTTTCTCGCTACATTTGCTTCTTCAAGTGTTGGTCTTACTTCTTCATAGGTATTTAAGATTTTTCCTTTGCTATTATTTAGAGATACTTTTATATATTTAGTATCTAGCTTTAATTCTTCTATAATAATTTCTTCTAAGTTTACCTGATAAACTCCTTGCGTATTACAAATATTTTTAATGGTAAAGGTATACCCTTCTAAAATATTAGCTTCTTCGTCCTTTAATGGCATTGCTTTTTCCAATTTAATGCCATCTGTTTCACTAAATAACTTTAATTGAAAACACGTACTTCCTATAATATTATTTTCTTTTTGAGTATGATGTGAAATCCAATTGGCATAACTTATACTTATTCCTATACTAAATAGAAGTAATAAAATAATTCCTATTAATATTATTTTCTTTGGAGATTGTCTAAACAACCCCCCCCCCTAAATTCTTCATCTC
>CAQRXS010000063.1 GCA_948874605.1 uncultured Bacilli bacterium | reverse complement strand
TATTTAAAGTAATGATATTTTCTTGAATTAAATTTGCTTTTTTTCTTTTAAATTCGACAAAATATGATAAAATATTTGTAGAAGAGTAGGAGGGAACCTAATGAGCGTTGAATTGATTATCATTTTAGGTGTATTTTACTACATATTAACAGTTGTAAGTATTGTTGTTGTCTTACATTTTATAGAAAATCGTGAAAAAAAACGTCTTCGTGGTCAAATTGAAGAGTTAGAACGTGATAAGAATTTGGTAATTTCCGCAAATCTTATTGCTGAGTTAAACAAAGTAGAACCTTTAATTGTAAATAGTGATATGAAGAGTATATTTTCTTCTTGGAAGAATCGTTTTGAAACAATTAAAAACGAGGATGTAACGCGTATCACTGATGCATTATTGGAAGCAGAAGAATTTTTTCAGAAAAAAGACTATAAGACTTTAAAAAGTAAATTATCTGATATTGAATTAGATATTTATTATGTTAGAACTAAGGCTAACTTTTTATTAGATGAAATTAAAGAAATTACTTTAAGTGAAGAAAAAAACCGTGAGACGATTACTAAATTAAAAGCAAATTATCGGGAAATTTTAAATAAATATCATACTCATAAAAAAGATTATAGTTTAGTATCTTCTCCTTTAGAATTACAATTTGAGACTGTAGATAAATTGTTCGCGGCTTTTGAAAATTCTATGGAAAAAAAAGCTTACCAAGAGGTAAGTAAAATTGTCAAAGCGTCTGATGATTTGATAGGTAACTTAAAGTTAGTTATTGAAGAAGCACCAACCATTATAACTTTAGGGAAGCATGTAATACCTAAAAAGATTTCTGACATTACAAATATCTCACGAAAAATGGAAAAAGAAGGGTATAATTTAAGTTATTTAAATATACCTTATAATGTTACAGAATCTAATAAAAAGATTACTGACATTTTTCAACGTCTTAATGTATTAAATATTGAGGATTCTATCTTCGAATTAAAAACTATGCTTGATTATTTTGATTCAATTTATAATGAATTTGATAAAGAAAGAATTGCACGAAAAATCTATAATGATTATTTAAGAAGTATTTTACTTAAGCTTACAAAGCATGTTAATATAAATAATGCTTTGGTTAAAAAATTGGAAGATATTAAGTATAGTTATGATTTAAATGATGAAGATGTAGAGATTGTATTTAAGATTCAAGAAGAATTGATTAGTCATCGAGAAGAATATGACCGAATAGTTTCTTCTCAAAGAAATAAAGAACATTCCTATTCTCATTATGGCAAAGAAATGGAACTTTTGAATGTTAAATTAGCGAAGACAGAAGAAAAATTAGAAGTTGCTTTGCGTACTTTAGGAAGTTTAAAAGAAGATGAGCTTCGTGCGAGAGAACAATTGGATGAGATGAAACAAATTTTGAATCAAGCAAAATCTACTATGAAAAGTTTTAAATTGCCAATCATTCCAGAAAATTATTTTGTAGAGCTTGCGGAAGCTACTGAAGCTATAGCCAATATGGTTCATGAACTTGAAAAAACACCAATTTCTATTAGAGTTTTAAATACTAGAGTTGATACAGCTAGAGATTTAGTTTTGAAAGTTTACAATACAACAAAAGAAATTATAAAAACTGCTAAAATGGCTGAAACAGCGATAGTGTACGGAAATCGTTATCGACCTGTGAATAGTGAAGTTGAAATAGGTCTTATGAAAGCTGAGAAGTCTTTCTTTCATGGTAATTTTAAAGTTTCCTTGGAACAAGCAATCAATGCAATAAATATTATTGAACCAGGAATTTATAAGAAATTAATGGATGAATACCAAAGATAGGAGGAATCATGAAAACAATAATGATTGATTTGGATGAGACGATATGTTCTCCGGCTTATTTAGAAGAAGTAAATCGTTATTTAGGAACAAATTACAAATATGAAGATATAGATACTTACTTTGTAGAAGATATTATTCCGGAATCAAAACGAGATGATTTTTTAGATTATTTTTATCAGAATTTAAATGTTTATACGAATGCAAAAGAATTGCCTGAAGCAATCAAGGTTATTGAAGAATTAACTCATTTTTATGATGTTTATGTGGTTTCGGCTTTTGTAGATAAAAGAAGATTGGATGAAAGTAGTATTATGGCAAAGTATAAGTATGAATGGATACGAGCAAATTTGCCTTTTTTGGACCCTAAAAAATTTATTTTTACAAGTTCAAAGCATATGGTTATGTGTGACATTAAAATTGATGATAAAGTTAGTAATTTAAAAGGCTATGGAGAAACAAAATTATTGATAGATCAGATGCATAATCGTAAATTTTCATTTGAAGAGTTGGAGCGTCTTGGAATTCGAAGAGTGTATGATTGGAATCAAATTCGTTCTATTTTAATAGGAGGTAATGAAAATGGTTTATCTTGATTATAGTGCAACGACGCCAGTTTCCTATGACGTTTTAGAAAGTTATATTCGCGCAACGAAAGATTTTATGGGAAATCCGAATTCTTTACATAGTTTGGGGGTAAAATCTAAAGCACTTATGAATAGTGCAGTGAAACAGATTAGCGATATTTTTAATGTTTTAGATAGCGAGCTTACTTTTACTAGTGGAGCTACGATGTCAAATAATTTGGCTATTATTGGTGTATGTTTAGCAAATATGAAGTATGGAAATCATGTGATTGTTTCTAAGCTTGAGCATCCTTCTATTTATAAAATTTGTGATTATTTAGAGAGCATTGGATTTGAAATTAGTTATGTGGATAATGATGAGTCTGGATTAATTGATTTTGAAGATTTAAGAAAGAAAATTCGTTTAGACACTGTATTAGTTAGTATTTGTGCAGTTAATAGCGAAACTGGTGTTCGACAACCTCTTAAAATGATTCGTCAAATTATAAAAAAGGAAAATTCACAAACTTTTTTGCACAGTGACATGACTCAAGCTCTTGGGAAAGTATCTATTAATTTTCATGATGTTGATTTGGCCTCTATTAGTGCGCATAAAATTTATGGACCGAAAGGAATAGGCCTTTTGTATAAAAATAGTCGTGTTACTTTAACTCCATTATTGTATGGAAGTGGTCACTCAAATATGCTTCATCCGGGGACCCCAGCTGTTCCTCTTATCGTGGCATTTGCAAAAGCAATTCGCCTAGCAGTTATGGATATTGATAAACGAGAAAATTTTATTCGGAGATTAAATGACAAAATTGTGGATGAACTAATGAAATATGAAGGTGTTAGAATTAATCGAACGAAGATAAGTATTCCGCATATTCTTAATATTTCTCTTGATACGATAAAAGCTGAAACTTTCTTGCATGCTCTAGAAGAATATGAAATTTATGTTAGTACGAATACGGCATGTTCTAGTGGAGAATTTTCTACTTCGGTGATGGCTATTTATAATGATAAAAAACGGGCATCTAGTACAATACGGATTAGTTTATCCTATTTAACCACCACTGATGAAATTAATAAATTCTTGGCTTGTTTTAAAATGGTATATAATAAACTTAGTTTACTAAAAAAAGAAGAAAATTAGTATTGATAACTGATATTATATATTAATTTTTTTTTTGCTAGTTTTGTAGCCACTAATCTTAATTCTTATAAAATTGAATAATCTAAGAATTAGCTGGTTATTTGACTCTATAATTAATATTTGATTATTTGTTTTTTTGACAATAAAAATTTAATTGACATCTATAAAATGGAATGTTAGTATATTTAAACAATTAGAAAAACGGAGGAGAACAATGAAAAAATTTAATTTAAAAAAATATGCTTTGATGCTTGGAACAGCAGCATCACTCGCATTAGGGAATGCCAAAGCAAGTTATGCATTAGAAAGTAATACTGCAATAGAAGCAATAAAAGATCGAATTCAAAAAACGCAAAATTACTACCTAGTAAGAATCGACGGAAAGACTCACTTATGTATTAAATTAACCCATGAAGATTTAAATAATTATATCAATAGATTTTATGATATAAAAGATCTAAAATTTGTAGGTCAAACATTAGAATCAGACGATAATAAACGTTGGCAAGCATTAACATATAATTTTAAGAAAAAAAATCGTGATCAAATTATCACTTTAGTAGATGATAAAATGGATTATAATTATTTTAATGGAGAGTACGGATATCAAAAGAATTTACCTATTGAATCAATCACTTCTTTAACTGAATTTGTTTCTAGTGAATACCCATCCCAAGAGGAAGTTAACTTTTTTTCATCAAATTCTGCAAAATTAAATCAATTATTTGAAAACGAAAGAATTTATTCATCTAGCGAAAAAACGATTAATATGTATAAGATTAAGAAAGAATTTCTCTTGAATTCCTTTGTTGCAAAAGAAAAAGGAGAAGAAATTCAAACGATTTCTTTGTCAAAATTTCGTGTGACGAAAGCAACCGGAATTATTGATGAATTTATAGGATATCGTTGTTCTGCCTCTGACAAAGATATTGGATATCATAATATTTATGATGTGATAACAGGAAAAGTAATCTATATTGGTAAAAATAGCATAAATTCTTATATAGATGTTCAAGAAGAACGCCTAAATGATGGGATAACGATTTCTGTGATGAAAGAAGAATTATTACAAGAAAAATATCAAGAGTTAGAAGCTGTTTCTTTAAAAAAAGAGAAAAAAGAGATTACAGAAGAGATTATTCCTTCTTTAGAATCAACACAGATTTCTTTTAAAGCAGACGAGATCTATGTAATTGATGCAAAATCTTTATTTGATACTTATCATGTCAATGAAGTAGGGTATTATAAAGGCGCGGAATCTTATCAAAAAGACTGCTCCGTATTGTATGATTCTGTTGCGGATTATCAAGATTATTATTTTTTAAAAGATTATGACATTTATACTAATCAGGCTGATAATGTCTCTGAAATTCTTGAAAGTGGCATAAATATTTTAAATCCGGAACAGAAGGTTATTCAACGAAATGTTTGTCAATATGAAAAAGAAACAAATAAATGTAATGTAACTCTTATAATGCCATGTGGAAGCTATACAGGAAATTCTAAAATATATTTTAATTCTATAAATCATTTTTTAGAGCTACAAGGTTTACAGAATATGATTCAAGATAGTTATACTGAAGAAGATATTTTTAAGATAAATAATTATTTAACACATTCTTTTGAAGCAAAAGATTTATATGTATTTGATTCAACTCGCTTATTAGATGTTTTCCATATGTCTAAAGAAGACGTTTTTCAAAATGAAAAAATTAATTATTGTAATCCCGAAAATTATCAAGATTATTATTTTATGCAAAAAACTGGAACAACAAAATTAACTCATGAAAATTATTGGGCAAGATGTTTTCATTCTGTTTTTGAAGGAAATGAGGAATTTAAACATACTTATTATAATGATGGTGATCGTACCAAATATTTTGTTGATTTCGAAATGGCAACAGGAGTTATTAGTAGTGGGGCGCTAATGCAATATTGTTTTAAAGATATTAATACATTTTTACAACAAAGAGGATTAGACGATTTACAGCAAGAACGTTATACCAAAGAAGACCTTTCTCGGATAAATGAATATTTAATGCAAAAAGGTGTAGAAAGAAAGAGAAGTTTACAGTAAAATAGAGTTCTGTTGTTTATTAATTGGGCTGTAATTCATTGAACTTCTTCTTTTTTTTTGCTATGATTAGGAGCGGGAAGTGGTTTCATGAAGAAATTGATTCTAATTAAATATGCTGAGTTAAATACGAAAAAAGCAAACATTGGAATGTTTTTAAAACAATTAAAACTTAATTTATTGAAGAGACTAAATGGTTATTCTGTAGATATTCGTTTTGATAAAGGGAGAATGTTTTTAACGATAGAAAACGATGATTTTGAGAAAGTACTCCATATTGTTCGAAATACATTTGGAATTCATGAAGTTGTTGTAGGTTATGAATTAGAAAATACTCAAATGGAAGTTATTGAATCTTCCTTGCTAGATATTTTAGCTAATTTATCTTTTCATACTTTTAAAGTTGAAACGAAACGTAGTGATAAATCTTATCCGATGCAAAGTCTTGAAATTAGTAAACATTTAGGTGGTATTGTTTTAAAAAATAAAGATAATGTTCTAGTTGATGTTCATCATCCTGAAGTGATTATACATGTTGAAATACGTCAAAAGTATGCTTATCTTTATTCTGAGGTTTATCCTGGCATTGGAGGATATCCTGTGGGCACTCTTGGCAAAGGGTTACTTATGTTATCCGGGGGAATTGATAGTCCGGTAGCTGGGTATCTCGCTATGAAACGTGGTGTTAAGTTAGAGGCAATTTATTTTGAGAGTCCTCCACATACGAGTGTTGAGGCTAAGAATAAGGTGTTATCTCTTGCACAAATATTAAGTACATATGGCGATTTTATTAAAGTTCATGTTATTCCTTTTACTAATATTCAAGAAGCTATTTATAAAAATATTCCGCATGATTATTTGATTACGATTATGCGACGAATGATGTATCGAATTGCTGCCAAAATAGCTTATCGTAATCGTTGTAAGATTTTGGTAAATGGAGAGAGTATTGGGCAAGTAGCAAGTCAAACTTTATCTAGTATGAGTGTGATTAATGAAGTTGTCAAAATGCCTGTTATTCGACCTGTTGCTTGTTTTGATAAATTAGAAATTATTGATTTGGCTAAAAAAATTGGTACTTATGAGACTAGTATTTTACCTTATGAAGATTGTTGTACTATTTTTGTTCCAGAGCATCCTGTTATTAATCCCGAGTTAGAACAGAGCCTTCTTTATGAACAATCAATTCCTTTTGAAAGTTTGATTGAGGAAGCAGTTCGTAATGAAACCGTTATCACTAATCAAAAAAACGAATTTGAAGATTTACTCTAATTCGTTTTTTTGATAAGAACCGCAGCATGTTTCTCTGGTATTACTTTCGCTTACTTTAATAGAACCAAGTGTGCATTTTTCATTTGAATGGTCAAAATATTTACAATGTGAAACGTTACAATTGATTCGTTGATTAAAATATTCCTCTTCCATGATATCACCCTTAATATTTTGTATAAAAAGGGTATTTTTATACCACAATAGTATTAGGTGATAGTAAGTATGAAAGGAATCGATCGTAAAGTATTTAGAGATGATAAAGATAGTCGCATGGTTTATGATTATTTTTTAAATCCTTATGAATTAACTCATGAAAGGCTTTTAGAGGAAGAACTACTTTCTAAAGAGATGGGAACTGGCCCCAATTGTTTAAGATAAGCATTCTTGTGATTTAAAGATAGTCAAATATCTTTTTTTTTTGTATAATAGGATAAGGAGTTGAAAATTATGAAAATATTATCTGTAAATGCTGGAAGTTCAACGTTAAAATTTAAAGCGTTTGAAATGCCTTCTGAACAAGTTTTAGTCAGTGGGGCATTTGAAAGAATTGGAATTTCTAATGGTTTTTATACGATTAAAATAAATGAGGAAAAAATTGAAAAAAAAATAGATTTAAAAGATCATACAATGGCTTTTGAAATTTTGATGAAAGAACTTATTGAATTAAATGTTGTTAAAGATTTTTCAGAAATTGTGGGAGTTGGCCATCGCGTTGTTCAAGGGGCTGATCATTATGATAAGAGTGTCGTGATTACGGACGAGGTTTTCGAAGATATTTTATCACTTTCTAGTTTAGCACCTTTGCATAATCCTGCAGCGTGCAAAGGAATCGAAGCCGCGAAAAATGTTATTCCAAATGCTGTTCATGTAGCTGTATTTGATACTGCATTTCATCAAACTATGGAGGCAGAAAATTTCTTATATGCTTTGCCAATGAATTGGTATCAAGATTATAAAGTGCGTCGTTATGGAGCTCATGGAACTAGTCATAAGTATTTAAGCGAATTTATGGCCCAAAAATTAAATCGCGATGATTTGAAACTTATTTTATGTCATATTGGTTCTGGGGCAAGTATTAGTGCAGTGCGTGCTGGTAAATGTTTAAATACATCGATGGGATTTACTCCGAATGCTGGT
>CAQRXS010000062.1 GCA_948874605.1 uncultured Bacilli bacterium | reverse complement strand
ATTTCCAATAAACACTCTTTTAAATTCGAAAATTTCTGATGAAATATCTTATAATTACTACTAATTTTTTTTAAAACTTCATTAGAATACAAAATCGCACTTTCATCTCGATCGAAGGCGAATAATTTTCCCCTTTTTATTCTCTTTAATATTTCTGCGGAATCTCCTGCAAAGCCTAAAGTGGCATCAACATAGAATCCGTCACTTTTGATGTTTAAAGCATCCATACATTCTTTTTTTAATACTGTATAATGTTTCATAAATTCACATCCATAAATAAATTTTCAGCAATATCACTTAGTTGTTCTTCGTTCGATGCTAAAAATGCAGTCCATGAAGCTTTGTCCCATATTTCAATACGGTCATTCGCGCCGATAACAACACATTCTTTAGTGAGACCGGCGTATGTGACCAATGGGGAGGTAATTGAAGTTCTACCTTGACGGTCAAACTCCGAAACAGTAGCACCAGAGAAGAAACTTCTTATAAAAGTTCTAGCATCTTTTTTGGTAAAAGGCAGAGTGTTTAACTTTTCTACTAAGCTTTGCCAATCTTTCATAGAATATACGTACAAGCACTTTTCAAGACCTTTCGCAATCACAAATTGATCTTGTAAGACTTCACGAAATTTAGTTGGAATAACGATTCGGCCTTTTTCATCGATGTTATGATGATATTCGCCCATAAACATGTCGCATTCCCCACTTTCTTCCACAATTTACCACTGTCTACCATTATATTACAAGAAATACCTCAAAAAGTAAAGAAAATATTAAAAAAAATAAGATGAAAAAAATCAACTTTACAAAAAAGTTGACAATACATTCTTTCTAGCAAACAAAAAAAGCTTAATCTCTTAAGCTCTACTAGAATACTTTCCATCACTTGTAGAAATAATTATTCTTTCTCCTTGATTAATAAACAATGGAACTTTGACTGTATAACCAGTTTCGATTGTTGCATCCTTCATTGCATTATTTGTTGTATTTCCTTTTACAGCTGGTTCAGTTTCAATTATCTCAAATTCAATTTTTTCTGGAAGCGTTACACCAATTAACTCTCCCTCATAATAATCAAGTTGAATTTCCAAACCTTCTTTTAAGAAGCGTTTTTCATTTTCTAATTTATTCGCAGGAACTTCAATTTGATCATAAGTTTCAGTATTCATGAAAACAAATGAATTCCCATCAGTATATAGAAATTGCATTGGCATTCTGTCAATTCTCGCTCTTTCTATTTTGATATTTGTATTATAAGAATTCTCAACTACAGCACCAGTTCTTAAATTTCTTAATTTAATTCGAACAAATGCACTTCCTTTACCAGGTTTTACGTGTTGAAATTCAACAATTTGGCAAAGATTACCATCGATAATAATAGTCATGCCATTTTTAATATCATTAATGTTGATTTGCATGAGTTATCCTCCTTTTAAATTTACTTTCCAACTTTAGATTCTTTAAATACTGTTACTTGACGACAATTTGGACAATATTTATTTAATTCCATCTTATCTGGCGTATTTTTCTTATTTTTAATTCTTGGTCTACGTGTTACTTTTCCACAACGAGAACATTTCACCCAAAAGTATTGTCTATCTTCTTTTTTTGCCATAGGTATAACCTCCTCACATCAAAACTATATGTATTTTAGCATAGCTAAATCGATAGTTCAAGTTGAAATGAACAATTTATTCCTTTTTATGAACGGAATAATCATAAAATAAAGAAACTATAAAAAATAAACAAGAAAGTATTTTGATATGGTCCATATAGCCTTACTTTTTAAGTACTAATATTTGTAATTAGTAACTTGAAAGAAAAAAAACTGTAAAATTATTTCATTACAATCTTTTTAAGAAATTTTGATTAACGCCTTAAATTTAATCGTGGATCATCATAGAAGTTTTTTAATAAAGCTTGCATTTCTGTTGGCTCAAACTTGTGTTCCCCTTTAATCAATTTATTTATCTTTTGAAAATTCAATAAAGTTTCTAGCATTGCGTTATAGCCCTCTTGCCCTAAATGTTCAAAACTACAACTATAGGACCTTACAACATAATCTTCTAAATCTTTCATGAAAGGGTGATCTCCAAGTTTCCTATTCTCTACCCAATTTTGTATTTTAATTTCAAATGCACTATCTTGATTACTGAAAAGCAAATAGTTCAAATAAAGATTTACATTAGAAGAACTTAAATAAAAATAAGGATTTTCTTCCTTTACACCAGAAAGAATATGATTAGATTTTAAACATTTTAAAATTAATTGTTCTTTAAAACTTCGCTTACTATATTGTTCCTCAATATCTAGTAATTCTTGTTGATATTTTTGAAATAATTGTTCTTTTTCCTTAGAGTACTCTTCACATTGTTTTATAAAATCCAAAATAAACTTAAAATTTGCTTTCACATTACTAAGTAAAATCATTTTCGAAGTAAAATCACTTACGCATTCTAAAAGTCCTGTTTGTTTTAAAATTTCTAACAAAATTTCATTGATTATTTTAGTTTCCAATTGTTTCTTTCTTTTGTAATAAAATTGATTAAATAGTTCTTTAAAATCATTTTCTAATTCGTTGCTTCCAAATTTTTGATTCAAAGATAAAAAATTATATATTTCTGTTATAGAACTTTGCAAAGCACGATCTATATTTCCAGACTCTAATTTTCCCAATAAAAATTGCTTAATTCTTGCATCAGAATAAAACTCATAAAAATCTGTTCTAGATAATACAATTTTTCCAAAGGATAAAACATATTTTTTGCAGATTTCTAAAGACTTTGGATTAAAAGATTCCTTAGTAGCTCCTATTTTTTTTCGTAGAGCTTTTAAAGATTCTTCATAGGAAGCTTTTACTGCTTGCTTTTTAAGTTCCTTTTTTATTCTTAATCCAAACAAATCAAAACACTGATCTATTTCTTCAGAATCCATATCATTTATTCTATTTATAACAATACTATCTTTCTTTAGCTCATAGATACGCTCCAACATACGCATACTCACTAATTTATTTACAAAAAAGACTTTACTCTCTTCATAACGCCCAACTTGTCCAATATTTTGCTTTAATTCTTGTATTAACGAGTCTATTTTAGCCATATTGTCTCTTTCATAATCGCTAAAAAAATTTTCAAAAAACGCCATTTCCATAAAAATCCCCCTTTTTTTAACACGTTTGCTATTATACCATTTTTATTTAATTTGTCAATTTTTTTGGATTGGACATGTTTCAATATTTTTTGCCTAATTTAAATTAAATAAAAACACCCGCATCGAAAATGTTCCAGTGAGCTCTATAAATCCTTTTATAAATGAAATGATTAAATCCTAAAAGTAACAAAGTATTAGACTTTGCATCTTCTAGTATCAATTAACCCAAAATAAAAAAGACTGTAAAATTATTTCACTACAGTCCTAAATGCAATTGAGGATTCTCATTAAAATTCGTTGTAAGAACTTGCATTTCTGTTAGTTCAAACACATTCGCTCCTTTAATCAATTTATTTATTTTTTGAAATTTCAATAGCTCATCTAAAATTAATTCATAACCCTTTTCGCTTAAATGATCAAAACTGCAACCACACGATTTGCCAATATAATCTTTTAAATCCGCGTAAAAAGGATGGGCTACATCACAGAAAGATTCAGCATACTTCTGCATATTTCCTTCAAATGTACTATCTTGGTTACTGAAAAACAAATAGTTCAAATAAAGTTCTACATTAGAAGAATTTAAATAAAAATAAGGATTTTCTTTTACATCAGAAAGAATATGATAAGATTCTAAACTTTCTAAAATTATATTTTCTTTAAAGCTTCGCTTACTATATTGTGCATCCATTGCTAGTGATTCCTGATGAAATTTTTGATTTAATTGTTCTTTTTCCTCGGAATACTCTTTAAAATATGCTTCATATTGCTTTACCAAATCCAAAATTATCTTAACATTAGTTTTCACATCTTGGTGCGATCTATTTTCTAAATAAGTTAATAAAAAATCACGTGAAATATCTGCTTGTTTTACGATTTCTAACAAAACCATATTGATTATTCCAGGTTCCAATTGCTTTTTTCTACTATAATAAAATTGATTAAATTTCTCTTTAAAATCATTTTCTAATTCAATACTTTCAAATTGTTGACTCAAAGATAGAAAATTATATATTTCTGTTATAAAACTCTTCAAAGAATTGTCAATATATGCTAACTCTAATTTTCTCAATAAAATTTTCTTGATTCTTGCGTCAGAATAAAATTCGTAAAAGCCTGTTGTAGATAATACAATTTTTTCGCAGGCTAACGCAGATTTTTCACAAATCTCTAAAGACTTTGGCTCAAAAGACTCGTCAATATACTCCAAAAACTTTTTCTGAAAAGCTTCTAAAGATTTTTCATAACGTCTTTCTACTGCTAGCATTTGAAACTCTTTTTTTAGTCCAGGTCTTAATAAATCAAAACACTGATCAATTTCTTCAGAATCCATACTTTTTACTTTATTTATAATAAAACTATTTTTCTTTAGTTTGTAGATACGTAACAACATATGCATACCAACTAATCGTTTTACAAAAAATACATTATTCTCTTTATCGCCTTCACTTTGCTCCATATTTACTTCTAATTTTTTCATCGCTGATTCTATTTCAGCTATAATTTTTCTTTCTGAAACACTTAAAATTTTTTCAGAAAACTTCTTTTCCATCAAAATCCTCATTTCTAATATGATTGCTATTCTAGCAATTTTTTAATTTGTCAAATGTTTTCTCCTACAATATCAATTTTATATTTTCTTAGTTTTAAAACAATGACAATTGACTTGTTTCTGGCATATTTCCAAAAATTCCCATTAATCTCATTTTTTCTACCGTAGTTTGATTGACTTTTCCACGATTTTGGAAATCTTCAATACTATAGAAAGCTTTTTGATTTCTTTCTTCAATAATTTTGGTAGCAACAGACTCTCCTAATCCATCTAACGAACTAAACGGCATAATTAAACTATTCGTATCAGCGTCCATAACAAAGTTCTTCCCTTCGCTGCGTTCAATATCAATATTTTTAAATTGAATTCCTCGTGCTGTTGCTTCAAGAGCAAGTTTAAGTGTTTCTAAAGTACTTGCTTCTTTATTGGTCATGTCATAACCCTTACTTTGAATTTCTAGCATTTTAGCCCGAATAGCGTCATAGCCTTTTACCATCGAATCAATATCAAAATCAGTGAATCGCGTAGAAAAATACGTACAATAATAAACAAGTGGTTTATGAACTTTATACCAAGCAATTCGAAAAGCACTCATAACATAAGCTGCTGCATGGGCTTTTGGAAACATGTACTTAATTTTAAAACAAGAATTAATAAACCAATCTGGAATTTTAGCTTTTTCCATGATCTCTTTAAAACCGGCCCAAGTTTCTGGATCTTTGCTTGCTTTTCCCTTACGTACAAACTCCATAATTTTAAATGCTTTAAATGGTTCAAGCCCACCATACATGAGTTCTACCATGATGTCATCACGACACCCAATAACTTTACTAAACAGAACAACATTTTTTTGAATGAGCTCCTGTGCATTACCAAGCCAAACATCTGTCCCATGAGCAAGTCCTGATATTTTTACAAGTTCGGCAAATGTTTTCGGTTTCGTATCTTTAACAAGCTGAATCGTAAAGCCTGTACCAAACTCAGGAACTCCAAGTGTACCAGTGTCACATAGAATTTGTTCTGAAGTAACTCCAAGAGCCTTTGTGCTAGTAAATATACTCATCGTTTCTTTATCATCAAGAGGAACTTTAGTAATGTCGTCACCAGTTAAATCTTGAATCATTCGCAGTTGTGTAGGATCGGTATGCCCCAAAATATCTAGTTTCAAAACACATTCGTCAATGGCATGATAATCAAAGTGCGTTGTACGCCAATCCTTAGTGGGATCTTCAGACGGAAACTGAAATGCAGTAAAGTCAAATACTTCCATATAATCTGGAATAACAACGATTCCACCTGGATGTTGCCCCGTTGTTCTTTTACATCCTGTACATCCAATAGCAAGACGTTCCACTTCAATATTTCTCATTAAAATATTTTTTGCTTCACAATAACCTTTTACATAGCCATAAGCCGTTTTTTCGGCAACAGTACCAATCGTTCCAGCTCGATATACATTATCTTCACCAAATAATACTTTTGTATATTCATGAGCACTAGCTTGATTTAAATCCGAGAAATTCAAATCAATATCCGGAACTTTATCCGCGTTAAATCCTAAGAATGTTTGGAATGGGATATCATGTCCTTCTTTGGTCATAGAGGTTTTACAATTCGGACATTTTTTATCTGGAAGGTCATAACCACATTTATATTCATTTCCTAAAGATTCTCCATTTTCATCTTCAAATAAGCTTAATTTACAATTTGGACAACGATAATGAGGTGCTAAACTGTTTACTTCTGTAATCCCCATTAAATTGGCAACAAAGCTAGAACCAACAGATCCACGAGAACCTACTAAGAAACCTTCATCATTGGAATGTTTTACAAGCTTCTGAGCAATTAAATAAATAACGTCAAAATTTGCTCCAATAATCGCGGTCATTTTCCCTTTAGCGGATGCCATGAGCTCTTCATCCGAAGTCTCACTATCTTCTAAACGAAGAGAATCAAAGATTTCTTTTTGAACAGATTCTGGTCCTTTTGTTATAACGTCATGTAGTCTTTGATAGATTACGCTAGCCTCTGCAGCCTCACCTGCATTTTTCTTTACTGCATCAATAAAAGGCGCTCCATAAAGTTCTAGAGCAATTCTCTCTTCAATATGAAATGGCAATGGATCTCCATACCATTCACTTGCCTTTTTATAAACCATATCAGTAACCGTCATTTGGGAGTTTTCAATAATCGGTGCAAAAGGAATTCCTTTCGTATCTAAAATAACCTCTACTTCACTAACCATATCGGCAATTTTATTTGTATTTGTTACAACAATTTCATATGCTTCTTCTTCCCCTAGAAAAGAGAAATCTTCAAGCATTTCAGCAGTTGTTTTTAAATACATATCAGGAACTTCAATTCCTCTTCGATTTAATGGATGAAGCTTACCATTGAACTTTTGATTAATAATAATCTCGCGATATATTTTATCATCCTTGGTAAGGGTATGTACATCTCCCGTTGCAACCACAGGTTTACCAGCTTCCTTAGCAACTCTAACAATACGTTTTAGATATTCTTCTGCTGCTAACATATTTGGAAATTTAGATTCCGGACCAATTAAATGAGTAAAAGCACTAATAGGTTGAACCTCAATATAATCATAGAAACTCATCATATTTACAAGTTCTTCGTCATCTTTCCCAGACGCTTTATCAAAAATTTCTCCATTGATACATCCAGAACCAATTAATAGTCCTTCTCTTAATTTCTTTATCTCATTTCGAGGAATTTTAGGTGCCTCATTTTTATAAAGATATTTTGTATTTGCAATAGACACTATTTTAAATAAATTTTTCAAACCCTCTCTTGTTCGCGCAATCAGTGTGGCATGAAAAGGAAAAGCAAATCGAACTAAAGACTCCATATCTACTTCTTCTAATAATTGCATAGAAGTCGCGATATTACGATCAAAAAGAACCTTACACATTTTATAAAAAGCAAGGGATGTACCTTCTGCATCATAATCAGCTCTATGGTGTTTTTCTTCATCCCAAGGTATATCTAATTTTTTCGTTAAAGTTTGCAATTTATGATTAGGCCACTCTGGATGAATCATCCGCGCCATACTCATGGTATCGATAACTGTTGTTTTAAACTCACCAAAACCATACTTATTACATGCGGCTTTCATAAATGAAATATCAAACTTCGCATTATGGGCAACCATAGGATTTTCTCCTGCCCACTCTAAAAAGCGTTTCGTTACATTTTCTTCTGTGTCACAGCCTTGCACCATCTCATCCGTAATAAATGTTAATTCTGTAATTTTTTTAGGAATGGGACGATGAGGATCTATGAGTTCATCAAAACGATCCAATATTTTCCCATTTTGAATTTTAACAGCACCAATTTCTATCATCTGATCAGACCCGGC
>CAQRXS010000061.1 GCA_948874605.1 uncultured Bacilli bacterium | reverse complement strand
AATCACAATAAACCAGATTTTTGGAGTCTTGACAATTACTACTTCGATAAACATTCTCGCACCGATAAATAGTGTCGCTTAAAGAGACTGAAATAGAATCATAAACTCGTTCAGTTGTAGTTAAATTAACAGTATTCCAGATTTCTAATAACTCTTGTAAATCGTGAACTTCCACTTTTGGTAACATCCAACCTTTCGTTTTATCTCTTTCTTCCATATTTTTATTTGTAATAAATCTGCCACTATTAACAGAATCTGCCCAAGTTATTTCACTTGTTGTCGAGTCATAAACTTGCCTTGGTAATTTAATATCAAAAGCAAACCTTTCTAATATTTCCTCTAATGAATAAGTATTTTCTTGGTCAAATACACTTTTAAATATTTTATTAACAATTTCTATTGCTTGCTGGTCAGCCATTCTTTCACAGCCTTTCTACTTGTTGAATTCGCTAATAATATATCCTTAAAATTTATATTGGAATTTAACCGAAAATTAGTTTTATTAGAATTCACAGGCACACAATTGGAATTTATTTTTTTACAAATTTCTTTTACTCTAGCTATACTTTTATAATTTAATGTTCTAGCTTTAAATGCAGGTAGTAAAACTCCATTTGCTTCAATTCTAACAATACATTCTCGGTTATTAAGTTCCGTTAGTAATTTTATTTTTTGCTCTTTGGAGTCATCAAGAGGAATTTTCATATTAAAATTATCAACAAGGCTTATCGCATCTAATTTTGATACTCTAAAAATAAAATAGTTTACAACATTAGCAAATATTGAATTTTTTAAATTATCTGATATTTGGTTAAAATATTGTCCCGCTAATATTAAGGATAAATTATATTTTCTTGCTTCAGCTAAATACTTGCAAAGAATTGGATTTTCAACTACAGCAACTTCATCCACAACAAATATTATATGTTCATCAATATCGTGCTTTTGAATTAGGGTTAGTAGTTGTTGCATGATTAATCCAGAAATAGTTTTGGTTACTTTATCTCCAAGTTTAGTACGGTCAAGAGAAAATAAAGTTAAAAAATTATCATGAATTGTATCTTTTAAATTATTCTTATATTGTAGAGAATTAAATGCTGGTATCATTTCCATTTCATCGATAAATCCGATAATAGGAGATATTGCTTCTCCGTATGATTTCGTTTTTAAATCATTAAAATCAGTTAGAAAGAAATCAATAACACTAGTTGGAAGAGTATATTTTAATTTTTTAATTAAATTATTTCGATATTCTAAATCTAGAATAACTTTTCTTAAGTTTCGAAAGTTAAAATCTTCATCCATTAATAATAAATGAATAGAGTGCCTTAATACTCTTTCTAATTTAGAATTATACTGATCCGCAATTAATGATTTTAATAAATCTAATAATAATTCGGTTGAAGATATAATATCATCGTTACTATTTATGAATAAATCTATACTATCGTCATTTTCTCTAAAATCTATTACTTTTCCAATTCCACCAATATCATTTTCAAGAGCCGCATGAGGGTCTATAACAACCACTTTATATTTTTGTTTTATTGTTTCATTTTTATAAATATTATGAAGGAACAAACTGATAAATTTAGATTTTCCACAGCCCGAAGAGCCCATGATAATAGAGTGTTTGTTAAAACTAAAATTATTTTGATTGAAATAGAAGTTTCCTTGTAAATAGGGGAAAGTATCCACATGAAGTAAGGCATTATTTAAATTTGTATTGAGTAAATGTAATATTTTACTTATTTCTAAATACTTGGGGCAGCTTTTATAAAAATATCTTTTGTTTCCCTCAAAATCAACAGATAGCATAGCAATAGAACTAGCAAATATCACATGATATTTTGTAATAATTCCGTTTTGTTTTAAATAAAATTGGATTTTCGATTTAATTTGATCTTTATATAATTTCATAAAACAAATTTCTAAATATTCTAAGGTACCTTTGTTTTTAATCTCACTATAATTAATGAGATCTATAATACTACTATCAATCTTTGGGAAAGAAAAGAAAGAATAATCTTGTTTAGGTAATACTATTTTAGGCACTTTTTTTAGTAAAAAGGAATTCAAATGATTCAAAGTGGAGGGTAAAGTTCGTCTTCCTTGAACATAATACCTAATTTGATTTTTATCATTTGTAATTATTATTTTCCAACTTCTTAATAAGCCATTATAATTCGATATGATTTTTATGAATTCTAGCCATTCTTCTTTTGTAACATATTTCTTAGTTAAATATATTTCTGAGGTTAATCTCATAATACATCCCCTCACAGTAAACATAGCAAATTTGCAAAAGAAAAGACTGACTTTTTCGGTATCATTTTTATCAGTTAATAAATTGCTACCAAAAAATCAGTCCTATCTTCGTGATAATATTCTAGCTCAGGAAGTTCTTTTAAGTTATACTTACAAGATGGTAAAAATTTTTGATAAAATAACATTATTTTTTCTTGGATATCATTTGAATTTCGAGAGTCAATTTTAAATTTTAACCATTTACTAGGCGGGATTTTAATATGTTCAAAGTTATCCATTTTTTTATCATATAAACAATAATATTTTTCACATTCTTCACGCTCTTTAGTATAAGTAGTCATTCCATATTCTATATTTCCATATTTTTTTTTCATAGTTTTAACAAATAATGGTGCATCAGTCCCAATAGCATTATTAGTAGTTTTAATACAAATTCCATATAAATTAAGCTCACACAGTTCAATTATCTCATAATCAAGCTCAATAGTAGTATTGACATTTTCACAAAAGACAATTCTAGGAAAATTTTTAAGTCTGCTATTTTTACTAACTAAACTTGGTTTGACTCCATGAAAACGTTCAAATGCTCGCGAAAATGATGTGGCATTATCATATTGATACTTAATAGCTAAGTCTATGATTTTTATCTTGCTATTATATAAATCAAATCCAGCATTAGATAATCTTCTTTTTCTAATATATTCTGATAAAGAAATATCTGCAATCATCGTAAAAAATCTTTGCATAGTGTACACATTAACGCCTAAAAATCTAGCTAAAATTTCATAATTAATTTCTTGCTCTAAATTATCTTCAATATACTTAGTAATTTCATTTAATTTCTTATAAATATTCATGTGAATCACCCCCAAAGAAACGTTTCTTTTACAAAGTATAGTTTATCACAAAATTAGGTTTAATGCTTCAATAGTTGTAAAAAATAAATATTTGGTACTATTGACATTACGATAATCAAATGTTTTCAAATACAATAATTCTAAGAGTAATACAATGATTCCAATAATCCAATTAGTTTTTAGAAATATAAAAATCATTATAATGACTTTTATAAAGACAACCATAATCTCACAAACATTATCAATCATTTCGGATAAGTTTGCTGTAACAGTATTAGCGGTATTTAGTATGGTCCCTTTAGATAATTCATTGTATCAGTGGCAGAGAGAAGGGGAATAACATTTTTAATTACAATTTCCATTTAAGAAATTATAGTAGTTTAAAAATTCATATAAAAATGGTGCTAACACTTTCAAATCTAGTTGGGTATGTTCTATCATCCATAATAAGATACTTAAGCAATCATAGGAGTTATTAAGTTTAACCAAAGTTATCTTATTTGGAGGTATATTTACATTACTAAATGTATGCATATTCCAATAATCCATTTTTTTACTATTCATTTTGCTTTGCTTTGCATACAAAGTTTTTAATAATTTTCTATTAAATCTTTGAGATTTTACCTCATCAATATCTCTATATGAAAAATCAATTTCTTCTTCTAAATCAAGTAGTAAAAAACAACTATTGTCTAGTATATCTTTCATAATCTTAAAAGCCTTTATTTTAAATGGTCTAAATTTAAATTCAAACCAAACTACTATATTAACAATAATAGCTACTAAGTGATGAATTAATGGTAAGCGCATCACAAATGTACAAAAACGATAGAAAGGAAGATCGGCTTTTTCTCCTGGTAGGTCTGTTAATCTTTTAGCAATTAACCATCTTATCCAAGAATCAAAAATAGAAAAGACACCCTTTGGACCAATAGCAAAAAAAATTTTCTCTGTTAATTCTATACCAGTAGCGCTATCCCCAATTTTAGAAATCAAACCATTTTTAGAAATACTTTCAATATTTTTAATATTTGTATAATGAAAAAAGGAAAATTGAATATCTATATTCTGTATATCCAAAATTTTTATATTTTCTGTTTTCATAATTTTTTTCTCCTACAATGATTATATTGATTTTTTTTCAATGTGTAAGTGCATTGATTAAATTGACATAATCAATTAAAGTTATATAAATATTTTATCACAATTTTAGACATATAAAAACTCGAAACTAGAAGTTCGAGTTATCAATCAATTTGGTGCTTTTGGTGGGAATCGAACCCACATGATATCACTATCACTGGATTTTGAGTCCAGCGCGTCTACCAATTCCGCCACAAAAGCAAGTACATATTTATTATAGCATAATTTTTTATTTTGTGAGAAAAAATTTTGATTTTTTTGCTATAATTATTGAGACGGAGTTGATTTTATGAAAATTGCAATTGTAGGTGGTGGAGCATCAGGCCTTGTAACGGCAATCTATGCCAAGAATGAAAAAAACGAAATATTTGTGTTTGAAAAGAAAAAAGATTGTGGAAAGAAAATTCTTATAACCGGAAATGGTAGGTGTAATTATTGGAACGAGAACCAAGAACTTTCGCGTTATCACTCAGAAGATGAAGAACTGTTACCTCAAGTAATTACCAAAGAAAATCAACACGAAATATTAAATTTCTTCACTAATCTTGGAATTATTCCTAAAAATAAAAATGGTTATTATTACCCATATTCCAACCAAGCATCTAGCATTCGAAATGCGCTTTTATTAGAAGCTAAAAATAAAGGGGTAAAGTTTTTAACTGATGTAAGTGTAATAAAAGTTTGCAAAAAAAATGAAATATTTCAAGTATTTACCGAAAATGAAGTTTATCAATTTGATCAAGTTGTACTTGCAAATGGTTCAAATGCTTCTTTGAAAAATGGTGAATTTTCAAACGGATATAATCTTGCAAAATCCTTTGATTTGACTGTGATAGAACCTCTTCCGTCACTAGTCCAATTGATATCTAAAGGAGCATTCTTAAAAAAATGGGCTGGTGTACGATGTGAAGCAAAAGTATCAATTTATAAAAATAGCGAGTTTTTAAAAGAAGATTTCGGAGAAGTACAGCTTACGGATTATGGAATTAGTGGTATTTGTGTTTTTAATTTAAGTCGTTATGCAAGCTTAGGGTTATCTCACAAAGAAAAGATAAATTTAAAAATTAATTTCTTACCGTTTTTAAAAGAGAATGTAGATACCTTTCTAACTCGTCAAAATACAATTGTCAAAAATCGAACAATAAAAGAGATTTTAGAATGTATTTTGAATTATAAGTTAGTTGAAACTATTTTAGATATCTTAAAGATAGAGGATAATAAGTATTATCAAGATTTAACAAAGGAAGAAAGAGAAAAATTAGAAAAATATTTGACAAGTTTTCCTTTAGAAATTATCGGAACAAAAGAGTTTTCAAATGCTCAGGTTTCTTGCGGTGGAGTGAGACTAAATGAGGTAAATTTAGAAACTATGGAGTCTTTAAAAAATAAAGGCCTTTATGTAGTAGGAGAACTATTAGATGTTGATGGAGAATGTGGAGGATATAATCTCGGCTTTGCATGGATGAGCGGAATGTTGGCTGGAAGAGATATTAATAAAAAAAGTAAAAAAGAGGTGTAAGCATGATTCGGATTCGGCAAATAAAAATTGAAGTTCAAAAATATACATTGAATAATCTAAAAAAAGCAATTGCAAAAAAGTTTAAAATAAAAGAATCTGAGATATTATCAATAAAAATTATGAAGCGTTCTATTGATGCGAGGAAAAAACCTACTGTTTTTTATATTTTTGAAGTGGATGTATTATTATCTAGTGAAGAAAGTATTTTACAAAAGTATCAAAGTGAAGATGTTTTTCTAACACCTATTGAGAAATATCAGTTTCCAAAAAGTGGAAACGAGGCTCTTTTGGCTCGACCTGTAATTGTTGGAAGCGGCCCCTCTGGTCTTTTTTGTGCATATTTCTTGGCTCAGCAAGGATACCAACCAATTATATTAGAACGTGGTGAAAAAGTTGATGATCGAATTGCTTCTGTAAATCATTTTTGGTCTACAGGAATATTAAACGAAGAAAGTAATGTTCAATTTGGAGAAGGTGGAGCAGGAACATTTTCAGACGGAAAACTAAATACGATGGTAAAAGATAAATTACATCGTGGTAAAAAAGTACTAGAGATTTTTATCGAATGTGGAGCGAATCCTGAGATTTTATACGATAGTCATCCACATATTGGAACAGATAAATTATGTGAAATTATAAAAAAAATGCGAGAAAAGATAATTTCGATGGGCGGCTCGTTTTATTTTCAACATAAGTTAACGGATATAGAGACAAAAAATAATTGCTTAAAAAGAATTTGTGTAAATGGAAAATGGATGAGTACTGACATTTTGGTTTTAGCGATAGGTCATAGTGCAAGAGATACTTTTGAAATGCTTTATCAAAAAGGATTGTTTATGAAATCCAAGCCTTTTGCAGTTGGGCTACGAATAATGCATTCACAAGCTATGATAAATGATGCAATGTTTGGGAGCACTTCCAAATATTTACCCCCAGCTAATTATAAGTTGACTTATACCACAAAAGAGGGAAGAGGAGTTTATTCTTTTTGTATGTGTCCAGGAGGATATGTGGTAAACGCATCAAGTGAGAAAAATAGACTTGCTATAAATGGTATGAGTGAATCAAATCGCGATACTACAACTGCAAATTCGGCTATGATTGTAACAGTCTCATCAAAAGACTTTGGAGAAAATCCATTAGATGGCATCTATTTCCAACGCGTCCTAGAACAAAAAGCATTTAATCTTGGAAATGGAAATATTCCTATACAATTATATAAAGATTTTAAAGAAAATAGAGTAAGTTCACATTTTGGCAATATCGATTTAATTACAAAAGGAAAATGTACTTTCGCAAATTTAAATGAATTATTTCCAGCCTTTATAGGAGATTCTCTAAAAGAAGCTATTGATTACTTTGATTCTAAAATTAAAGGTTTTTCCGCGGATGACACCATTCTTCTTGGTGTTGAAAGTAGAACTTCAAGCCCTGTTCGAATTGAACGAGATAACAACGGAGTATCTAATATTTTAGGAATATATCCGTGTGGTGAGGGAGCGGGTTATGCTGGTGGCATAACATCAAGTGCAATGGATGGAATAAAAATAGCAGAGGAGATAGCAAAAAAATATAGTTCACATGAAAAATAGTGAGCTTTTTTAATTTATAAATTTAGAATGTATAGCCATATTCACTTAGGGAATAAAACATTTTATACTTATTTTAAGTAGAGTATGACGTTTTGTAATACTTTTGGAAAAATGAGACATTATAAAAAGTAGTAGGTGTAGGATATGAATAAGAAAAAAGCGATTATTTTAGGAATCATTGTATTAACAATCGGAATGATAAGTGGTGTAAGTTTTGCATTATGGCAAATTACATTAACAGCTGATAGTACCAATACAATAACAACTGGATGTTTTAGAGTTTCCTTTGAAGAACAAAATCCAATAAGTTTAGAGAATGCTTTTCCTATTACTAAAGAAGAAGGGAAGTCCCTAACACCTTATACCTTTACAATTACAAATACATGTGAGTCCTATGCTTCTTATCAAATCAACTTAGAAATATTAAATAATACGACATTTGAAAATTTGGATTATTTTGATATTCTATTTGAAGATAGTATCTTTACACTAAAAGAAAAAGAAACTGTTCCTACAACGCTTAGTAATGCTACAACTGCAAGAAAGTTAGAAACAGGATATTTAGATGTGAATCAAAGTAAAACATTTGAGTTAAGAATATGGCTAGATGAAAATACTCCAAATGAAGAAGAGTTTATGAATCAAATATTTAGTAGTAAAATAACGGCTATAGCAACTCATCAAACGGAATTTGATAGAGAAACTCCAAGTAGTAATTTTGAAGTAACAAATTTAAGTAATCAGATATATGTTGATGCCAAAAACTCTTCTGATAATACGAGTGTTAAATATTATTATTATAGCTTAGATGGCGAGTCTTTCGTAAAAACAAAAGAACCAGAATATACGTTTGAAGTAGGAGAACTAAACTATGGAGTAGCAACAGATACAATCAAGACACTTGCAGATAGTTTGAGTGA